>NZ_CAKLBR010000011.1:0-146099 GCF_920984685.1 Pseudomonas sp. Leaf59 | reverse complement strand
CTGCGTTGGGCTGCGCAGCAGCCCCAAAGCCAGGCGCTGAGCCGTATCAGGTACACCGCGTTTTGCTCGATTGGGGGCGCTTCGCACCCCAACGCGGGGCAAGCCCGCTCGCCACAATAAGCCCACAAGAGCCCTCTTGATCGTTCCCATGCGTGGGAACGATCAAATTTTCCTTAACTGAACGGCATTAGGGCAAGCCCGCTCGCCACGGAGCTGCGGTCACATGTGACGGGCGGTTGTTATTCCCACGCCCCGCGGTCCAGGCAGCGCGCGGACGCAGGCGGTTGTTTGCCGTCGGCGAGGAAGTCGCCAAGCCAACGGGTCACGCAGCCATTCACGTCGGCGCTGGAGGCGTCCTTGAGCAGCAATTGCTCCACCCCTGTGGCCATCGGCGAGCCTTTGCTCGCGTTCACCAGCACCATGCGTGCGACCCGCTCGGGAAACAGCGAGCCATAACGGCTGCCGAGCAGGGTGGCGTCGGCATTCCCCACAAAGCTGAGCTGCGCCTCGCCCAACTGCCCGCGCACGTATTCCATGTCCTGCGCAGCCTGCTCGACCGCGTTGTCCTGCGACAGGTCACGCACGCTCAGTTCGATCACGTCATACCGGTCAACCAGCTTGCGGTAGGACGGTGTCGCCAGGGATTCCCAGCGGCTGGCCAATTGCAGTGCGAAATGCACGCCGCTGGCCGTGCCTGATGTGCCCGGCTGGATAAACACCACGCCTTCGCGGTTCAGCGGCTGCCGGGCACCTACCCGGGTCAGGGTGAGATTCACGCGACCGCGCCCGGGGGCGGCATGGTCGCGCGGCACGCTCACCTGACCGCACTGGGTGCGCGCCACCACCTCGGGGTCCAGCGGCACAACGCCGGAAAAGGGGCAATCCAGCAGCCAGTCAATGGCGGTCGGCGTGATCAACGGATCGGCCAGCAACAGGGGAGCTGCAAGCCAACAGCCGAGGCAGGCCAGGCATTTTGCTAGAGCGCGGAGTTTCATCGAGGGGGGTCGGTCAGCCGTGAGATAGCGGCTTTTTTACCAAGGACCCCAGTCTGGATAATGTAGGGTAAATAAACGGTTTGTGTAGGAAAGCGGAGATTCGTTTATCAACTGTCGGTATTCCAGCCGCCCCCCAGCGCCTTGAACAGCGCGATGCTGGCTTGCAGGCGCGACAGCCGCAGTTGCACGTTCGCGTCCTGGGCCGCGTACAGGGTGCGCTGGGCCGCAAGCAGCGTCAGCCAGTCTTCGGCGCCGGCCTGGTAGCGGCTTTCGGCGATCTGCAATGCCGTCTGCGCTTGCTGTAATTCTTCGTCCTGCCATTGGCGCTGCTGGTCCAGGCGCGTGATGCTGCTCAGGGATTTCTCCACATCGGCAAAGCCATTGAGGATGGCGGCGCGATAGGTTTGCAGCAATTCATCCTGGCGTGCACGGGCCTTGTCGCGCTCGGCGCTTAGACGGCCATGGTCGAAAATCGGCGCCACCAGGCCGGCCGTCAGCGTGTAGTAGGGGCTGCGCAGGATCTCTGCGGCCTTGTAGGCATCTGAGCCAACGGTGGCACCCAGGGTTACGGCGGGCAGCATGGCGGCGCGGGCGACTTTGACATCTGCCTTGGCCGCCGCCAATTGTGCTTCGGCCTTGGCCAGGTCGGGGCGCCGGCTCAGCAGTTGGCTGGGCACGCCGGGGCCGATGCTCGGCCACGTCAGCGTGTGGAAGGGTTCGGCCTCCAGCGCCAGAGCCTGCACCGGTTGGCCGAGCAGGGTGGCCAGGCTGATCCGCGATTCTTCGGCCAGTTGCTGGATCAAGGGCACCTGGCGCTGCTGTCCGGCCACCAGGCTTTTCTGCTGGGCCAGCTCCAGCGCCGTGGCTGCGCCTGCGTCGTAGCGGGTCTGCACCAGCTTGAGCACGTTGCGTGCGTTGGTCAGGTTCAGCTCGGCAATCTGCAGGCGCTCGCGTGCCGCCAGGGTTTGCGCATAGCGGTCGGCGACGTTGCCAAGCAGGGTCAGCTCCACGGTGGCCCGGTCGGACTCGCTGGCGCGCAACCCATAGAGGGCGCTGTCCCGTGCGGCGGCGCGCCCACCCCAGAAGTCCACTTCATAGCTGGCGCTGAAATTGGCGCCGAAATTGTCGACGGCATCATCATTCTGCGACACATCCAGGTCGGGGCCGCCCTTACCGCGCAGCAGTTTCTGATGGCCGGTGGCGAGGTTGAATTTTACCTCGGGCAACAATGGCGCCCCCGCAATCACGGCGCTCGCCTGGGCCTGGCGTACGCGCGCGATGGCGGCGGCAACATCGAAGCTGTCACGCCGGGCCTGGCCGATCAGCCGATTGAGCTGCGGGCTGCCAAACTGCGTCCACCAGCGCTGGTGGGGCGCCCGGGCGGCATCGCGCTCGGCGAATTGCCACGCGGCGGGGGCGGTGACGCCGCCGTCGACGACCGGCGGGTTGCCGCCGCAGGCGCTGAGTAGCAGGCACAGGCTGACGGCCGACAGGTGCGGGATAAACGAAGATTTATTCACTGGACAATGCCTTGACTGGATCGAGCCGGGCCGCTTTTCGCGCCGGCATGAAGCCGAACAGCACGCCGGTGGCCAGTGCACAGCCAAACGCGCCGAGCACCGCCAGCAGCGAAAACTGCACCGCCACCTTGGCCAGCACCAGCACACCGCCCACCAGCAATGCCAGGGCAATGCCGAACAGGCCGCCCACCACCGAGAGCATCACCGCCTCGGTAAGGAACTGGCGCAGAATGTCGCGCTGGCGGGCGCCGGTGGCCATGCGGATGCCGATTTCACGGGTGCGTTCGCGCACGGTCATTAACATGATGTTCATCACGCCGATCCCGCCCACCAGCAGGGAGATCGCGGCAATCGAGCCCAGCATCAGCGACAGCGTGTTCTGCGTGTGCGCCTCGGCCTGGATCATCGCCGCATTGTTGGTCAGTTCGAAGTCGCGCTTGCCGTTGTGCAGCTTGAGCATCAATTCATTGATGGCCTGTTCGGCCTCTCGCACCTTGCGCGCATCGGCGGCGGCGATCACCACGTATTCGGGGTTGTAGCTGCCAAACAGGCGCACGCTGGCGGCGGTGTAGGGGATGGCGATGCGGTCATCGCTGTCCTTGTTGCCGGAGCTTGCGCCTTTTTCCGCCAGCACGCCGACCACCTGGAACGGCACGTTTTCGATCAGGATGTACTGGCCGATGGGATCGGCGACATCCTTGAGCAGCTTCTGGCGCACGCGATGGCCGATCACCGCCACTGTGGCGGCATTGCGTTCGTCGGCTTCGCTGAAATAGCTGCCCTCGACCACCGGCCAATTGAAGATGCCGGGGAAGTGGGTGTCATTGCCGCCCACATACGCCATGTAGTCGACATTGCCAAAGCGCACGCCGGCATCGCTGCCATTGACCGGCATGATGCGCTGCACCTGAGGCAGCGTGGCCAGGGCGGCAACGTCACTGAGGCTGACCACCCCCTGCGGCGTGCGCGGGTTGGGCGAGGTGCCGCTGAGGTAGAGGATGTTGGAGCCGAACGCGCCCATCTGCGCCATCACCTGGCGCTTGCTGCCTTCGCCCACCGCCAGCATCACCACCACCGATGCCACGCCGATGATGATGCCCAGCAAGGTCAGCGCGGTGCGAAAGCGATTGATCCACATCACGCGCCATGCCGCTTGCACGGCGTCCACCAGTTCGGCCTTCCAGGCGCCGTTGTGTTCGGCGCCGTCGGCCAGGCGCTGGCGCAGGTCCACGGCCTGCAGCGCGTTGCCGTTGGCCGATGCCGGCACGCTGCTGTCGCTGTCGGCGGAATCGCTGATGATCAGGCCATCGCGAATCTCGATGATACGGTTGGCGCGCGCCGCGACTTCGCGGTCGTGGGTGATCAGGATCACCACATGGCCCTGGCTGGCCAGTTCGTCGAGCAGGGTCATGACCTCGGCGCCGCTGTGGCTGTCGAGGGCGCCGGTGGGTTCGTCCGCGAGGATGATATGGCCGCCGTTCATCAAGGCGCGGGCGATGGACACCCGCTGCTGCTGGCCGCCGGAAAGCTGGTGCGGGCGGTTGGCGGTGCGCTCGGCCAGGCCCAGCCGGGTGAGCAGGGCGTTGGCGCGGGCATGACGTTCGGCGGCGCTGATGCCGGCGTAGATCGCCGGCATCTCGACGTTTTCCTGGGCCGAGCCGGACGGAATCAGGTGGTAGCCCTGGAACACGAAACCGAAGGCTTCGCGGCGCAGCCAGGCCAACGCATCGCCGTCCAGGTGCGCGACGTTTTCCCCGGCGAACAGGTAGTCGCCCACGGTCGGGCGGTCGAGGCAGCCGAGGATGTTCATCAGGGTGGACTTGCCGGACCCGGACGCGCCGACGATGGCGACGAATTCGCCGGCATGGATCGACAGGTCGATGCCGCGCAGCACATCCACCTGCGGGCTGTCGCCGCCGCCGTAGGATTTGCGGATGTTCTTGAGTTCGATCAGCGGCGTGTTCACCTCAACCTCCGCTGCCGTCGACCGGGCCGATCAGCAGGTGATCGCCCTCGCTGAGGCCGTCGAGCACTTCGACCCGCAGCCGGTCGCTGATGCCCAGGCGCACCTGGCGCTCCTCAATGCGCCCGTTCTGCGCGACCACGCGGGCCGTGCTGCCGTGCAAGGCGGCGACCGGCGCGGTGAGGGCGTCCTTAACCTGACCGGCGACGAAAAACACCTGGGTGGTCATGTCGGCCATCAACGCGTTGTCGGTGTTATCCACGTCCAGCAGCACGGTGTAGAGCACCACGCGGCCGCTGCCGCTCTTGCTGCTGGGGCTGCCGCCGCCCTGGCTGGTTTCGTTCAGCGGCTTGGGCGGAATCGGCAGGATTTGCCGCACGGTGCTGGTCCAGCGACGGCTGCCGCCACTGAGCGTGGTGAAGTAGGCGGTCATGCCCGGTTTGACGTGACCGATGTCGGCTTCCGACACCTCGGCCCACACCGTCATCGGCGACAGCCTGGCGATGCGCAGGATCAAGGGCGTCTGCTGCTGGGCGTTGAGGGTCTGGCCGACGCGGGCGTCCACCGCCACCACCGTTCCGCTCATCGGCGCATAAATGCGTGTGTAGCCCAGCTCGGCTTCGTCGCTGCGCAGGCTGGCCTGGGCCTGGCGAATCTGCGCCTGGAACATTTCGACGCGCGCCTGGGTGGCGCTCAGCTCGGCCCTGGCGGCTTGCACGTCTTCTTCGCGCGTGGCGTTACCCGCCGCCAGGCGCTGCTGACGTTGGAATTTCTGCCGCGCCAGTGCGTGCAGGGCCTGTTGTTCCTGCAATTGGGCCTTGAGGTTGTCGATGGCGTAGCGACTGGCGTCGAGTTTGGCTTTTTGTGTGGAAGGGTCGATCTCTACCAGCAGTTGGCCTGCCTCGACCTGATCGCCGGCCTCGACATGAATGGCGCGGATCTGCCCCGACGCCTGGGCACCCACATCCACGTACCGGCGCGGTTGCAGGGTGCCCAGTGCGGTGACGCTGTTTTCAATGTTGCCACGCGTGACGGTGACGGTAGTCAGTGCATCGCGGCTCGGCGGCAGGGTGTACCAGGTGATCAGCGCGATGAGGGCAATCAGGCACGCCACAGCAGGCAGGGCGCGTCGGGCGAGGCGAGGGCGTTTCATGCGTGGGTTCCAGCCGGGAGGTATGGCCGCAGTCGCGGAGAGCTGACTGTTATACGAGGGCATGGCGCGCAAATTTAGGCGGTTACACAGGCTGTAACAGCGCCGATGAGTAAAAAAAACCGCGTCAAAGGCGAGACTTCTTTAAAAGTAGATGAGAATTACTATAAATTGCACGCACTCAAACTGCCATCACGGTGGCTTGCCTGCAGGCGCGGACAAGCTTGCGTCAGTAGGGGTGTTCTTATTCAAGAGTCTTATCGCTGCGCGACACGGACGGGAGTCATGTTGGAAAACTACTATCGCGAGCTGGTGTGTTTCCTCAACGCCAAGCTGGGCAACCGTCAGGTGGCCGAAGATGTGGTGCATGACGCTTACGTGCGAGTGCTGGAGCGCACCAGCGACACGCCCATCGACCAGCCCCGCGCATTTTTGTACCGCACCGCGCTGAACCTGGTGATCGACGGCCACCGGCGCAACGCCCTGCGCCAGGTCGAGCCACTGGAGGTGCTCGACAGCGAGGAGCGTTTCGCCAGCGGCTCGCCCCATGCCACTCACGATCAGGCCCAGCGCCTGGACATGCTCGAACGCGCCCTGGCCGAGTTGCCGAGCGCCTGCCGCGACAGTTTCCTGCTGCGCAAGCTCGACGGTTTGTCCCACCTGCAGATCGCCGAGCGCCTGTGCATTTCCCGCGCGCTGGTGGAAAAACACATCGTCAACGCCATGAAGCACTGCCGCGTGCGCATGCGCGAGTGGGACGCGCACTGATCAGCTGTTAGTTAAATTTTATTTCACTGTCCTCGTTTCCTATCAACACACGGCCTGTTGTTCAGGCCTTGACGGTATTCCCGCCCCGTCCGCCAAGGGGCTTATCCAGAGGACACTGGAATGACACAGGCAATTGCTTCGCCCGCGGTTCACGACCTGATCGGTATCGGTTTCGGCCCTTCGAACCTGGCGCTGGCCATCGCCCTGCAGGAGCGTGAAAAAGCCCAGGGTAAACTGGACGTGCTGTTTCTCGACAAGCAGGCCGACTACCGCTGGCACGGCAATACCCTGGTGACCCAGAGTGAACTGCAGATCTCCTTCCTCAAGGACCTGGTCACCCTGCGCAACCCCACCAGCCCCTATTCCTTTGTCAATTACCTCAAGGCCCACGACCGTCTGGTGGACTTCATCAACCTGGGCACCTTCTATCCGTGCCGCATGGAGTACAACGACTACCTGCGTTGGGTGGCGGGGCAGTTTCAGGGCCAGGCCAACTACGGCGAGGAAGTCCTGGCCATCGAACCGATCCTGCACCAGCAGCAGGTCGAGGCGCTGCGCGTGATCTCCCGTGATACACAAGGCGAGCAGCACGTGCGCACCACCCGTGCGGTGGTGGTCAGCGCCGGCGGCACACCGCGAGTGCCTGATGCGTTCAAGGCGCTCAAGGATGACGGCCGCGTCTTCCACCATTCCCAGTACCTGACGCGCATGGCCCAGCAACCGTGCGTCGAGGGTAAACCGATGCGCATCGCGGTGATCGGCGGCGGCCAGAGCGCGGCCGAAGCCTTCATCGACCTGAACGACAGCTTCCCTTCGGTGCAGGTCGACATGATCCTGCGCGGGTCGGCGCTCAAGCCGGCCGACGATAGCCCGTTCGTCAACGAAGTGTTCTCGCCGGCCTTTACCGACCTGGTGTTCCAGCAGGTCGGTGCGGAGCGCGAGCGGCTGGTGGCCGAGTACCAGAACACCAACTATTCGGTGGTCGACCTGGACTTGATCGAGCGCATCTACGGCATCTTCTATCGCCAGAAAGTCTCGGGCATCGCGCGCCAGACGTTCCGCACCATGACCGTGGTCGAGAAAGCCAGCGCCGGCCCCCTGGGCATCGAACTGGCCCTGCGCGACAACGCCACCGGCGAAACCAGCGTCAGCCACTACGACGCGGTGATCCTCGCCACCGGCTACGAGCGCCAGATGCACCGTGAACTGCTGGCGCCGCTGCACGCCTACATGGGCGATTTCGAAGTGGCGCGCGACTACCGCATCGTCACCGACGAGCGTTGCAAGGCGGGCATATACATCCAGGGGTTCAGCCAGGCCAGCCATGGCTTGAGCGACACCTTGCTGTCAGTGTTGCCGATCCGCGCCGATGAGATTGCCACTTCGTTGTATGAAAACGATCGTCATCGTGGTCAAGGCCGTTCGGTCCAGGATCTGTTGCTGGCCACCGCCAGTTGATCTCCCTTTGCAGGGGCGAGTTCGCTCGCTCCTACAGACGGTACTTGTGACACCGTTGGGCCGCTGATACTGTACAAAAAACCAGTATCGGTAGCCTTTCATGCAGTTGATCGAAAAACTCAGCATCCTCGCCGATGCCGCCAAGTACGACGCCTCCTGCGCCAGCAGTGGCGCGCCCAAGCGCAGCTCGGAAGGCAAGGCGGGGCTGGGCTCCACCAATGGCATGGGCATCTGCCACAGCTATACGCCCGACGGCCGTTGCGTGTCGCTGCTCAAGGTACTGCTTACCAACTTTTGCCTCTACGACTGCCAATACTGCGTCAACCGCCGCTCCAGTGATGTGCCCCGCGCACGGTTCAGCCCGGAGGAGGTGGTCACCCTGACCCTGGACTTCTACCGGCGCAATTGCGTCAGCGGGCTGTTTCTCAGTTCCGGCATCATCCGCTCGTCGGACTACACCATGGAGCAACTGGTGCGGGTGGCCAAGCTGCTGCGCGAAGAACACGACTTTCGCGGCTACATCCACCTCAAGACCATCCCCGACGCCGACCCGGCCCTGATTGCCGAGGCCGGGCGTTATGCCGATCGCCTCAGCGTGAACATCGAGCTGCCGACCGAAGCCAGCCTGCACACCCTGGCGCCGGAGAAGCAGATTGTCTCCATCAGGCAGGCCATGCAGACTATCTACACCGGCGAACAGACCGTGCGCAACGAACCCCGCGCGCCACGCTTCGCCCCGGCCGGGCAGAGCACGCAGATGATCGTCGGCGCCGACGACACCGACGACAGCACCATCCTCCACGGCGCCGAAGCGCTCTACGGCAATTTCAAGCTGCGCCGTGTGTATTACTCGGCGTTCAGCCCGATCCCCAACAGCCCGAAAAGCGTGCCCCTGGCCGCGCCACCCCTGATGCGCGAGCACCGTCTGTACCAGGCGGATTTCCTGTTGCGCAGCTACGGGTTCAGCGCCGGCGAGCTGCTTGCTGGCCCCGGCGACCTGGCGCTGGATATCGACCCCAAGCTGGCCTGGGCGCTTGAGCATCGCGAAGTTTTCCCCCTCGACCTCAACCGCGCCGAACCGACCCTGATCGCGCGCATCCCGGGCATTGGCCTGCGTACCACCCAGCGGCTGGTCGACCTGCGTCGCGAACGCAAGATCCGCTTTGAAGACCTGGCGCGCATGCGCTGCGTGCTGGCCAAGGCCAAGCCGTTTTTCATCACCAGCGACTACCACCCGCAACAGGCCGAGAGCACCAGCGTGCTGCTGCGCGAGCAATTGCGCGACCGCCCGGCGCCGCAGCAAATGGGCCTGTGGGGATGATCAGCCTGGAATGCGACAACCTGTTCAGCACCTGGCGCGAACAGGCGCGCTGGCTGCTCAGTCATCAGGTCGACCCGAGTCAGGTGAGCTGGGGCGCGACGGAAGTCGCCGACCTGTTTGCCACCGACCAGGCCATTCCCGACACGCCGGGGCCGTTCCAGGCGCGGATTCCCAAGGCGCTGATCGACCTGCTGGCGTCTGCCGCGTGTTATCACGGCGACCAACGCTGGAGCCTGCTGTACGAGGTGTTGTGGCGGGTCAGCCATGGCGACCGCACCGCGATGCTTGCCGGCGACAAACTGGGCAGTGAGTTGCAGCGGCGCATCAAGCAGGTGAGTCGCGAGGCGCACCATTTGCACGCGTTCGTACGCTTCATCGCGCTGCCGCCCGAGGCGGGTCCGCAGTTACCGGAATACGTGGCCTGGCACGAACCGGCCCATGACATATTGCACTCGGCCAGCCAGCACTTTATCGGGCGCATGGGCCGCCACCGCTGGATGATCGCCACGCCGCTGGATGGGGTGTATTACGACGGCGAGCAGTTGATTCATCAACGCAAGTGCCCCGAGGCGTGGCAGCAACTGGCGCAGAATGTCGACGACCCGCACAGCGCCATGTGGCTGACCTATTACAGCCATATCTTCAACCCGGCGCGGCTCAACCCCAAGGTCATGGAAGGGCACTTTCCGAGCCGGTTCTGGAAGAATCTGCCGGAGGGCAAGTTGATCCCGGGGCTGATCACCGAAGCGCGCACGGGCAAGCAGAAAGATGGGCAGGCCAGTTTGATCGGCGCCAAGCCTGGTAAACGCATCTCGAGCGGGCAGGGTTAAAACCCGTGGGAGGCTGCGTCAACTCGCTGGATTTGCACGCTCTGTGGCGAGCGGGCTTGCCCCGCGTTGGGGTGCGAAGCGCCCCCAATCAAGCAAAACGCGGTGTACCTGATACGGCCCAGCGTCTGGTTTTGGGGCTGCTGCGCAGCCCAACGCAGGACAAGCCTGCTCGCCACAGGGAATCTGCGCTTAACTGAACGGCATTGGGGCTTGCCCTGCGTTGGGGCGCGAAGCGCCCCCAATCAAGGAGAGCACGGTGTACCTGACACTGCGCAGAGCATGGTCTTGGGGCTGCTGCGCAGCCCAGCGCGGGGCAAGCCCGCTCGCCACAGTGATGCGGCTGTCTGAAATTTCAGGATTTAAATCAACACGTTATGGTGTGCTTGATAAAAGCGGCCTGCTCGCGAAGACGCTGGATTGATGGACATCTTCAGTGATTGATACGCCGCATTCGCGAGCAAGCCCGCTCCCACATTGGTATTGTGGTGTTTGCTTAACCGCCGTCAGCCAGGAGGAATCATGTCTACCGCCGTTCGCCTCGCCCAAACCGCCGATGCCGAAGGCATCAGCCAGGTCGTCCTGGCGGCCTTGCACAGCAGCAATGCGCGGGATTACCCGGCCGATGTGATTGCCCGGGTGGCGAGCAACTTCAGTCCCGAGGCGGTGCTGGCGCTGCTCGAACGCCGCGTCGTGCTGGTGGCCACTCAGGATCAGACAATCGTCGCCACGGCGGCCCTCGATGGCAATGTGGTGCGTTCGGTGTTCGTCAACCCGGCGCTGCAAGGGCAGGGCATTGGCCGGCTGCTGATGATCGAAATCGAACTGCGGGCCCGTGAAGCCGGCGTAACGGTATTGAGTGTGCCGTCCTCGCTGACGGCCGAGCCGTTCTATACCCGGCAGGGGTTTCACACGGTACGCAACGTTTACCACGGCAATGAGCGCACGCTGGTGATGGAAAAGGCGCTGTCGTCGCGCCACCCCATCGGGCCGTATCGCGACCGTCAGCATCGCGCACAGGTGGCGGCGTTGTGGCGGGAAGCCTTTGGCTACGACACCGCGCATAACCTGCCAACCCTGGCCATCGATAAAAAGCTGGCGGTCAACGACGGTTTGTTCTTCGTGGCGACGGATAAAAAAACCGTGATCGGCACGATTCTCGCGGGGTATGACGGTCATCGCGGCTGGTTGTATTCGGTGGCGGTGCACGCGGACTATCGTCGGCACGGCCTGGGCTCTTCACTGGTGCGCCATGCGGAACAGGCGTTGACTGCGCTGGGTTGCATGAAGATCAACCTGCAGATCAGCGGCGGCAATGAGGCCGTGGTGGGGTTCTATGAGGCGCTGGGGTATGGCGTGGAGCCGAGGACCAGCATGGGCAAGAAGATTGCCGAGAATATTCCGCCGCCCTCCTGAGAGCGCTGCAACCAAATGTGGGAGGGGGCTTGCTCCCGATGGCGGTGTGTCAGTCCATACAGGTGCTGACTGACCCATTGCCATCGGGAGCAAGCCCCCTCCCACAGTGTTTTGCGGTGTTGCCGGATCAGACCTTGACGATCCAGCCCGCCGGCGCTTCAACATCGCCAGTCTGCACGCCGGTCAGCTCTTTGTAGAGCTTCTGGGTGACCGGGCCCACTTCGGTTTCGCTGTGGAACACATGCATCTTGCCGTTGTACTGGATGCCGCCAATCGGCGAAATCACCGCAGCAGTGCCGCAGGCGCCGGCTTCCTTGAACTGGTCCAGCTTGTCGATGAACACGTCGCCCTCGACCACGGTGAGGCCCAGGCGGGTCTCGGCCAGTTCGATCAGCGACAGGCGGGTGATGCCCGGCAGCACCGAAGGCGACTTCGGCGTGATGAACTGATTGTCGTGGGTGATCCCGAAGAAGTTGGCCGAGCCGACTTCCTCGATTTTCGAGTGGGTCATCGGGTCGAGGTAGATCGCATCGGCGAAACCGGACTTCTTGGCTTCGGAACCCGGCATCAGGCTGGCGGCGTAGTTGCCACCGACCTTGGCGGCACCGGTGCCTTGTGGCGCGGCGCGGTCGAAGGTGGAGATCTGGAAGTTGTGGGGCACCAGGCCGCCCTTGAAGTAGGCACCAACCGGGATGGCGAAAACCGAGAAGATGAACTCCGGCGCCGTGCGTACGCCGATGTTGTCACCGGTGCCGATCACGAACGGGCGCAGGTACAGCGCGCCGCCGCTGCCGTACGGCGGGATGAACCGCTCGTTGGCCTTGACCACTTGTTTGCAGGCGTCGATGAAGTCTTCGGTGGACACCTGCGGCATCAGCAGGCGCGCACAGCTGCGTTGCATGCGCGCAGCGTTCTGGTCCGGGCGGAACAGGTTGACCGAGCCGTCCTTGCAGCGGTAGGCCTTGAGGCCTTCAAAGCACTGCTGACCATAGTGCAGGGCGGTGGAGCCCTCGCTGATGTGCAGCACGTTGTCGTCGGTCAGGGTGCCTTCCTGCCATTCGCCGTTTTTCCAGACCTGGAGAAAACGTTTGTCGGTCTTGATGTAGTCAAAACCCAGCTTGTCCCAATTGATGCTTTCGTTACCCATGACACCCTCTATCTCTGGTCAAGTCGGTTTTTTCTGGATGGTGGCAACAATACTGCATTCTTGGCCGGTGTGGGAGCCACAGGGTGGACAGCTCCAGCCTCTGTATCGCCATCGCAGGCAAGCCAGCTTCCACATTGGAATGCATTACCCCGGTGGGCGCTGGCTTGCCTGCGATGGCTTCGCTCCGGTTTTACAGGTGCAACGCGTGACCCAGCGCCTTTAATGCCGCCTCCTGCACCGCTTCGCCGAGGGTTGGATGGGCGTGGATGGTGCCCGCCACATCTTCCAAGCGCGCGCCCATCTCCAGGCTCAGGCCAAACGCGGTGGACAGCTCCGACACACCCACTCCCACCGCCTGCCAGCCGACAATCAAGTGGTTGTCACGCCGCGCCACCACTCGCACGAAGCCACTTTTGGACCCCAGTGTCATCGCCCGCCCATTGGCCGCGAACGGGAAGCTTGCCACGATGCAATCCAGGCCTGCGGCCGTGGCGTGCTCCGGGGTCTTGCCGACCACCACCAGCTCCGGGTCGGTGAAGCACACCGCCGGAATCGCCGCCGGGTTGAAGTCGCGGGCCTTGCCGCTGATCAGTTCGGCGACCATTTCGCCCTGGGCCATGGCACGGTGCGCCAGCATCGGCTCGCCGCTGAGGTCGCCGATGGCATACACATTGCGCATGCTGGTCTGGCAGCGGCTGTCGATGTTGATCGCCGCGCCGTTCATGTCCAGGTTCAGCGCTTCGAGGTTCCAGCCCCGGGTGTTGGGGGTGCGGCCCACGGCCACCAGCACCTGATCGGTGTCCAGGGACAGGGTCTCGCCATTCGGATCACGCACCTGCAGGCGGTTGTCGGCAAAACCGGTCACGCTGTGCTGAAGGTACAGCGTCACGCCCAAGTGCTTGAGCGAATCGGCCACCGGCTGCGTCAGCTCGGCGTCGTAGGCCGGCAGGATGCGATCCTGCGCCTCAACCACGCTCACGTCCGCCCCCAGCTTGCGATAGGCAATGCCCAGCTCCAGGCCGATATAACCGCCACCCACCACGATCAGGCGCTTGGGCACCCGTTGCGGCGACAGCGCTTCGGTGGACGAAATGATCGGTCCGCCGATGGGCAGCATCGGCAGGTTGACGCTTTTCGAACCGGTGGCCAGTAGCAGGTGCTCGCACTGGATGCGCTGGTCGCCGACCTCGACGGTCTTGCCGTCCACCACCCTGGCCCAGCCGTGGATCACCTGCACCTTGTGCTTCTTCAGCAGCGCGGCGACACCGCTGGTCAGACGGTCGACGATGGCGTCTTTCCATTCCACGCTTTTCTGAATGTTCAGGGTTGGCGCGGCCACTTCGATGCCCAGCACCGCCCCCTGGCTGTGATGCTCGGTCTGCTGAAACTGCTCGGCCACATGGATCAGTGCCTTGGACGGAATACAGCCGATGTTCAGGCAGGTGCCGCCCAGGGCCTGGCCTTCCACCAGGATGGTCGGGATGCCCAGCTGGCCTGCGCGAATCGCCGCCACATAGCCGCCGGGGCCGCCGCCGATGATCAGCAGCGTGGTGTGTAATGTCTGGGTCATGCCCTTACTCCAGGAACAGGCTGGCGGGTTGTTCGAGCAGGCCGCGAATGGCCTGGATGAATTGCGCCGCGTCCATGCCATCGACCACGCGGTGATCGAAGGAGCTGGAGAGGTTCATCATCTTGCGCACCACGATCTGGCCCTTGACCACCATCGGCCGCTCAACGATGCGGTTGACGCCGACAATGGCCACTTCCGGCAGGTTCAGCACCGGCGTGCTGACGATGCCGCCCAGCGCGCCGAGGCTGGTGAGGGTGATGGTCGAGCCGGACAGCTCCTCACGGCTGGCCTTGCCGTTGCGCGCAGCGGCGGCCAGTCGCGCGATTTCCTCCGCACTGCCCCACAGGCTGCGCGCCTCGGCGTGACGCACCACCGGCACCATCAGGCCAACATCGCTCTGGGTGGCGACGCCCACATGCACCGCGCCCAAGCGAGTAATCACCTGAGCCTCATCGTCGTAACGCGCGTTGATCTGCGGAAACTCCCCCAGCGCGACGACCATGGCCCGCACGATAAACGGCAACAGGGTCAGCTTGCCGCGGGTGGCGCCGTGCTTCTCGTTAAGGTGCACGCGCAACTCGTCCAGCGCCGTCACGTCGATTTCTTCCACATAGCTGAAATGCGCGGCGCGGCGGGTGGCGTCCTGCATGCGCTGGGCGATCTTGCGGCGCATGCCGATCACCGGGATCTGCTCTTCATCGTGGCGTTCGGCGTAAGGGTTCGACGCCATGGAAGCCTTCGCCGAACCCTGTTGCAGATACGCGTCGAGGTCTTCATGCAGGATTCGCCCGGCCGGGCCGGAACCCTGCACCAGGCGCAATTGAATGCCGGCATCCAGCGCATGCTTGCGCACGGCGGGGGAGGCCAGCGGGCGTTCGTCGCCTTCACGGGCCACCGGCGCTGCTGCGGGTTTCGCTTGAGTCACCGCCAGCGCTGGTTTGGCGGCGAACACCGGCGCGGCCTGCACGGGCTCGCTTGCAGCCACGGCCGGCGCCTCTTTGGCATTGCCCGCGCCTTCCACTTCAATGCTGATCAGCACACTGCCCACGGCCATCACTTCACCCGGCTCGCCGCCGAGGGCAATCACCTTGCCGTGCACCGGCGAGGGAATGTCCACCATCGCCTTGTCGGTCATCACATCCGCCAGCACCTGGTCTTCGACGACCATGTCGCCGACCTTTACATGCCACACCGACAACTCAACTTCTGCGATGCCTTCGCCAATGTCCGGCATCTTGATAACGTGCGTGCCCATTCAGACCTCCATGACCCGTTTCAACGCCGCGCCCACGCGGGACGGCCCTGGGAAATACGCCCACTCCTGCGCGTGCGGGTAGGGCGTGTCCCACCCGGTGACGCGCTCGATTGGCGCTTCCAGGTGATGGAAGCAGTGCTCCTGCACCAGCGCCACCAGCTCGGCGCCGAAGCCGCAGGTGCGCGTGGCTTCGTGCACCACCACGCAGCGGCCGGTCTTTTTCACCGACTTGACGATGGTGTCCAGGTCCAGCGGCCACAGGCTGCGCAGGTCGATGACTTCGGCGTCGATGCCGGTTTCTTCGGCGGCGACCTGCGACACGTACACGGTGGTGCCATAGGTCAGCACGGTCACGGCAGACCCCGGGCGCACGATGGCGGCCACGTCCAGCGGCACGGTGTAGTAACCGTCCGGCACTTGCGCCTGCGGGTGTTTCGACCACGGCGTCACCGGGCGGTCGTGGTGGCCGTCGAACGGGCCGTTGTAGAGGCGCTTGGGCTCAAGGAAGATCACCGGGTCATCGTTTTCAATGGAGGCGATCAATAGGCCTTTGGCGTCGTACGGGTTGGACGGCATCACCGTGCGCAGCCCGCACACTTGAGTGAACACCGCTTCGATGCTCTGGCTGTGGGTCTGGCCGCCATAGATGCCGCCGCCGCAGGGCATGCGCATGGTCAGTGGTGCGGTGAACTGGCCAGCCGACCGGTAACGCAGGCGCGCCGCTTCGGAGATGATCTGGTCGGTGGCAGGGTAGACGTAGTCGGCGAACTGGATTTCGGCGACCGGGCGCAGGCCATACGCGCCCATGCCCACGGCCACGCCAACGATGCCGCTTTCGGAGATCGGTGCGTCGAACACCCGCGAGCTGCCGTACTTGGTCTGCAAGCCTTCGGTGCAGCGGAACACGCCGCCGAAGTAGCCGACGTCCTGGCCGAACACCACCACGTTGTCGTCGCGCTCAAGCATCACGTCCATGGCCGAGCGCAGCGCCTGGATCATGGTCATGGTGGTGGTGGTCATGGCGGTTTCCACTTCGATGCTGTTGTTGTGATCGTTCATGGTCAGATCCCCAACGCTTGACGCTGGCGCTTCAAGTGCTCCGGCATCTCTTTGTAGACGTCTTCGAACATGGTCGCGGCGCTTGGAATCTGGCCGCCGGCGAGGGTGCCGTACTGTTCAGCTTCTTTCTGCGCCTTGACCACTTCGGCCTCAAGCTCGGCACTGACCGCCGTGTGCTCCTCGTCGGACCACTGACCAATCTTGATCAGGTGCTGCTTGAGGCGCGCAATTGGGTCGCCGAGCGGGAAGTGGCTCCAGTCATCGGCTGGGCGGTATTTGGACGGATCGTCGGAGGTGGAGTGCGGGCCGGCGCGGTAGGTCACCCACTCGATCAGGGTCGGGCCCAGGTTGCGGCGCGCACGCTCGGCGGCCCAGGCAGACGCCGCATACACCGCGATAAAGTCGTTGCCGTCCACCCGCAGCGAGGCGATGCCGCAACCCACGCCGCGTCCGGCGAAGGTGGTGGCTTCACCGCCGGCGATGGCCTGGAAGGTGGAGATGGCCCACTGGTTGTTAACCACGTTGAGAATCACCGGCGCGCGGTACACGTGGGCAAAGGTGAGGGCGGTGTGGAAGTCCGATTCGGCAGTGGCGCCGTCGCCGATCCAGGCCGAAGCAATTTTGGTATCGCCCTTGATCGCCGAGGCCATGCCCCAGCCCACGCCTTGTACGAATTGGGTGGCGAGGTTGCCGGAAATAGTGAAGAAGCCGGCATCCTTGACCGAGTACATGATCGGCAACTGACGGCCCTTGAGCGGGTCGCGCTCGTTGGACAGCAGTTGGCAGATCAGGTCCACCAGCGGCACATCGCGGGCCATCAGGATGCTTTGCTGGCGGTAGGTGGGGAAGCACATGTCGTCGATGTTCAAGGCCAGGGCCTGGGCGCTGCCGATGGCTTCTTCGCCAAGGCTCTGCATGTAGAACGACATTTTTTTCTGGCGCTGGGCGACCACCATGCGGTTGTCGAAGATGCGCGTCTTGAGCATGGCGCGCATGCCGGCGCGCAGGATGTCGACGGGGATGCCTTCGGCCCATGGGCCCAGGGCCTGGCCCTGGTCGTCGAGCACGCGGATCAGGCCCTTGGCCAGGTCGGCGGTGTCGGCGGGTTCTACGTCGATGGCGGGTTTGCGCACCAGGCCGGCGTCGGTCAGGCGCAGGTAGGTGAAGTCGGTCTTGCAACCTGGTCGCCCCGAGGGTTCGGGAACGTGCAGGCGCAACGGTGCATACGGCTGATTCATGGCTTTCTACGCTCGATCTTGTGAATTTCTTGTAGTGGGCGCGCTAGCTGACAGTCAGTCTTCGGGTAGAAGAAATCCTGTCCTACAACAATCATAGGCGGGGCGTAGAAGAATATTTATCTGTGTTTCGTTGCGCTGCCGATCATTTGCGGATAAAAAAACTGCATAAACATAATAAACAGGTGATTTTGTCTCATGCGCAAACTGGACCGTACGGATATCGGCATTCTCAACGCACTGCAGGAGAACGCCCGCATCACCAACGCCGACCTGGCCCGCTCGGTCAACCTGTCGCCCACGCCGTGCTTCAATCGGGTGAAGGCCATGGAAGAGCAGGGGTTGATCCGCGAGCAGGTGACGCTGCTGGATGCCGATCTGCTGGGGCTGCATGTGAATGTGTTCATTCACGTGAGCCTGGAGAAGCAGAACGAGCTGGCCCTGCAGCAGTTTGAAGGGGCGATTTCGGACCGGCCGGAAGTGATGGAGTGCTACCTGATGGCCGGCGACCCGGATTACTTGATCCGGGTGCTGGTGCCGACGATTCAGGCGCTGGAGCGGTTCATGATGGACTTTCTGACCAAAGTGCCGGGGGTGGCCAATATCCGGTCGAGTTTTGCGTTAAAGCAGGTGCGCTACAAGACGGCGTTGCCGCTGCCGGCCAACGGCATCAGCCTCGGTTCCTGACTCAACAGTGAACAATGTCGGTGGGGGCTTGAATCGTCAAAGTTTGTTGATAGGGATCTTGAGATAGGTCACGCCATTCTCTTCCGCCGGCGGCATATTTCCCGCCCGCACATTCACCTGGATCGCCGGCAGCAACAGTGTCGGCATCCCCAACCCGGCGTCGCGGGTGGTGCGCATCGCTACAAACGTCGCTTCATCCACACCGTCATGCACATGGATATTGCCCGCGCGCTGCTCGGCCACGGTGGTCAGGCACTTGGCTTCGCGGCCCTCTGGCGGATAGTCATGGCACACATACAGCTGAGTGTGCGGCGGGAACGCCAGCAGCTTGCGCATCGAGGCGTACAACTGCCGTGCATCGCCGCCAGGGAAGTCGCAGCGGGCGGTGCCGACGTCGGGCATGAACAGAGTGTCGCCCACCAGGATCAGGCGGTCGTCGATCAGGTAGGCCATGTCGGCCGGCGTATGCCCTGGCACATGCAGCGCCTGGGCCTTCAAGCCGCCGATATGAAAGATTTCGTCCGGCGCGAACAGATGGTCGAACTGCGAGCCATCGGCGCGGAACTCCGGCTCCAGGTTGAACAGGTTCTTGAACACTCCCTGCACCTTGCTGATCGACTGGCCGATCGCGATCTTGCCGCCCAGGATGCGGCGCAGGTACGGTGCGGCGGAGAGGTGATCGGCATGGGCATGGGTTTCCAGCAGCCACTGCACCTGCAGGCCATGCGCCCGCACGAAGGCAATCACCTTGTCGGCCTGTGCGGTATCGGTGCGCCCGGACGCGGGGTCGTAGTTGAGCACTGAATCGACAATGGCGCAGGGGCCACCCTCGGCTTCATAGACGATGTAGGTGTAGGTCGACGATGCCTCGTCCAGAAAGGCTTGAATCAACGCTGGCATGGCGGCTATCCCCGATGAAGAAAAAAGTGGTTACAATCAGTTTACGTTTAAACATAATGTTTTGAGCTTAAGTGAGATAAAGGAGCCGAGGCAAATGGAATCTACGTTGAGCGAGGGCGAAGTCGCCCAATTGCGTGCATCGGCGTCCAAGGCCTGTTCCTTGCTCAAGGCGTTGGCCAATGAGGACCGCCTGTTGATCCTCTGCCAGTTGACCCTGGGCGAACGCAACGTCGGCGAGCTGGAAGCCCAGACGGGCGTGCGCCAGCCGACGCTGTCACAACAGTTGGGCATTTTGCGGGACGAAGGGTTGGTCGCCACCCGTCGGGAAGGTAAATACATCTTCTACGGGCTGGCCAGCCACGAAGTGATCCAAGTGATGAAGACCCTGTCCGGCCTGTACTGCGGCGCGGTCATAAAAAGCTGGGCGTGACGCCATCCGGCAGCGACCCTTGTGTGCATTGACTCAAAAAGGCAGTAGACAATGACCGAACAACACTGGGGACCCACCATCAGTGGCGATATCGTCGTCATCGGCGGCGGCTCGGCAGGCATCGGCCTGCTGGCCAGCCTGCTCAAGCGCGACCCGCAACTGAACATCATCCTGATCGAACCCAACGACTTTCATTGCTATCAGCCCGCCTGGACCCTGGTCGGCGGCGGTGCCTACGACCTGCAAAAGACCCGGCGCCCGCTGGCCGACGTACTGCCCAACGGTGTCACCTGGATCCAGGCGGCGGTCACCGAACTGCTGCCCGACCAGCAGACCCTGGTGCTCGACAGCGGCCAGCGCGTGAGCTGGAGCAACCTCATCGTCTGCCCCGGCCTGCGCCTGGCCTGGGAGAAAGTCGAAGGCCTGCAGGACTCGCTCGGCCAACACGGTGTCACCTCCAACTACAGCTATCAGCACGCGGCCTACACCTGGCAACTGGTGCAGCAGCTCAAGGGCGGCAAGGCGCTCTTCACCCAGCCGGCCATGCCGATCAAATGCGCCGGTGCGCCGCAGAAAGCCATGTACCTGTCCTGCGACCACTGGCTCAAGCAGGGCAGCCTGAAAAACATCGACGTCGAATTCAACCTGGCCGGTGCCGCACTGTTCGGCGTGGCGACCTTTGTGCCACCGCTGATGAAGTACGTGGAAAAGTACCACGCGCGGCTGGCCTTCAACTCCAACCTGATCAAGGTCGACGGCCCGGCACGCAAGGCCTGGTTCGAGGTGAAGGGTGCCGACGGCAACGTCAGCGTTGCGGAAAAGTCCTTCGACCTGTTGCACGTGGTGCCGCCGCAAGTCTCCCCGGATTTCATCCGCCAAAGCGCGCTGGCCGACGCGGCCGGTTGGTGTGACGTGAACCCTCACAGCCTGCAGCATGTGCGCTATCCACACATCTTCGGCCTGGGCGATGTGTGCGGCACCAGCAATGCCAAGACCGCCGCAGCGGTGCGCAAGCAGATCGTGGTGGTTGCCGAAAACCTGCTGGCCCTGCGCAAACAGGCGCCGTTGCCGCTCAAGTACGACGGCTATGGCTCCTGCCCCTTGACGGTGGAGAAGGGCAAGGTGGTGCTGGCCGAATTCGGCTACGGCGGCAAGCTGCTGCCGACTTTTCCCCTCGACCCCACCCGGGCACGGCGTTCGATGTGGTTCCTCAAGGCCACGCTGCTGCCGTGGTTCTACTGGAACGGCATGCTCAAGGGGCGCGAGTGGCTGACCCGCCTGAGCAAGGTGGACTGAATGCTGCTGGCGAGTGTTCTTGGGGTATTGATGGGCCTGGTCATGGGCCTGACCGGCGCGGGCGGCGGCATTCTCGGGGTGCCGGCGCTGGTGTTGGGACTGGGGTTGACGATGACCCAGGCCGCGCCGGTGTCGTTGCTTGCCGTGGGCGCGGCGGCAGCGGTCGGGGCGATTGACGGCCTGCGCCACGGACTGGTGCGTTATCGCGCGGCGCTGTTGATCGCCTTGCTCGGTGCGTTGTTTTCACCGTTGGGCGTGTTTGTCGCTCATCAGCTCTCGGAAACGGTGCTGATGGGGCTGTTCAGCGCGCTGATGGTGCTGGTGGCCTGGCGCATGCTGCAGCGCGAAAAGATCGAGCCCGGGCCGAGCGACCATGGTGCCGCGCTGTGGGGGCAGAAGAACTGCATGCTCAATCAGCAGACCGGGCGCCTGGCCTGGACCGCCAAGTGCAGCGCCACCCTGGCTGCATTGGGTGCCGTTACCGGTGCTGTATCGGGCTTGTTGGGCGTGGGCGGCGGCTTCCTGATCGTGCCGGCGTTCAAGCAACTGACCGATGTGCAAATGCGCGGGATCGTTGCGACTTCGCTGATGGTTGTCAGCCTGCTTTCGCTGATCGGCGTGGTGGGGGCGTTTCATGCGGGTGTGAGCATCGAGCCGGTGGGCTGGGCGTTTATCGGATCGAGTGTCGTCGGCATGTTGGTTGGGCGGCGGCTGGGGTCGGTGATTCCAGCGCGGGCATTGCAGGTGGGGTTTGCCAGTTTGTGCGTATTGGTTGCGGTTGGGATGTTGTTGAAGGCATTGGTTTAGGGGAGACATATCCATTATTGGGGTAACGGCTGATTAGGGTTCCGCCCTTACGGCGGGTCGGCGTCCTGCCGGGTTACCCACGCTCCAAAGCCTGCGTTCGGCCAGCGTGTTTGACGGGGCGCCTCAGATCAAAAGCAGAAGCGCGGCGGCCTTAGAGCCGACCGGAATTCTCTGCCATACGCTTTACAAACTGTGGGAGGGGGCTTGCTCCCGATAGTAGTGGGTCAGTCAACTTATGTGTAGCTGACCCACTGCTATCGGGAGCAAGCCCCCTCCCACATGTAATCTCCATTACTCAAATAACAGATATGTACACCACAAACCCCCAACAGCTACCCCCCTCATTTGCCCAACCACCGCTGGCAAGATGAACTCCACTCGCGTTTACTGTCTCTGAGCATGGATTTCACCGACTTCCCCGTCGGCTCACCAAGGTCACCGAATGGACAACTACACCCCCCACCCCTGGCAGCCTCACGAGCGACCGACCTTGCCCGGCTCGCCGTCGACGCCGCTGCATCCCACCCACAAGCGCTGGCTGTTCGCGCTGGTCGGTGCGCTGGTGGCGATCACCGGGGGGCTGGGTAACGCGCTGGTCATCGCCAACCTGCAATACCTGCAAGGCGCGCTGGGGGCGACCACCGCAGAGATGGCCTGGCTGCCCGCCGCCTATGTGATGACCAACGTGTGCATGAACCTGTTGCTGGTGAAGTTTCGCCAGCAGTTCGGCCTGCGTGCGTTCACCGAGGTGTTTCTGGTGCTGTACGTGCTGGTGACCTTCGGCCATTTATTCGTGAACGACCTCAGCTCGGCCATCGCCGTGCGGGCGGCCCATGGCATGGTGGGGGCGGCGCTGAGTTCGTTGGGCTTGTACTACATGATCCAGGCCTTCCCGGCCAAGTGGCGCTTGCGCTCGCTGGTGCTTGGGCTGGGCACCGCGCAGTTGGCCTTGCCGTTGGCGCGGTTGTTCTCCGAAGACTTGCTGCAGATTGCCGAGTGGCGCGGCTTGTACCTGTTTGAGCTGGGGCTGGCGCTGATCTGCCTGGGTTGTGTGTTCCTGCTCAAATTGCCGCCCGGCGACCGCTTCAAGACCTTTGAAAAACTTGATTTTCTCACCTTCGCCATCCTCGCCACCGGCGTGGCTTTGCTCTGCGCGGTGCTGTCCCTGGGGCGTATCGACTGGTGGCTGGAGGCGCCGTGGATCGGTGTGGCGTCGGCCTGTTCCCTGGTGCTGATCATGGCGGGCCTTGCCATCGAGCATAACCGCGCCAACCCGCTGCTGATGACGCGCTGGCTCGGCAGCGGGGTGATGATTCGCCTGGCGCTGGCGGTGATCCTGATTCGCATGGTGCTGTCGGAGCAGTCCACCGGCGCGGTGGGTTTCATGCAGATGCTCAACATGAGCTACGAGCAGATGCACACGCTGTACGTGGTGATGCTGGCCGGGGCGCTAGCGGGGCTGGTGGTCAGTGCGTTGACGATCAACCCGGCGCACCTGCTGATGCCGCTGGTGATCTCCCTGGCGCTGATGGCAACCGGCTCCGTCATGGACAGTTTTTCCAGTAACCTCACCCGGCCGCAGAACCTGTATGTCAGCCAGTTCCTGCTGGGCTTCGGCGGCACGTTTTTCCTCGGGCCGACCATGGTGCTCGGCACCAAAAACGTGTTGGCCAACCCGCGCAACCTGGTGAGCTTCTCGGTGATGTTCGGCATTTGCCAGAACCTCGGCGGGCTGATCGGCGCGGCATTGCTCGGCACCTTCCAGATCGTGCGCGAGAAGTATCATTCCAGCATGATCGTCGAACACCTGACCCTGCTCGACCCGCGCGTGGCGGCGCGGGTGCAGAGCGGCGGGGCGGCCTATGGCGGGGTGATTGCCGATCCGCAGCTGCGCAACCTGCAGGGCATTCGCAGCCTCGCCACGGCGGCGACCCGTGAGGCGAATGTGATGGCCTACAACGATGTCTTCATGCTGATCGCGATCATCGCGATCCTCACCATGAGCTGGATCTTCATTCGCAGCCTGTGGCTGATGAGCACCACCCAGGCAGCTCCTCCCGTTCAACCCAGCGGCGCACCTTCATGACCGAATCGACCACCACAACCACCAATGCCATCGCTGCCACGCCGGAAGGCAGCACGCCGCCGGGCGCCACGGCGACCGAGCCGCGCTCCTTGCGGGTGCGCATCATCTCTTCTCTGGGCTTTGCCGCGATTGCCATCGTCGGCGTGCTGATCGTGCTCTACGCCTGGCAGTTGCCACCGTTCAGCAGTGCGGTGGAAACCACCGAGAACGCCCTGGTGCGCGGCCAGGTGACGATCATCGGCCCGCAGCTCAGCGGCTATGTGTTCGAGGTGCCGGTGCAGGACTTCCAGTACGTCAAGGCCGGCGACCTGCTGGTGCGCCTGGACGACCGCATCTACCAGCAGCGCCTCGATCAGGCGCTGGCGCAACGGGCGGTGCAGAAGGCGGCGTTGGCCAACGTGGTGCAGCAGCGCAACAGCGCGCAAGCCACCATCAAGCTGCGCCAGGCCGCGCTGGTGGACAGCCAGGCGCAGGCGCGCAAAAGCAGCGCCGACCTGCGCCGCAATGAAGAGCTGATCAGCGACGGCTCGGTGTCCAGGCGCGAACTGGACGTGGCCCGCGCCGCCCAGGCGCAAACCGTTGCGGCGGTGGCCCAGGCCCAGGCCAACCTGGAGATCGCGCGGCAGGACCTGCAGACGGTGATCGTCAATCGCGGTTCGCTGGAAGCGGCGGTGGCGAGCGCCGATGCCGCAGTGGCGCTGGCGCGCATCGACCTGGCCAACACGCGCATCACCGCGCCCCGCGACGGCCAGTTGGGGCAGATCGGTGTGCGCCTGGGCGCCTACGTCAATTCAGGCGCGCAGTTGATGGCGCTGGTGCCCAATCAGCTGTGGGTGATCGCCAATATGAAAGAAACCCAGATGGCCGACGTGCAGGTCGGCCAGCCGGTGACCTTCACCGTGGATGCGCTGAACCACCGCAGGTTTCATGGCACGGTGCAGCATATTTCGCCGGCGACGGGCTCGGAGTTCAGCCTGTTGCAGGCGGACAACGCCACTGGCAACTTTGTGAAGATCGCCCAGCGGGTGCCGGTGAGGATCACCGTGGACCCGGGGCAGGCAGAGAGTGAGCGGCTGCGGCCGGGGTTGTCGGTGGTGGTCAGTATCGACACCGCCGGCCGCCTGAAAAACAGCCCGCCCTGATACACCGCTATCGCAGGCAAGCCAGCTCCCACATTTGATCGCGTTCACATTCCCCATTCCGGTCGGCTCTCAGGCCGCCGCGCTTTTGCTTTTGATCTTAGGCGCCCCGTCAAACACGCTCCAAAGCCTGCGTTCGGGCACACCGAGCCCAGGCGAGGTGCCGAGTGTTGGGGCAAGCCCCGCGTTGGGGCGCGAAGCGCCCCCAATCAAAGAAAACGCGGTGTACCTGACACTACGCAGAACATGGTTTTGGGGCTGCTGCGCAGCCCAACGCGGGGCAAGCCCGCTCGCCACAGAGGCCCGGTTTTCTGCGCGACAGCGCTAAGTCGAAGACTTGGCGGAGCCTCCCACAGATTTTTTTGGTGTTACAGGGGCGTGTATTTCAAGGTGAAATCGAGGTGGGTTGACTGGTGTTGTTCCAGCAGCTTCAAGCCGGGTCGGCCGGGCAGGTGGTGGGCATTCACCGGATGGCTCACCGGCTCGATGCAAAAGAACTCAAGCCCCGCAGGGCAATACAGCAGGAAGTAATCGGCCCCGGTGGCCTGGCATTCCAGCGCATAGCCCAGTTCCGGCTGTTCGATCCGGCAGTGCCCGTCCCACTGGCAAAAACCGTTATCCACTGGCTCCTCCGGCAGGCCCTTGAGTTGGCGAAAGTCCCACGCTTCGGGTATCTGCGCCAACGCCGTGGGTAATTTGGACGCATCGCTCATCCACACCTGCGACGCCTTGGCCTGCAACCGCGTGCCCGGCCTGCGGGGCAGGTAGGGGTGCAATCCCAACCCGTGCCAGGCCGGCTGTGCAGCCAAATGAGTCACCCGCAGCGCAATACTCAGTTCACCGTCGCTCAAGCGAAACCGCTGCTCGGCGCGATAAGCGAACGGCGTCTCACAGACCACCGCCAGCACCACATCATCCGCTGTCCGGCTCACCACCTGCCAGGCCTGTTGCCACGCCGAGCCATGAATCGGCAGGGGATCGGTGAGGCTGTTGGGCGTCAACGCCAGCCAGCCCTCGGGGTTGGCAAAACCGCCCTCGGCCACCCGGTTCGACCAGGGCGCCAATGGATAGCACCCCAGCTTGCCCGGCAACCCGGTAGTGATCGCGTGCTCATCGCTGTGTCGCAACAGCGGCTGCCCGGTGGCGCGCACCGTCCAGTTGACGAGGCTGCCACCCACTGCCGGGGACAGGGTGAGGCGGGTCAGCCGATCTTCAAGTTCAATCATTACAGCACCACGCTTGGCAGCCACAGCGACAGCGCCGGGATGTAGGTCACCGCCATCAGCACCAGAAACAGCACCGCGTAGAACGGCAGCAGCGCCTTCACGGTTTTCTCGATGGTGGTCTTGCCCACCGCCGCGCCGACAAACAGCACCGCGCCCACCGGCGGGGTGATCAGGCCGATGCCGAGGTTCACCAGCATGATCATGCCGAAATGCACCGGGTCGACACCGATGCCGACGATCACCGGCAGCAGGATCGGCGTGAGGATGAGGATCAGCGGCGCCATGTCCATCACCGTGCCCAGCAACAGCAGCATGGCGTTGATGCACATCAGGATCACGTAGCGGTTGTCCGACAGGGTCAGGAACATCGTGGTGATCTTCGCCGGGATCTGCATCAGCGTCATGATGTAGCCGAAGCTGGCGGCGAAGGCGATCAGGATCATCACAATGGAAATGGTGCGCACCGTGCGGTGCATCAGCTTGGGCAGCTCGCGCCATTTGTAATCGCGGTAGATGAACATGGTCACGAAGAATGCCCACAGCACCGCAATCGCCGCCGACTCGGTGGCGGTGAAAATGCCCGAGAGGATGCCGCCGAGGATGATCACCATGGCCATCAGGCCCCAAAGCGCGTCGGCGGCGATTTTCAGTGCCTGCTTCAGGGGGATGACGTCGCCTTTGGGGTAGTTGCGTTTTTTCGCGAAGATCAGGCACAGCACCATCAGGCATGCGCTCATCAGCAGCCCTGGCACCACGCCGGCCATGAACAGCGAGGCAATCGATACCGTGCCGCCGGCCGCCAGGGAGTAGAGCACCGAGTTGTGGCTGGGCGGGGTCAGCAGGGCCTGCACCGAACCGCTGACGGTGACCGCCGTTGCAAACTCCCGGGGGTAGCCACGGCGTTCCATTTCCGGGATCAGCACCGAGCCCACCGAGGCCGTGTCGGCCACCGACGAGCCGGAGATGGCGCCGAAAAACGTCGAGGCCATGATGTTGACCAGCGACAGGCCGCCGCGCACAAAACCCACCAGTACGCCGGCAAACGCCACCAGCCGTCGCGACATGCCGCCCTCGGCCATGATCGCCCCAGCGAGTACGAAGAACGGAATCGCCATCAGCGAAAACTTGTTCACCCCACCGGCCACCTGAATCATCAGGGCCTGGAACGGAATGTCGATCCACCATGCGCCGATCAACGCCGACAAGCCCAGAGCGTAGGCCACCGGCATGCCGATCAGGATCAGGGCGATAAAGCTGCCGAGCAGAATCAATGCGTCCATATCAGGCAGCTCCTTCGCTTTCTTCCACCAGGTCAAAGCGCACCACGCGCCGTTGGCTCTGGTCGCCCAGCACGAGTTTTTCCAGCACGAACACCAGGGTCAGCAGCCCGCCGATCGGGATCGGCATATAGGTGATACCCACGCGCAGGGTGGGGATGGCGCTCATGAACTGGTTCCAGGTGGACAGGCACAGCTTGCTGCCCCAAATGGTCATGAACAGGCAGATGGTCGCCATCAACAGTTGCGAGAGGAGGCCGACGATGCGGCGTTGGGTGGGCGGCAGGCGGTCGGTGACCATGGCCACCGACATGTGCGCGCCGGCGCGGTAGCTGGCGGCGGCGCCGACGAAGGTGAATACCAGCATCAGCAGGATCGCGGTGGGCTCCGGCCAGCTGGAGCCGGTGCCGAGGATGTAGCGGGCGAAGATGCCCCACGGAATGATCAGCGCCACCCCCAGCACCGAGAGGCCGGCGACCCAGATGCAGGTCATGTAGAGGCGGTCATTGAAGCGCAGCAGTAGATTCTTCATGGCGTTCACCGTGACCGGGCGCGTCGGTGCCGACCGCGCCGGGCCTTGTCAGGAAGGAGGGCGTTATTGAACCGCGTCGATGCGCTTGATCAGGTCAGCGTAGGGCGCGCCGTACTTGGCGCGCACTGCTGCGGTGGCGTCATAGAAGGGCTTTTTGTCGACGCTGATGAACTCCACGCCCGCAGCCTTGAGCCTGGTTTCGCTGCTGGCGGATTTGGCGTCCCACAACACACGCTCATCGGCCTGCGCGGCCTTGGCGGCTTTTTTCACCATGTCTTGCTGGGCGGGGGTGAGTTTGTTCCAGGTGATCTTCGACATCACGATGGGCTCGGGCAGGATCAGGTGTTCGGTGAGGGTGTAGAACTTGGCGTTCTGGAAGTGGTTGTGTTCAAGCAGGGTCGGCGGGTTGTTTTCCGCGCCGTCGATCACGCCGGTCTGCAGGGCGCTGAAGATCTCGCCGGTGTCCATGGCGATGCCGTTGGCGCCCATGGCGTTGAAGGCGTCGATGAACAGCGGGTTGCCCTGCACGCGAATCTTCATGCCCTTGAGGTCTTCGATTTTGCGCACCGGCTTTTTGGTGTAGAGGTTGCGCGTGCCGCCGTCCATCCAGGCCAGGGCCACCAGGCCGAATTCGGAGTCGGTGATGGTGGCGAGGATCTCGTCGCCGATCTCGCCATCGATGACCTTGCGCATGTGCGCCTGGTCGCGGAACACGAACGGCAGGTTGAACACGTTCACCGCCGGCACCACCGGGCCGACGATGCCGAGGCTGACGCGGGTCATCTGCACGGCGCCGACCTGGGCCTGTTCGACCACTTCTTTCTCGGAGCCCAGTACGCCGCCGGGGAAGAACTTGAAGGTCAGTTCGCCGTTGCTCTCTTTGGTCAGCGCGGCGCCCATGTTCTTTTCGGCCACCACGGTGGGATAGCCGTCGGGGTGGATATCGGCGAATTTGATTTCCAGCGCCTGAGCGGCGCTGCTGAGGGTGAACAGTGCGGCGACGAGCAACGTGCGTTTGAAGTCCATGGGGGTATCACTCCTGTCTTGTTATTTTTGTATTCAAGGCACAGCGATGCAGCTAGAGGATGAAGCGCGGTTCGGGCAGTCCCTTGACGCCGGGGTTGAGGGCGAACACGCCGCCGGACAGGGACTGGTCACTGTTGTCATCGCGAATCGAGGTGACGAACAACGTATCCAGACGGCTGCCGCCGAAGGCGCACATGGTGGGTTTTTTCACCGGTACGGTGAGTGACTGGTCGAGGCGACCGTCGGGGGTGAAACGGTGCACCAGGCCGGCGTCGTTGGCGCAGATCCAGTAGCAGCCGTCGGCATCCACTGCCGCGCCATCGGGGCGGCCGAGGAATTTATGCATGTCGACAAACACGCGGCGATTGCTCGGAGTGCCGCTGTCGGTGTCGTAGTCAAAGGCCCAGATCTGCTGCACCAGCGGGTGCGAGTCCGAGGCGTACATCGTGCGGCCATCGGGACTGAAGGCCAGGCCGTTGAGGGTGATGAAACCGTTCAACTGGGCATGCGGCGCGGCGCCGCTGGCATAGCGATAGAGCGTGCCTTCGGCCGCGTTCAAGCCCATGTTCAGCACCATGCTGCCGGCCCAGAAACGGCCCTGGCGGTCGCAGCGGCCGTCATTGAGGCGCATGTCGTCGCGCGGGTGCTCGACGCCGGCCAGTGGCGTGGTGTCGAGGCTGCCATCGTTGTAAGGCGTGAGCTGGAAAAAGCCCGACTCCATGCCCGCCACCCAATTGCCGGCGGTGGTGCGGGCAATGCAGGCGAGCATTTGCGGGGCTGTCCACGCGGCGATGTGGCCGCTGCCGGCGCTCCAGCGCTGCAGGCTGCCGTTGGGGATATCCACCCAGTACAGAGCGTTTTCCTCGGGCACCCACACCGGGCATTCGCCCACGGCATTTCGGGCGTCGACAATCAATTCAGCGGTCATGGCCACTCACTCCCTGGGTTGGAGGCAGACTCAGTCACCGAACGGCCCGGCCGCGCAGAACGCGCCGCCCTGATACACCGCCGCCGGGTCATCGGCAGGCACGGGCGGTTGTTTTTCCACCTGGGCGCGGAACACCTCGGAGCTGTCCCTGGGAACAAAGCCCAGGTGCGCGGCGTAGCGGTTGTCCCACCAGGTGTCGAGGTTGTTCGACATGCCGTACACCACGGTGTGGCCGACGTTTGGCGTGTAGAGCGCGCGTTCGAGCAGTTGGGTGAGGTCGTCGAAGCTGAGCCAGGTGTGCATCATCCGGCGGTTCTGCGGTTCGGGGAATGAGGAGCCGATGCGGATGCTGACGGTCTCGATGCCGTAGCGGTCGAAGTAGAAACTGGCCATGTCTTCGCCGTAGGACTTGGACAGGCCGTAGTAGCTGTCCGGGCGGCGGGGTGAGTGGGCGTCGAGTGGCTCGCCCTGTTTGTAGAAGCCGATCACGTGGTTGGAGCTGGCGAAGATCACGCGCTTGACGCCATGGCGGCGTGCGGCTTCGTAGATATGGAAAATCCCGCTGATATTGGCGCCGAGTACTTCTTCGAACGGACGCTCAACCGACACGCCGCCAAAATGCAGGATGGCGTCGACGCCTTCGACCAGGTGGTGCACGGCCTGTTTGTCGGCGAGATCGCACGGCTGCACTTCTTCGTGGGCGGCGGCGGGGCCCATGTCGGCGATGTCCGACAGGCGCAGCACCTGGGCGTAAGGGCGCATGCGCTCGCGCAGTACCTTGCCCAGGCCGCCGGCGGCGCCGGTGAGCAGCAGGCGGTTGAATGGAATGGCGGAGGAGGTGGTCATGGGCGTTCCATTTATTGTTGTAAGTTGTCGTATGACTTTGTCAAAGTATTGTTAGGGTTTCACCGGCTTGTCAACGTTCTTGCAGACAGAATGAAAGCACAGTGAGGATCAAAATGTGGGAGGGGGCTTGCTCCCTCCCACAGGGGATCCCGGTGAGTGGGAGATTGAGTGTTACAGCAGGGAAATCGGATAGCTCACAAACAGCCGGTTTTCATCGAACTCGTTGGTGCTGTAATCCCGACGCAGGGTTGAGTTGCGCCAGCGCACATTCAGGTTCTTCAGCGCACCGCTTTGTACGGTGTAGGCCAGCTCGGACTCGCGTCCCCATTCCTTGCCATCGGTGATCGCCCCGGTGTGCACGTTGCTGCCGCTGATGTAGCGGTTCATCAAGGTCAGCCCCGGTACGCCCAGCACCACGAAGTTGAAGTCATGCCGCACCTGCCAGGATTTTTCCCTGGCGTTGTCGTAGCTGGAGTTGTAGCTGTCGTTGGCCAGGGTGCCGCCGCTGGTGCCGTTGACGCGCATCCACACGCTGTCGCCGGTGAGTTTCTGCAGGCCCACGTAGAAAGTGTGGCCCTGGTACCTGGCCGAGAACAGCGCGGAGACGGTTTTGTTGTCCAGGTCACCGGCCAGGGCGCTGCCGTCTTCCTTGCCGTTGAAGAAACCGAGATTGGCGCCCAGGGTCCAGTCGCCCACGGGCTGGCTGTGGGTGAGGTTGAGGTATTGCTGCTGGTAGATATCGCTGAGTTCGGCGTACCACAGGCCGACCTGGGTGCGCTTGTCGTTGAAGGTGTATTCGCCGCCGCCGAAGTTGAAGCGGTCGGAGGTGAACGCCGCTTTGCCGTTCATGAACATGTCTTCCATGCTCGCATCGTTGCGCGGGCTGTTGCCGCGAAACTGGCCGCCGTAGAGGGTCAGCCCGGCAATCTCGTTGGAGGTGACCTGACCGCCGCGAAAGGTTTGCGGCAGGGAGCGGCCATCGTCGGAGCGCAGAATCGGCAGCACCGGCATCCATTCGCCGACCTTCAGTTCAGTCTTCGACAGCCGGGTTTTCAGGGCCACGCCCAGGCGCCCGAAGTTATCCGCCGGGCGGCCGTCGCTGTGCACCGGCAGCAGCTGCGTGCCGGCGGTGCCTTTGCCGCCGTCGAGCTTCTGCGAGTACAGCCCCAGCACATCCAGCCCGAAACCTACGGTGCCCTGGGTGAAGCCGGACCTGGCGTCAAGAATGAAGTTCTGCGTCCACTCTTCAGCCTTGGCCTGGGGGTTGGCCGGGTTGGTGAAATTGCGGTTGAAGTAGGCGTTGCGCAGGTTGAGCGAGGCCTTGGCATCGTCGAGAAACCCATCCGCCTGGGCGGCGAGGGGCAGGGTAAACGCAAGGCTGGCGAGGCTGATGAGACCGAGGTGCGAGGAGGAATTGCGGGCGAATTGACTCACAGTGAAGCTCCCATTTTCTTTTGTTGTTTTTATTATTTGTTATACGTTGTCGTACAACATTGGGGCGGATATTTGCGGGGTTTGGTGGGGGTGTCAAGCGGAAGTTATACGATGACTGAATAAACTACCCAGGTGAGCACCTTCAAGGTCGGACGGCGTGTCAAGTCAGCCCGTCATGGTCATTGGCGGAAGGGTGCCCAATAGAGAAACCGCTGCCACTGCTGAAACACCGAGTAACCATTCCAGCGTCACACTGGCTTTCAACGTGCTCACGCGCTGCTCACAGTGCTCCAGACGCAAACGGTTCAGCAGCGCCAACCCCAGCATGCCGAGTACCAGCAGCACCTTGATCAACAAAATTAGCGCGAACCCGCTGAACAACGGTGTCGGCCACAGTTGCCCGGTCAGTACGCGCACGTTGATCAAACCTGTCACCAGCAGTCCGGCCACCAGACCATAACCGACGCCGCTGAAGCGCCGCAGGATCGGCTCCAGTGCCGGCGTTGGCGAGCGCAGTATCAGCACCAGCAACATTAAACCTCCGAGCCAGGCGCCGACGCACACCAGGTGCACCACCTGATTGAGGATCAGCAACTGCCCGCTGAGGCCGTCAAGCATTGCGCCGTGGCCCACGGGTGCAAGGGTCGCCAGTAACAACGCGAGCAACGCCAGGCGCAGCACTGGCCAGGGTTTGATCAGCGCGATCACCAGCAGCAGGTTCAGCAACAGATGCCACACCCACACCTGGCCAAAGAAGGTCTTGCCCAGTACCCGTCGCACTGTCGCCGGTTGCAGGGCCGCGTCCCAGTTACCGGCCATGCTCGCGGTGATCAACAGCAACCACACCACGCCCGAAACGAGCCCCAGCCAGGCCAGGCCACGGGTGATGCGCAGCAGTTGCCGGTCCAGCGCCGGTTGCGCGTGCGTGCCCAGCAGCCAGGGCCTGAACGCGCAGGCCCCGAACATCAGCAACACGACGATGAAATGCACGAAACGGCACAGCACCAGCAGCGTCGCCATGGATTATTGGCCGACCTTGAAGCTGTATTCACCGTTGCTCTTGTGGGTGTCGACGGAGACGGCGTTCCACACCACCTTGTAGTTACCGGCCGCCAGTGGCGCAGCGGGTGTCACGACCAACACCTTCTTGTCTTTATCCAGTGTCTCCAGGCCTTTGATCGCGATTTCGGTGCCGTCCTTGCTCAGTGAGACTTTGCTGAACGTGGCTTCAACGCCTTCGGTAAACGTCAGGCGCAGATCCTTGGGCGCAGCGACGCTGCTGTCCGCCGCAGGCTCCGAGCTTTTCAAGTGTGCGTGGGCGAAAGCTGACGCAGCGCCCAGCAGAGAAGCCAGCAGCGCGACGGTGGTGAGAGCTTTTTTGATCAACATTGCGCAATACCAATCAATGAGTAGGGCGGGCAGTGTACGAAGTTTCGGATAAGGCTGTGAGTGGGAGTTAGTGTTTAAGCCAGGAATGCAGTTAAAAAAGGCGGAAGGGGGCTCGCGGCGCTACAGCCATATCGCGTCCCACAGCGGGTAGTCGCCAATTCTGCGCACCAGCCCGGCCCGCAGGGGATTGGCCACCACATACCGCGCCATTTTCAGCAGGTCATCCTGCTTGCGCAGCGCCCGGTCATGGAAACTCTCCTGCCAAAGCCGGCCCTTACGCCCGCTCGCGCCGTTAACCGTGCGGGTGCTTTGGGATTTTACCTGGCACATCAGGTCCGCCAGCGAGCCTTTTTGCAGCTCGATAATCCAGTGAAAGTGGTCGGGCATGATCACCCAGGCGAGGGAGTTCGCCAGGCCTTGGAACTGAGCGATCCGCATCTGCCGGACAACCAGCCGGCCCAACTGGAAATCGCTGAAAATGGCGATGCGTTCGTGGGTATTGGTGGTGATGAGGTAGATGCGGTTCGGCTCGCTGAATCGGCCGATGTGCAGGCGGTGTGACGCGGGTAGATCAGGCATTCCCTGGCCTCTCTGCATGGGTGTTCAAGAGAGGCTAGGTGCTGTGGCTGAGCTTGATCGGCAAGCTTTTGGCAGGATGTGTCTGGAAGGGCGCCATCGGGAGCAAGCCCCCTCCCACAGGGGCCAGCGGTGTTCATACATAGTGTGTCTGGCGCAGAGCCGGTGGGTCAGCGACACATTGCATCAACAGACCCGCTGCCATCAGAAGCAAGCTCCACATGAATCCAGCAGTGTTCATACCTAGTGCGTCTGGCGCAAAGCCTGTGGGAGGGGGCTTGCTCCCGATAGCGGTGGGTCAGCGACACTTGCATCAGCTGACCCGCTGCCATCAGAAGCAAGCCCCACATGAATCCAGCGGTGTTCATACCTAGTGTGTCTGGCGCAAAGCTTGTGGGAGGGGGCTTGCTCCCGATAGCGGTGGGTCAGTCACACTTGTATTGGCTGACCTACTGCAATCGGAGCAAGCCCCCTCCCACATGTGGCGCTGCGTAGGCCCTTAAAACGTGCCGGGTTCCCAACCACCTCCGAGCGCCGCCAGCAGCCCCACACTTGCCTGTAACTGCCGCGTCTGCACTGCCTGCAACGCCCGTTGGGCCTGCAATCCCGCAGTCTGCGCGGTCACCACATCCAGGTAGCTCACCGCGCCCGCCTGATAGCTGTTGATGGCCAGCGCCTGGGTGTGCTGCGCCGCATCCGCCGCGGCCTGTTCATCCTCGGCCTGGCGCTGCAAGTCGCGCAGTTGCGCCAGGTTGTCTTCCACCTCGCGCACAGCCTTCAGCACCTGGCTGCGGTACTGCGCCGAAGCTTCTTCGAACTCGGCTTTGGCCTGGCGCTCATTGGCGCTCAAGCGCCCGCCGTCGAAGATCGGCAGGTTCACCAGCGGTCCCAGCGCCCAATAACGATTGCTGGCAGACAGCAGGTTGCCAACGCCCTGGGTCTGTCCGCCGATCAAGCCGGTCAGGCTGAAATCCGGGTACCACGCCGCTCTGGCCACGCCGATCGTTGCGTTGGCCGCAAACACGCGACGCTCCGCTGCCGCAATGTCGGGGCGACGTTGCAGCAGGTGGCTGGGCAGTTGCGCAGGAATCTGCGGCAGGGCGAGCAGATGCGGGCTGGGCGCCAAGGAAAAGTCACTCGCCGCCACGCCCACCAGCTCACCGATGGCATGTTCGGCAAGGTTGCGTTGGCCGCGCACTTCATCCAGCTGCGCCCTGGCCTCTGCCAGCTGACTTTGCGCGCGCGTCAGGTCCAGCTCTGAAGCGATCTGGCCTTCATAGCGACTGCGCGTCAGTTGCAGCGCCTGGCTGAAGTCATCCAGCGAACGCTGCAGAATCCGGCTTTGCGCGTCCAGTCCGTCGAGCTGCACATACAGGGTCGCCAGCCGCTGCTGCAGGCTCAAGCGTGCCATCGCCAGCTCATCCCCGGACGCTTGCGCCTGGGCATCACCCGCCGCCACCTGGTTGCGGATTTTGCCCCACAGGTCCAGGTCGTAGCTCAGGGAAAATCCGGCCGTATCACTGTTGTACAGCGACGGCTGCGTACCCCCGCGCAGCGGCCGCGAATCCGACTGCCGCTGGCGCAGCGGCTGTGCGCTGGCGCTGATCTGCGGGAACAGTCCGGCATGCAACTGGCTGGCATACGCCTGGGCCGCGTCGAAATGCGCGAGCGCCGCCGCCAGGTCCGGGTTGGCCTGGAGCAGTCGCTGCTGCAGGTCATCAAGACGCGCATCGTTGTAGAGCGTCCACCATTGCGGCGTCACTCGGTCGGACGGCTGTGCGCTGTGCCACGGCCCCTCGCGGTAATCCGCCGGCAGGTCCACCGTCGGCACCTTGTAGGCCGGCGCCATCGAGCAACCCTGCAACGCCAGCAGCATCAACGCCACAACTGATTCACGCCGCATGCGCACCTCCCGCGACAGCGGCCAGTTGCACCGGATCGCCTTCGCGCAAGGCATCGGGCGGGTTGTCGACCACGCGGTCGGCGGGGTTGAGCCCTTGATCGATCACCAGCCGTGCGCCCAGGTCGAGGCCGATATGAATGCCTTGCAAGTGCACACGGTTCTGCGCATCCAGCAGCGCCACCTGAGTGCCTTGGGCGCGGAAGATCAACGCGCTGGCGGGGATGCTCACGCCGTGGGTATCGGCCGGAAGCGGCAGGGTGGCTTCGGCGTAATCGCCGGGCAGCAACGTGTCGCCGGGGTTATCGACGACGAACTGCGCGAGCAGCGTACCGGAGCGGCGGTCGATGGCGGTGGAATCGCCGATCAGGCGCGCGTTGAAGTGTTCGCCGGGATGCTCGGGCACCGTCAGTTCGGCTTGCAGGCCGGGATGGATAACCGCCGCGTAGTTCTGCGGCACCGGCACATACAGACGCAATTGGTGCGTATCGGCGAGGTTGAACAAGGCCAGGTTGCTGTCGGTATCGGCCTTGATCAACTGGCCGATATCGGTGTTGCGTGCGGTGATGATGCCGGCGAACGGCGCGCGCAGGGTCTTGTAGCGCTCCAGTGCACACAGTCGCGCATAGTCGGCCGCGGCGGCTTCGGCGTTGGCCTTGGCCGCAGCCGCAGCCGAGGTTTTCTCGTCGGCTTCCTGGCGTGACACCGAATGGCTCGCCAGCAGGTGTTGCCAGCGCGTCGCGGTGGTGGCCGCCAGGCGTGCATTGGCTTGCTGCTGGACCAGGCGCGCATGGGTTTGCGCCAATTGCTGGTCCAGGTCCGGGCTGTCGATGTCGGCGAGCACTTGCCCGGCCTTGACCCGGCTGCCGATATCGACTTTCCAGTCCTTGAGATAGCCGCTGACCCGCGCATGGATCGGCGCCTTGCTCCAGGCCTCCAGGTGCGCGGGCAAGCGCAGGGTGTCGCCGGCGGCGCTGCGTTCGGGTTGTACCACGCTTACCTGCGCGATGGCGGCGGTTTCGGTCCAGGCGCTGACCGACCGTGCGTGCAGCGCGCGCGCATGCAAACCGTTGGCGACCAGCAGGGCGGCCAGGGTCAGGCCGCCGACGCCCAGGAGCATCAAACGCTTGCGCGAGGGGGTGTGATCAGACGACATGAGGGGTTTCTCCGGCAGTAGCGCGAGTAGGGTGGCGCCCGTGGACCAGGCTGAAAACCACGGGAACGAATAACAGGGTGGCGACGGTGGCGAAGATCAGGCCGCCAATGACGGCACGGCCCAGGGGCGCGTTTTGCTCCTGGGAAAGCGCCAGGGGCAACATGCCGATGATCATTGCCAGGGCGGTCATGCACACCGGACGAAAGCGTGTGTAGCCGGCCTCCAGCGCGGCCTTCAACGCATCGCCATGGGCGGCCAGGCGCTCACGGCAGAAGCTCACCACCAGGATCGAGTTGGCAGTGGCCACGCCCATGCACAGGATCGCGCCGGTGAGTGCCGGCACCGACAGCGATGTGCCGCTGAGGAACAGCATCCACACAATGCCGGCCAGCGCGGCCGGCAAGGCGGTGATGATCACGAACGGGTCGGCCCAGGACTGGAAGTTGACCACGATCAGCAAGTAGATCAGCAGCACTGCGCCGAGCAGGCCGACGCTCAAGCCGGTGAAGGCTTCGTGCAGTGCGTCGATCTGCCCGTGCAGGCTGATCGTCGCGCCTTTGGGGCGCAGGTGCGCGGTGTCGTCCAGTACGGTTTGTACGTCACGGGCGACGCCGCCGAGGTCACGGCCCTGCACGTTGGCGTAAAGGTCCAGGGTCGGCTGGATGTTGTAGTGGGTCACCACGGCCGGGCTGTGGGTGCGGGAAATGCTGGCAACGCCGCCGAGGATCTGCGACTGGCCGTCGGCGCCGGTCACCGGCAGCGCTTCGAGCGCCGGCAAGCTGTCGAGGCGGTATTGCGGCGTCGCCGCCACAATCGAATACGACACGCCATTGGCCGGATTGAGCCAGAACGTCGGCGCCACCTGGGAGCTGCCGGCCAGCGATGCGACCATGCTGTTGGTCACGTCCCTTTCCGTGATGCCCAGGCCATTGGCGCGCAGGCGGTCGACATTCACCTGCAACGACGGGTAGCCGGTGGACTGCTGCAGGCGCAGGTCGGCGATGCCCGGCACATGCTGCAAGCGACGCTCAAGTGCCACGGCATAGGCGCGGTTTTCGGCATCGCTGCGCCCGGAGATTTTAATGTCCAGGGGCGCCGGCGTGCCGAAGTTGAGGATCTGGCTGCTGATGTCTGCAGGCAGGAACGCGAACTGGCTGCCGGGGAAGCTTTGCGGCAAGGCTTCGCGCAGTTGTTTGACGTAGTCAGCGGTGGGCGCGTGATCCTTTTTCAGGCTGACCTGAATATCGCCGTCCTGCGGGCCGATGGTGCCGCTGCTGCTGTAGGCCATGTCGATGCCGCTGAGCGGTATGCCGATATTGTCAACGATAGTGTCCAGCTCCGTGGCCGGGATCACTTGGCGGATGCGCGCTTCAATGCGGTCGAACGCGGCCGCGCTTTCTTCGATGCGCGTGCCCAGCGGCAGGCGCACGTGAAGCGCCAGGGCACCGGCATCGGTGGCGGGGAAGAAGTCCTCGCCCAGGCTCGGCAGCAGCAGGAACGACGCCAGCACGCAGGCGAGAAAGCCTGCGATAAAGTGCTTGCGTCGGCCCAGGGCGATCCTCAGCAGGTCATGGTAGGTATCGCGCAGGTTCGAGAAGTGGCGCTCGAAGCCCTGCTGGACATTCACCACCAATTGCAGCACACGATGGCGCGGCTGCGGGTGATACTCGCCCTCATGGTGATTGATGAAGGCGTCTTCCGGATGCTGGCCTGGGCCCGGCTCCGGTGCGTGTGGCTTGAGCAAATACATCGCCAGGGTCGGCACCAGAGTGCGCGAGAGGATGAACGAGCTGGCCATGGCGAACATCACCGCCAGCGCCATCGGCCGGAACAGATAGCCGGCGATGCCTTGCAGCAGAAACATCGGCACAAACACGATGCAGATGCACAGCAGCGAAACGAAGGCCGGGCCGACGATCTGCGCGGCGCCGTCGAGGATCGCGGTCTTCACCGCCTTGCCCTGTTCCAGGTGCCAGTTGATGTTTTCGATGGTCACCGTGGCGTCGTCCACCAGAATCCCTACCGCCAGCGCCAACCCGCCGAGGGTCATCACGTTGAGCGTTTGCCCGCTGACGGCGAGCAGCGCGATGGCCGACAGCACGGCCAGCGGAATCGACGCGGCGATGATCACCGTGGAGCGCCAACTGCCGAGGAACAGCAGGATCATCGCGCTGGTCAGCAGCGCAGCGATGATGCCTTCCCGGGCCACGCTGCCCACCGATTGTTTGACGAACACCGAGGCGTCGCCCAGCAGCGAAGTCTTCAGCGACGGCGGCAGGGTTTCGTTGATGCGCGGCAGCATCTGGCGGATGCCGTCGATGATCGACAGGGTCGAGATGCTGCCGTTTTTCAGCGCCGGCATCAGCACCGCGCGGTGGCCGTCGACGCGCACGATGTTGGTCTGCGGCGGCGAGCCGTCGCGCACATGGGCCACCTGACCGATGGTGATCAGCGCGCCGTCGACGGTCTTGATCGGCAGGTCGTTGAGTTCGTCGATGGCCTTGGGGCTGTTGTTGAGCAGGATCGTGTATTCGTTGGGGCCAAGCTTGGCGGTGCCCACCGGGATGATCTGGTTCTGCAGCGCCAGGGCCGTGCCCACGTCCTGCGCCGACAGGCCTTTGGCGGCCAGGGCCTGCGGGTCCAGGTCGAGGGTGATCTGGCGCTGCCTGCCGCCCATGGGGGTGGGCATGGCCAGGCCGGGCAGGGCGCTCAGGGGCAGGCGGATATTGTTCTGCACCAGGTCGCGAATCTTCGCTTCCGAGAGACTGGGGCTGGAAAACGCCATTTGCAGGATCGGCACCGTGGACGCGCTGTAATTAAGGATCAGCGGCGGCGTGATGCCCGGTGGCATCTGCTTGAGCACGGTTTGCGAAACGGCGGTGACCTGGGCGTTGGCGGTGCGGATATCCACGCCGGGCTGGAAGAAAATCTTGACGATGCCCATGCCGGGCAGCGATTGCGATTCGATATGTTCGATGTCGTTGACGGTGGTGCTCAAGGCGCGTTCGTAGGTGTAGATCACCCGACCGGCCATGGCGTCCGGCGACAGGCCGTTGTATTGCCATACCACCGCAACCACGGGGATGCCGATATCCGGGAACACATCGGTGGGGGTACGCAGGGCCGCCATCGGCCCGATGATGCAAATGATGATGGCCAACACGATGAAGGTGTACGGCTTGTGCAGTGCGGTCTTTACCAGCCCGAGCATGCGTGACTCTCCAAAAAGGCGGGATTGCAAACCCCGGCAGTCTTGGGCGACCCACCTAACACGCACCTTTCAGCCAGATGAAGGAAGATTTAGTCAGCGGCTTAAGATTGCTTCATCTCTATTCATTTGTTCTGCGAACGACCGCTCTTCAAGCTTGTTGCCCATCGCAACTGTCTTTTTCGGAGCTTTGTCATGTCATTGAAAACGCTGTACTTGATTCCTGTTGTCGCCGTATTGCTGTCGGCCTGCGCGGGCCCTGTCCCCAAGGCGGATCCGGGCGATGCGTGGATCGGCCTGAAGGAAGAGACGCCGAATGACCTGATGGCCGAGCGGGTGGACGGCAAGCGCGTGGACGACGGGCGCTTTTTCGAAGTGACACCGGGGGACCATCGGCTGGACGTGACGTTATTCGAGGAGCCGGCGGGCGACGACAATCAGCAGGACTGCCAGGGCCGGGTCGAGTACAGGCATTTCAAGGCGGGTGAGCACTACACGTTGGTGGAGTCCAGCCTGGGCACCGCCGTGCGCGCAGCCCTGATGGATGGGCACGGCAAGGAGGTAGCGGCGACTCAGGACTTCAGTTGCATGCCTGGCTAGGCGTGGCGCACCGCGCCTTTTGCGGTTTTACGGGGGTGGCGTGGGGGTGATGGTGCCGACGGGCAATGCGCAATACCCCCCACAACATGGCGGCGGCTACCGCCAGCCAACCGCAGATCAACATCGCAATGGTTGTTACAAGGCTCATTCCGGCCTCCTCTCGCCCGCACGGGGCACACTCGGTCTTCTTGGTTGACAGTGTAGCGACGTGGCGGTTGCCTGTTATTGACCAATGGTCATGGCGTCCAACTCGTTTGCTATAACCACGGCCGTGGTGAGCGCGTGATTGGGCTATGATTTGAGCCCTCATCGGCGGTTGAACAAGAGAGTAGAAAATTGCGCTTACCCTCGAACCTGAAACCCACCTTGTTGCTGGCCTGTGCATTGGGGCTGGCGGCGTGTTCGTCGCACCCCTCGAAGCTCGCGGGCCTGCCGGAACGCGTCGAACTCAACGGCGTGCCGACCTTTCGCAGCGAGGCCTATCAAAGCGGTCCCACGGCATTAGCCAGCATGCTGTCGCAACAAGGCATTGTCATGACACCGGGCCTGCTGGATAAACCGTTGCACTTGCCCGGCGCCGAGGCGGACCTTGCGCGCAACATGCAGGTGCTGACGCGTGAATACGGGCTGATGGTGTACCCGCTGGATGCCAGGCTGACGGCGGTGCTGGCGCAGGTGGCGGCGGGTTACCCGGTGATGGCGCGCCTGGGTGGCGGGCTGTGGTCGGACGCGCGGTACGTGGTGGTGGTCGGCTTCAACCAGCAGAAGAGCACGGTGTTGCTGCGTTCGGGCATGAACCGGCGCCTGTTGATGGACTTCAGTGATTTCGAATCGAAATGGAACAGCGCCGGGAGTTGGGCAATCCTGACCCAGCGCCCGAGTCAGTTGCCGGCGAATGTCGATGCGCAGCGCTGGCGCGACGCCGCCAATGCCACCGCCCAGGCCGGGCAGGAGCAGGCAGCGGCCCAGGCGCTCAAAGTGTTGGCCGAACACAAATAGACGGTTGGCATGCAAATAACGGTGGGGGGAGCCAGCCCCCTCCCACCGTTGGAGCTGCTTCACATTGGCGCCTGCTGCGTTATTCAGCGCTGCACGTGCGCCGCATTCGGGCGACTTTTCAGATTCTTGTCAGCCTTGTAGCGCAGTGCCACATCCGGCACCGAACCGCTCTTGCCGGTCTCGACCCAGTTGCGAATACGGCTGGCATCGGCAAAGTGGGTGAATTTGCCGAACGCATCCAGGATCACCAGTGACACCGGGCGGTTGCCCATGCTGGTCACCAGTACCAGGCAGTGGCCGGCCTGATTGGTGAAGCCGGTCTTGGTCAGCTTGATGTCCCAATTGGCGCGGTTGATCAGGTGGTCGGTGTTGGAGAAGCCCAGGGTGTAGTTGGGCTTGCGGAACGACACGGTCTTTTCCTTGGTGGTGCTCAACTGGCTGAGCAGCGGGTAATGCCGTGCGGCGGCCAGCAGCTTGCTCAGGTCGCGGGCGGTCGACACGTTGTGGATCGACAGGCCGGTGGGCTCCACATAATGGGTGCTGGTCATGCCCAGCGCCTTGGCCTTGGCATTCATCGCCGCGATAAAGGCTGCGTAACCCCCCGGATAGTGGTGCGCCAGGCTCGCGGCGGCGCGGTTTTCCGAGGACATCAGGGCGATCAGCAGCATTTCCTTGCGCGGCATCTGGCTGCCGATCTTCACGCGGGAGAACACGCCTTTCATCTCCGGCGTGTCGGTGATGTTGATATCGATGTACTCGTCCATGTTCTGCTTGGCTTCCAGCACGATCAGGCCGGTCATCAGCTTGCTCACCGAGGCGATGGGCACCACCACGTCGGGGTTGCTGGAATAGATGACTTTGTTGGTTTGCAAGTCCACCAGCATGGCGCTGCCGGAAGCGATCTGCAGTTTGGAAGTGTCACGCGGGGCCTGGGTGGTTTCGGCGGCGTGGGCGAATGTGCCGGTCAAAGCGAAAAAAAGACTGACGAGAGAAAGACGAATTTTCACGCGGGTGAACTCGCTAAAAAGTAATGAAAGACCGCTGGGGAAACGGCTGGTAAGAAAAATGACGTTACATTCTAGGAGTATGGATGGATAACTGTCGAATGTTCTTCCAGAACCAGACGAAAGTGCTTAAAAAATAACAAAAAACAGTTTTTCAGCAGGCAATAAAAAGCCCCGCGATAACGCAGGGCTTTTTCAGTCCGCAAGGTTATTAGCCGTGCAGGGTCTCTGCGGCGTACAGCGTGTTCTCCAGCAGGCAGGCGCGGGTCATCGGACCCACGCCGCCCGGTACCGGTGTGATCCAGCCGGCGCGGGGCAGGGCGGTGTCATACACCACGTCGCCCACCAGCTTGCCGTCGTCCTGACGGTTGATGCCCACGTCTATAACGATGGCGCCTGGCTTGATCCACTCACCTTTCACCAGGCCCGGCTTGCCGGCGGCGACCACGACCAGGTCGGCACGACCGACATGGCCGGCCAGATCCTTGGTGAAACGGTGGGTAACGGTCACGGTGCAGCCGGCCAGCAACAGCTCCATCGCCATCGGGCGACCAACGATATTCGAGGCGCCAACCACTACCGCGTCGAGACCGTAGAGGTCGACCCCGGTGCTTTCGAGCAGCGTCATGATGCCTTTCGGGGTGCACGGGCGCAGCAGCGGGATACGCTGGGCCAGACGACCGACGTTATAAGGATGGAAGCCGTCGACGTCTTTGTCCGGGCGGATGCGTTCGAGCAGTTTGGACGCGTCCAGGTGTTCGGGCAGTGGCAGTTGCAGCAGGATGCCGTCGATGCGCGGGTCGTCGTTGAGGCCGTCAATCAGGTCGGTAAGCGCCTGTTGAGTGGTGTCGCTGGGCAAGTCGTAGGCCTTGGAAATAAAGCCGACCTCTTCACAGTCTTTACGCTTGTGCGAGACATAAACCTGAGAGGCAGGATCGCTGCCCACCAGGATCACCGCGAGGCCCGGCGTGCGCAGGCCTTGCTCGCGACGCTCGGTGACGCGTTTGGCGATCTGCTGGCGCAGGCTGGCGGCGATTGATTTGCCGTCGATAAGTTGTGCAGTCATTACGCGTGATTAACCATCGAGAGGGGGAAGAAAAGTGCGCGCATTCTCGCACGCCGAGGCGTGAGGGCAAAGGCGCTTGGTCCGCAAATTGCCCTAAGCCCTTAAATAAAATCAGTTTTTTTCAAAAAAGATTTGACGGGTTTCCGGGCCCTCTATACTATTCGTCGCACTTGTCGGGCACAGCCTAGCACTGGTTAAGAAGGTCGAGCAGAATCGTTGTTCTGCAAGGCTGGAAAGCACTTAGTTTGTAATCCTCCAAGAGTACAGATTAATAAGGCGCCCGTAGCTCAGCTGGATAGAGCATCCGCCTTCTAAGCGGATGGTCGCAGGTTCGAGTCCTGCCGGGTGCGCCATTAGGCAGCTTTGGCACAAGTAGCGCTAGATGGTGGGCGTAGCTCAGTTGGTAGAGCACGGGATTGTGACTCCCGTTGTCGAGGGTTCGATCCCCTTCGTCCACCCCATATTTTGAAAAGGCGCCAGATTAACCATCTGGCGCCTTTGCTTTAAGAGCTGCAAGCGCGGATGTGGTGGAATTGGTAGACACACTGGATTTAGGTTCCAGCGCCGCGAGGCGTAAGAGTTCGAGTCTCTTCATCCGCACCAATCAAGCGTCATCGAGCCACTGGGCTTGATGAGGCCAGACGAAGAAGTTGTTTGAGTGCTTCGTCGATGCTAGATGGTGGGCGTAGCTCAGTTGGTAGAGCACGGGATTGTGACTCCCGTTGTCGAGGGTTCGATCCCCTTCGTCCACCCCATATTCGAAAGGCGCCAGATTTAACAGTCTGGCGCCTTTTTTGGTTTTGGCTGTTCGAGAATTCGGCGGCTGCAGGTATTGGGTCGCAAGGGCAGGGCGCTTCATCGTTTTTGTGTCTCGATGATGCTGCGCTGCCTGCCGTCCCTGTCAGCAGGGAGGGTCGTCAGGGAGATGAATGGCCTCTTTGCTATATAGAAGAGGCGGCGCAGAGCTCTGGCGCGATTGGCTGTATTTGTCACCGGGGCGAAGTCCGTCAGTGCCTTCGTACCGATAAAACGGCGGCTGTTTTCGCGCGCATTTTCAGCAGGGTGACTTCTTGAGTTTGACCCACTAGAATGCATGCCCTTGATTGGGGTCGGAAATGGCCGGCTAATGTCTGTGCAACGAGGAATATCCATGCAAGTTTCTGTTGAAAATACTACTGCTCTCGAGCGCCGCATGAGCATCACCGTGCCGGCTGAGCGTATCGAGACTGCGGTCAACAAGCGTCTGCAGCAGACCGCCCAAAAAGCCAAGATCGCTGGTTTCCGTCCAGGCAAAGTGCCAATGAGCGAAATCAAGCGCCGTTTTGGTGCTGATGCGCGTCAGGAAGCGGTAGGTGACGTGATCCAGGCTTCCTTCTACGAAGCTGTGGTTGAACAAAAGCTGAATCCGGCTGGCTCGCCTTCCATCGAGCCCAAGTCCCTGGAAGCGGGCAAGGACCTGGAATACGTTGCCGTATTCGAAGTGTTCCCGGAGTTCGAAGTTGCCGGTTTCGACGGTATCGAAATCGAGCGCCTGAGCGCCGAAGTGGCTGATGCCGACCTGGACAACATGCTCGACATCCTGCGCAAGCAGAACACCCGTTTTGAAGTGGCCGAACGTGCCGCCCAGAACGAAGACCAGTTGAACATCGATTTCGTGGGCAAGGTTGACGGCGAAGCATTCGCTGGCGGCTCCGCCAAGGGTACTCAGCTGGTGCTGGGCTCCAACCGCATGATCCCGGGTTTTGAAGACGGTCTGGTTGGCGCCAAGGCCGGCGAAGAGCGCGTGCTGAACCTGGAATTCCCGGCTGACTACCAGAACCTGGATTTGGCCGGCAAAGCCGCCGAGTTCACCGTCACGGTCAACACCGTGTCCGAGCCAAAGCTGCCTGAGCTGAACGAAGAGTTCTTCGCTCAATTCGGTATCAAGGAATCCGGCATCGAAGGCTTCCGCACCGAAGTTCGCAAGAACATGGAGCGCGAGCTGCGTCAGGCTATCAAGTCCAAGGTCAAGAACCAGGTCATGGACGGTCTGCTGGCCGCCAACCCGATCGAAGTGCCAAAGGCTCTGCTGTCCAACGAAGTGGACCGTCTGCGCGTACAGGCTGTTCAACAGTTTGGCGGCAACGTCAAGCCTGACCAACTGCCGGCCGAGCTGTTCGAAGAGCAAGCCAAGCGTCGCGTTGTACTGGGTCTGGTCGTGGCTGAAGTGGTCAAGCAATTCGACCTCAAGCCTGATGAAGACCGCGTGCGTGAGATGATCCAGGAAATGGCTTCGGCCTACCAGGAGCCTGAGCAGGTTGTGTCGTGGTACTACAAGAACGACCAGCAACTGAACGAAGTACGTTCGGTTGTGCTGGAAGAACAAGTTGTGGATACTGTTCTGCAGAAGGCTAAGGTGACCGACAAGACGGTCTCTTACGAAGAAGCAGTCAAGCCGGCGGAAGCAGCACAAGCCGACTGATTGTCCAACTCGTTGGAAATTCAACCATAAGCCAGCCTCGCGCTGGCTTATGCGTTTTCAAGACATGACTATTTGGGAGTAACTGCAGAGCATGTTCCGTAATTCCTATATTCAGCAGAACTCTGATATCCAGGCCGCAGGCGGCCTGGTCCCGATGGTTGTCGAGCAGTCCGCTCGTGGCGAACGCGCCTACGACATCTACTCGCGCCTGCTCAAGGAGCGAGTAATCTTTCTGGTGGGTCCGGTAGAGGACTACATGGCCAACCTGATCTGTGCGCAGCTGCTGTTCCTTGAAGCGGAAAACCCGGACAAGGACATCCATCTGTACATCAACTCCCCGGGCGGTTCGGTGACGGCGGGCATGTCGATCTACGACACCATGCAGTTCATCAAGCCGAACGTGTCGACGACCTGTATCGGCCAGGCCTGCAGCATGGGCGCCTTCCTGCTGACCGCGGGTGCCGAGGGCAAGCGTTTCTGCCTGCCGAACTCGCGAGTGATGATTCACCAGCCACTGGGTGGTTTCCAGGGCCAGGCGTCGGACATCGAAATCCACGCCAAGGAGATTCTCTTCATCCGCGAGCGCCTCAATACGCTGATGGCCAAGCACAGCGGTCACACACTGGAAGAAATCGAGCGCGACACCAATCGCGACAACTTCATGAGCGCCGAAGCCGCACGTGCGTACGGGTTGATCGACGCCGTGATCGAAAAGCGCCCAGCCTAATATAAGCAGCGCAAAACAAGGCTGATCGGTTTGTCCGATCATCGGCGGGCTTGAAAAAGCCCGCATAAGCCTTCATCTTGTGTTGCAAGCCTATCGGATTTGGATCGAACGAATGACTGACACCCGCAACGGCGAGGACAACGGCAAGCTGCTCTATTGCTCCTTCTGTGGCAAAAGCCAGCATGAAGTACGCAAATTGATTGCCGGTCCCTCGGTCTTTATCTGCGACGAGTGCGTCGACCTGTGCAATGACATCATCCGCGAGGAGGTGCAGGAAGCCCAGGCCGAAAGCAGCGCGCATAAATTGCCATCGCCTAAAGAAATCAGCGGCATCCTTGACCAGTATGTCATCGGTCAAGAGCGTGCAAAGAAGGTTCTGGCCGTAGCGGTGTACAACCACTACAAGCGTCTGAACCAGCGTGACAAGAAAGGCGACGAAGTCGAACTCGGCAAGAGCAACATCCTGCTGATCGGTCCTACAGGCTCGGGTAAGACCCTGCTTGCAGAGACCCTGGCCCGCCTGCTGAACGTTCCGTTTACCATCGCCGACGCCACCACCCTCACCGAGGCTGGCTACGTGGGTGAGGACGTCGAGAACATCATTCAGAAGCTGCTGCAGAAGTGCGACTACGATGTGGAAAAGGCCCAGATGGGTATCGTCTACATCGACGAAATCGACAAGATTTCGCGCAAGTCCGACAACCCGTCGATCACCCGGGACGTTTCCGGTGAAGGCGTGCAGCAGGCCCTGTTGAAGCTGATCGAAGGCACGGTTGCTTCCGTACCGCCACAAGGCGGCCGCAAGCACCCGCAGCAGGAATTCCTTCAGGTGGATACGCGCAACATTCTGTTCATCTGTGGCGGTGCATTTTCGGGGCTGGAGAAAGTTATCCAGCAGCGTTCCACCCGTGGCGGCATCGGTTTCAGTGCAGAAGTACGCAGCAAGGAAGAAGGCAAGAAGGTGGGCGAGTCCCTGCGTGAAGTCGAGCCTGACGATCTGGTCAAGTTCGGTCTCATTCCGGAATTCGTTGGTCGTCTGCCGGTCCTGGCCACGCTGGACGAGCTGGACGAGGCTGCTTTGATTCAGATCCTCACCGAGCCGAAAAACGCCCTGACCAAGCAGTACGCCAAGCTGTTCGAGATGGAAGGTGTAGACCTGGAGTTCCGTACCGACGCGCTCAAATCGGTGGCCAAGCGGGCACTTGAGCGCAAGACCGGCGCTCGTGGTCTGCGCTCGATTCTCGAAGGCGTGTTGCTCGACACCATGTACGAGATCCCTTCGCAGTCCGAAGTGAGTAAAGTGGTGATCGACGAAAGCGTTATAGAAGGCAAGTCCAAGCCACTGTATATCTATGAAAACAGTGAGCCGACTGCCAAGGCTGCGCCAGACGCGTAAGCGTTTGCAGCCGCGATGCAAACAAGGGGCCTCCAGGGGCCCCTTTGTTTTGGCTGGGTTTTTACCTGCGAGCGTTTACTGCGTTTAACTGCTGGCAATAAGCTTGTTTTTTTTGCATGCAGCCCCCATCTTGGTTTCATGCTTATTTTTCAACTGTCATAGAGGCGAAATCATGAAGACAACCATTGAATTGCCTCTCCTGCCGTTGCGTGATGTCGTCGTCTATCCGCACATGGTTATCCCGCTGTTCGTGGGGCGCGAGAAGTCTATCGAAGCCCTCGAGGCCGCGATGACGGGCGACAAGCAGATCCTGCTGTTGGCCCAGAGAAATCCTGCTGATGATGATCCGGGCGAAGACGCCCTGTATCGCGTCGGTACCATTGCCACTGTCCTGCAATTGCTCAAGCTGCCTGATGGCACCGTCAAGGTGCTGGTGGAAGGCGAGCAGCGCGGTGCGGTCGAGCGCTTCATGGAAGTGGACGGTCACCTGCGCGCTGAAGTGGCGCTGATCGACGAAGTCGAAGCGCCTGAGCGCGAGTCCGAAGTATTCGTACGCAGCCTGCTCTCGCAGTTCGAGCAGTATGTGCAGTTGGGCAAGAAAGTCCCGGCTGAAGTGTTGTCGTCCCTCAACAGCATCGATGAGCCGAGCCGCCTGGTCGACACCATGGCTGCGCACATGGCGTTGAAGATCGAGCAGAAGCAGGACATCCTCGAAATCATCGATCTGTCGGCCCGTGTCGAGCACGTGCTGGCGCTGCTGGATGCGGAAATCGACCTGCTGCAGGTCGAGAAACGCATCCGTGGCCGCGTGAAGAAGCAGATGGAGCGTAGCCAGCGCGAGTACTACCTGAATGAGCAGATGAAGGCCATTCAGAAAGAGCTCGGCGACGGCGAGGAAGGCCACAACGAAATCGAAGAGCTGAAAAAGCGTATCGATGCCGCCGGCCTGCCCAAGGATGCGTTGACCAAGGCGACCGCCGAGCTGAACAAGCTCAAGCAGATGTCACCGATGTCGGCTGAAGCCACCGTGGTGCGGTCCTACATTGACTGGCTGGTGCAGGTGCCGTGGAAGGCCCAGACCAAGGTGCGTCTGGATTTGACCCGTGCCGAAGAAATCCTGGATGCCGACCACTACGGCCTCGAAGAGGTCAAGGAGCGCATCCTCGAATACCTCGCCGTGCAAAAGCGTGTGAAGAAGATTCGCGGTCCGGTATTGTGCCTGGTCGGTCCGCCTGGCGTGGGTAAAACGTCCCTGGCCGAGTCGATCGCCAGTGCCACCAATCGTAAATTTGTGCGCATGGCGCTTGGCGGCGTGCGTGATGAAGCGGAAATTCGTGGTCATCGCCGTACCTACATCGGTTCGATGCCAGGAAGATTGATTCAAAAGATGACGAAAGTCGGGGTGCGTAACCCGCTGTTCCTGCTTGATGAAATCGACAAGATGGGCAGCGACATGCGTGGCGATCCGGCATCGGCGTTGCTGGAAGTGCTCGATCCCGAGCAGAACCACAACTTCAATGACCATTACCTCGAAGTCGACTACGACCTGTCCGACGTCATGTTCCTGTGCACCTCCAACTCCATGAACATTCCGCCGGCGCTGCTGGACAGGATGGAGGTGATTCGTCTGCCGGGTTACACCGAAGACGAGAAGATCAACATCGCGGTCAAGTACCTTGCGCCCAAGCAAACGTCGGCCAATGGTCTGAAAAAAGGCGAGATCGAGTTCGAGGTCGAGGCGATCCGCGACATCGTGCGTTACTACACCCGCGAGGCCGGTGTACGGGGTCTTGAACGCCAGATCGCGAAGATCTGCCGCAAGGCGGTGAAGGAACATGCGCTGGAAAAACGCTTCTCGGTGAAGGTTTCGTCCGACTCCCTGGAGCACTTCCTCGGTGTGCGTAAATTCCGCTATGGCCTGGCCGAGCAGCAGGATCAGGTTGGCCAGGTGACCGGGCTGGCATGGACCCAGGTGGGCGGCGAACTGTTGACCATTGAAGCGGCGGTCATTCCGGGCAAGGGTCAGTTGATCAAGACCGGCTCCCTGGGGGATGTGATGGTCGAGTCCATCACGGCCGCGCAGACCGTGGTGCGCAGCCGCGCTCGCAGCCTGGGGATCCCTCTGGACTTCCATGAGAAGCACGACACTCACATCCATATGCCGGAAGGCGCGACCCCGAAAGACGGCCCCAGCGCTGGCGTAGGCATGTGCACCGCGTTGGTATCGGCTCTGACCGGCATTCCGGTGCGTGCCGATGTGGCCATGACCGGGGAAATTACCCTTCGCGGTCAGGTGCTGGCCATTGGTGGCCTTAAAGAGAAATTGCTCGCGGCACACCGGGGTGGCATCAAGACCGTGATCATTCCTGAAGAGAATGTTCGCGACTTGAAGGAAATTCCTGACAATATCAAGCAGGATCTTCAGATTAAACCGGTTAAATGGATTGACGAAGTCCTGCAAATTGCGCTGCAATACGCGCCGGAGCCCTTGCCGGATGTGGCTCCGGAGATAGTCGCCAAGGATGAAAAACGCGAGTCTGATTCCAAGGAAAGAATTAGCACGCATTAATGTGTTGAAGCCTTGGGGGTTTCCTTGACAGCTTTTTAGAGCCCTTGTTATAAAGCGGCTCTTAAGTGTCTGTAGGCCATTCAGCACCGTTTTTTGCTGTTACAAAAAAACTTAGAATCATACTCAATAGATATATAAGGGGACTTAGAGTGAACAAGTCGGAACTGATTGATGCTATCGCTGCATCCGCTGATATCCCGAAAGCTGCTGCCGGCCGTGCGCTGGACGCAGTAATCGAATCCGTCACTGGCGCTCTGAAGGCTGGCGACTCCGTGGTACTGGTAGGCTTCGGTACTTTCTCCGTGACTGATCGCCCAGCTCGCACTGGCCGTAACCCACAGACCGGCAAAGCACTGCAAATCGCTGCTGCCAAGAAACCAGGTTTCAAAGCCGGTAAAGCCCTGAAAGAAGCCGTTAACTAAGCTTCGTTCACGCCTTGCCTACCCGGGCCAGACGCAGGTCTGGCCTGGCAGCGGAGCGGCAGCTGACCCACGTATCCATTGGGTCGCACGCCGGGGGTGTGGGTTCAAACCCCCGTCCGCTCCGCCAGTTACGAGAAGGCGCATCCTCGGATGCGCCTTTCTTCTATCCGGATTCTACCCACGCTCCACGGTTGCCAATTTTTGAAGTTCAACCGTTTCTGGGGGACGCATGCTGCAAAATATCAGGGACAATTCACAAGGCTGGATTGCCAAGACCATTATCGGGATCATCGTCGCATTGATGGCGTTCACCGGTATCGAGGCCATTTTCCAGGCCTCGACCAACACCAAGCAGGACGTGGCCAAGGTCAACGGTGATGAAATCACCCAGACTGAGCTGAGCCAGGCTGTCGACATGCAACGGCGCCAGCTGATGCAACAGCTGGGCAAGGATTTCGACGCTTCCATGCTCGACGAGAAACTGCTGCGCGAAGCGGCGCTCAAGGGCCTGATCGATCGCAAGCTGCTGCTGCAAGGCGCGGCGGATTCCAAGTTCGGCTTCTCTGAAGCGGCTCTGGACCAGGTGATCCTGCAGACACCGGAATTCCAGGTGGACGGCAAGTTCAGCGCCGAGCGCTTTGACCAGGTGATCCGTCAACTGGGCTATACCCGGATGCAGTTCCGTCAGATGCTGACTCAGGAAATGCTGATCGGCCAGGTTCGCGCAGGCATCGCCGGCAGTGGTTTCGTGACCGACGCCCAAGTGCTGGCATTCGCCCGACTGGAAAAACAGACCCGCGACTTCGCCACCGTCAACATCAAGGCTGACCCTGCGGCGGTGAAACTCACCGACGACGAGGTCAAGGCCTATTACGACCAGCACGCCAAGGAGTTCATGACGCCGGACCAGGTGGTCATCGACTATCTGGAGCTGAAGAAGTCGTCTTTCTTCGACCAGGTTACGGTCAAGGATGATGAGCTGCAGGCGGCCTATCAGAAAGAAATCGCCAACCTCGCTGAACAGCGTCGTGCCGCGCATATCCTGATTGAAGTCAACGACAAGGTCACCGAGGCACAGGCCAAGGCCAGGATTGAAGAGATCCAGGCACGCCTGGCCAAGGGCGAGAAATTCGAGGCGCTGGCCAAGGAGTTCTCCCAGGATCCAGGTTCGGCCAACAATGGCGGCGATCTGGGCTTTGCCGGCCCTGGCGTCTACGATCCGGACTTCGAAACGGCCTTGTACGCCTTGAACAAGGACCAGGTTTCGGCGCCGGTACGCAGTGCGTTCGGATGGCACCTGATCAAGCTGCTGGGCGTTGAAGCACCTCAGGTGCCGACGTTTGCCAGTCTGAAAGACAAGCTGACCCGCGAGCTGAAGACCCAGCAGGTTGAACAGCGTTATGTCGAAGCCACCAAGCAATTGGAAGATGCGGCCTTCGAAGCCTCCGACCTGGCCCAGCCGGCGTCGGACCTGAAGCTCACTGTGCACACGTCTGCGCCGTTTGGCCGTGAAGGTGGCGAAGGTGTTGCAGCCAACCGTGCCGTGGTAACTGCTGCGTTCAGCCCGGAAGTGCTGGATGAAGGCGCCAACAGCAGCGCCATCGAGCTGGACCCTGAAACCATCATCGTGCTGCGCGCCAAGGAACACCTGAAGCCTGCGCAACTGCCGCTGGAAAAAGTGTCTGACGCGATCCGTGCACAGATGACCAAGGAGCGCGCAATCGCCGCTGCCAAAACCCACGCCGACGAGTTGATCGCCAGCCTGCGTGATGGCAAGACCGCGCTGAACCAGCCTATTGATGGTCAGGCCTGGAAAGTCACCGAAGCGGCTACCCGTAGCCAGGAAGGGATTGACCCGGCTGTGTTGCAGGCCCTGTTCCGCATGCCCAAGCCTGCGGCCAAGGACAAGCCGTCCTTCACCACCGTGACCCTGGCTGACGGCAGCCTGGTGCTGGTGCGCTTGAACGGTGTCAACGAAGCGGCTGCCCCAACGGATGAAGAAAAGGCGCAATACCGTCGTTTCCTCGCTTCCCGTGTTGGTCAGCAGGACTTCGCTGCGTACCGCAAGCAGTTGGAATCGCAGGCGGACATCAAGAAGTACTGATGTCGGCTTGAACAAAAAGACCCCGTCCTGAAAAGGCCGGGGTCTTTTTTTGCTCCTGTTGATCCAATATTGAAGCGCCGATGTGTGAGGGCCCTGGAATTTTTCCTGACAGGAATGCGCGCGCCCGGAGACCGTTCTGTTGCACAATACCGGCCGGACTGTTTTTCTCAGGATTTTCGATGTCGATATCATTTCACTTGCGTGGCCTCGGGCTGGCGTTGGTGCTGGCGGGCGCTGCGGGCTGCTCGTCACCCAAGACCGCTATTTATGAGCATGAGAACTTCGACGACTCCGGCACGTTTTCCCGTGATTACCCGGTCAGCGACGTCGCCGCGTGCGAAGCCGCCCGGCGTGCATTGCTCAGCCAGGGCTATATCATCACCAGCAGCGATCCGAAGTTGGTGGTGGGCAACAAGAGCTTTCAGCAGACCGGCGAGACGCACCTGCAGATCAGCTTCAACGTGGTGTGCGCCGATGATGGCAGTGGCAAGCATTCGACGATGTTCGCCAACGCCTTGCAGGACCGCTACGCGCTGAAGAAGGTCAACAACTCTGCGAGCCTCGGCGTGGGCGTGCTGGGCTCGGTGTCGATGCCTATCGGGTCCACCGACGACTCGATGGTGAAAGTGGCGAGTGAGACGGTTTCAGCGCCCAAGTTCTATGACCGCTACTTTGCGCTGGTGGACGTGTTCCTGCCCCAGGAAGTGAAAAAGGCGGCGCACATTCCGGAGACGCCCAAGGCAGACCTGGGCATGCCGGAACCCAAGGCTGCGCCGTTGGCGACACCGACAGCCGAGAAGGTCGAAACGCCGAATCAAGAGCCGGCCGCGTCGCAGCCGCTCGCTCCGCCACCTGAGGCAGCGCCGATTGCGCCGCAGGCAGAACCGGCGGCGGCGCCTGCAACCGAGCCGGCACCTGCGCCGACCAATCCAAACCTGCCCGCGCCCACGGAGGCGATTCCGCCGCTGCCAACGCAGCCTTGAGCCTTGTATACAGTGGAAAGCCGCACATTCTGAAGTGCAGGAACTTCACGGTGTTGCCTTTTTTTCGTCATGACGGCACTTTAGGCTGGTGATACAGGTCATTAACCTGTAATCGCTGTCCATTCAAAAAGGAGCCCACCATGGACGATTATCAGGAAGAACTGCTGGAGTATCAGGCCTTTGAGTTGGATCCACTGGATCCGGTCGACGACGCCACCGAGTTGTAACCCCCGACTTCAGGCGGAATGCCGCTGACTGCGGCGAAATTCCCCTGGGGTCTGGTTGTTCCAGCGCCTGAAGGCCCGTTGAAACGCCTGGGCCGAGGCAAAACCGAGCAGGTAGGCGATCTCGCCAAATGCCAGTTCCGTATCGCGAATGTAGGTCATGGCCAGGTCGCGGCGAGTGTCGTTGAGAATGGCGCGAAATTGAGTGCCTTCGTCGGCCAGTTTGCGCCGCAGTGTCCAGGTCGGCAGTTGCAAGCGTGCTGCCACTTCTTCAAGGTCGGGTTCCCGGCCGCCATTGAGCATTGGCCCGAGCAAACGGGTGATGCGCTCGCGCAGGCTGCGTGTGCGTGTAAGCTGCTCCAATTCCCTTTCGCACAGTTGCAGCAACAGCTGCCAGGTACTCGGGCAATGCTGTGGGTTGCGCAGGGCGAGGCTCTGTCGGCTCAGTCGCAGTTGGTTGGCCTCGGCGCCAAAGTGGATCGGGCCGTCCGCCAACACGCTGTATTGTTCGTGGTAGTCCGGCGCGTCGAATTCGATGTCGATGCGCTGCGCTTGCACGGGCTGTCGCGCCAGGCTCGACAATTGCTGCAGCCAGCCGGCAATGATCGAGTCCACCACAAAGCGGTTATAGGCGTTGTAAGGGCTGATGGAATAGAACCGTAGCCACGCGCCATCGGCATCTTCGTGAAAGCTCGACTGCCCTCGATAGTTGGAGCCGTACAACGCTTCGAAGCGCGTGAGCGTGCGAGCGGCCTCGCGCACCGTAGGCGCCTGGGCGGCGGTGACGCCCGCCAGGCCCGTCTGATTCAGCCGGCTGAGCCTGCCCATGCGCAGGCCCAGCCCCGGGTCGTTGGTGAGTTGGATGGCCGCATGGCCCAGGCGCATGTAGCGCGGGATCGACAAGCGTGCGCCGGCCTCAGCGAGGCGCGCCGGGTCAAATCCGTATTGCAGCAGCAGCGGTTGCGGATCAAGGCCATGGCTTTGGATCGCGTCGGCCAGGCTGTGCACGAAGCCGACCGACAAGTCCCCAAGGCGCACCGGCTTCACGCTGTTACAGCCAGATATTCAGCAGGCGTGCGCCACGGGCACTGCCGTCGGCAAACACCTGGCCGTTGCTGCTCAAAAAGCTCTGGCCGGAGCTGCCCAGGTCCCAGAACTGTCCACGCTGGAACACACTCATGCCGGCGGTGGCCTGGCTGATCGGTTGCTGGCTGATCAGCGTCAGGCGATGCCAGGCCTGACCCTCGCTGAGTTCTTCGGGCTTGAGGCTGATTTCCGTGGGGGTGGACACGCTTTTGAAACCGCGCCATGGGCGGTCCCAAGTATCCCGACCGATCACATAGGCCGGCACCGCGATGAGTTGCGCGCCTTGTTCGTTGAGCTTGCGGTAGTTGTCGGGGTACCAGCTGTCGCTGCCGATCAGGATGCCCAGGCGCCCGGCCGGGGTGTCGACCACGCTGACGATGTTTTCATCGCCCGGCTCGATAAAACCGCGCTCGTCGTAGATCGGGTAGAACTGGCGTTGTGGCTGGCCCACTGCCAGGCCGTCGGCGGCGAATACCACGCTGGCGTTATACAGCGCGCCATGGCCGACCTGCAGTTGTCCCTGGCTGATAGTCGGGTTGGGCAGGGCGATGGAACCGGCCACCAGGGTTACACCGAACTCCTTGGCCAACCCGCCGAACAGCAATTGATAGTCGCGCGCCATGGTTTCGGCTTTCATGCGCAGGTACGCGTCGTTCATGCGGTTGTCGCCGGTGGCGCTGATCCATGCCCGCGCGAACGACAGCGGGTTGCTGAGCGACAGCCAGCTCATCGCGTCCTGCCAATGCGTGGCCTGGTACAACTCGTTTTTTTCGCCGCCGAGCATCAGCCAGGTGCCGATATGTTCGGGCATGACCACGATGGTTTTGTCGTTGATAAAGCCTTGGTCGCGCGCCTTTTGCAGATAGGCTGCGAGTTTCAGGTGCAGGCGCTCCACACTCTGGTAATCGGCGGGGAACAGCTCAGGCTGGATGCCCAGCAGGTTGCCCCGGTCGGCAGGCTGGCCCTGGTTGACGGCGACATTGATGCGCAGGTCCGACAGGTAATGCGCCACAGGGCGATCCTGGGTCCAGACCAGATAGGCGGTGAGGGCGGCAACCAGGGCCATGGTGACGGTGAGGGCTAAGAGTTTACGCATGGATAACGGACAACGAACCTGGGACGGGGCATGAATTTTCGACTGAAGTGCGAATGAGGATACACAGAGTCAGCGGGTTACAGGAATTATTGGGGCGATGCGCAGCTTTTTCCTGGCACCGACGGCAGTTTCGCCAATGTTGACGCCTGCGCGTTGGAACCGGATCGTCCGGCTTGGTTCCTGCCCGGCTTTATTCTTTGCCGCCCGCAAAGGCTTGCCCGCCGGCTATCCATTCACGCAGGGCGTCGGGCGACAGGGGTTTGCAGAAGAAATAGCCCTGGCCCTGATGGCACTGCCAGTCACGCAAGAGCCGGTAGTTCAACAGGGTTTCCACGCCCTCGGCCACCACGGTGAGATTGAGGTTTCGCGCCAGGCTGATGATGCCTTTGACGATATGCCAATTGCTGGTGTCGGGCCGCAGATCCACCAGCAGCGAGCGGTCGAGCTTGACGCTTTTGGCCGGGATGTCCCGCAGGTACCGCCAATTGCTGTAACCGCTGCCAAAGTCGTCGATGGCGATGGCCACGCCCAACCGGTGCAGGCGCATGAGCTGGTGCTGGACGGCGTCGAAGTCGGGAATCAGCACGCTTTCGGTGAACTCCAGTTCAATGCATTGCGGCGCCAGGTTGAACTGCGCCAGTGAGTGGGTCAGCTCATCAATCAGTTGGCCATCGGTCAGGTCTATCGACGACACATTGAGCGACACGTTCAGGTGCAGACCCTGGCTCCGCCACGCGTCTATCTGCTTGCACACGTTTCTCACCACCCAACTGGTGATATGCCGGATGGCGGCGGTGGTCTCCGCCAGGCCGATGAATTCGGCCGGCCCGATTTCTCCCAGTACCGGGTGCGTCCAGCGCAAAAGCGCCTCGACCGAGTCACAGCGTTTGTCGGCCAGATTGATTCGAGGCTGATATTCCAGGCGTAGCTGGTCCGGCGCGAGCAATGCGGACTCGATCGAGTGAAGCAGCATTGCACTGCGCTGTGCGTGGGCATCGATGGTGGCGTCGTAATACAGCCACCGGTGCTCGGAGCGCCGTGCCGTGTCAGTCACGCTGGCCATCAGCCGCACGTTATCGACAGGGGGCAAGGCGCTGGGGCCGATCCTGAGCACGCCGATGCCCACGTCGGCGAACACCGGCACATTCTGGAAGTGCACGGGCTGCGCCAGAGCGGCGGTGAGTCGCTGGATAAGTGCGGGCAGGTCAACCTCGGGGCCATCCTCCATCAGCACGGCGAAGCTCAGCGTGCCGGCGCGATACAGGCGTGCATGCCCGGGCAGTACAGCGGCGAGTACATTTTTTACCCCCAGCATGAACTCGACGAAACAGTCCAGGCCCAGGGCTTTCACCAGCCTGTCCATGCCGAATGCGGTCAATGGCTCGACCAGTATGGCCAGACGTTGCGGCAGGCCTGCCGCTTCTCTGGCAACGTCGCGTTCAAAACACGCGCGATTGGGCAGCCCGGTCAGCGCATCGACGAAGTGCCTGTCGTGAATGAAGTCCAGACGCGCGGCGGCGACTGCGGCGGCGTTATGCAAAAACAGGTTGTCCTGCTCGCTCATCGGCGTGCGTCTGCCTGCATCAGTCGGCGCCGCAAAATGCGCCGACACCATGGCCACGATGCTGTCGAGCACCTCATCCACCTCGGGCACACGCGCTTGTTCAGTCAACTCGGATAAGGAATTGGGCATTTTTTCAATCCTGTAAGGGCAATGAACAAGGTGGCGTGTGCCGGGCAGCGCGTCAGGTTTTAAAGCGCAGCACCAGCCCGTTCAAGTTGACGGACAGACGTGAGAGCTCGTTGCTCGCGGTCAAGGTCTGGCGAGTACCCTCGCTGCTCTGAATGGCAAGGTCACGGATGCTGATCAAGCTGCGGTCAACGTCACGTGCAACGTGCGCCTGTTCCTCGGACGCGGTCGCAATCTGCAGGTTTCGATCATTGATTTCAAGCACCGAATCGGTGATCTGGCGCAGGGACTGGCCTGCCTGTTCGGCCGTGTCTCGGGTGTTGTGAACCTGTGATGTGCTTTTGCTCATTGAGTCGACGGCTGCGCGTGAGCCTACCTGGATCGCAGTGATCATGTGCTCGATTTCTTCGGTCGAGGTTTGTGTGCGATGCGCCAACGCCCGCACTTCATCGGCCACCACCGCAAATCCGCGTCCTTGTTCGCCTGCGCGCGCGGCTTCGATGGCCGCGTTCAATGCCAGCAAGTTGGTCTGTTCGGCAATGGCACGGATAACGCTCAAGACTTTGCTGATGTCCTGTGCCTGCCCGGCCAGCACCTTGACTTGATCCGAAGACGATTCAACCAGGCCCGTCAGGTTTTGCATGGCGATCAGCGTTTCGTTCACACGCGTGTTCCCCAGGTCTGCCGACAGGCTCGACTGCTGGGCGGCCTCGGAGGTGGAAGTGGCGTTCCTGGCGACTTCCTCAACGGCAGCGCTCATCTCGTTAACGGCCGTTGCAGCCTGTTCGATTTCGCTGTTCTGCTGTTGCAACGTGCGATCGGCATTCTCGGTGATCGCGGTCATCTCCACCGCTGCCGTGCTCAATTGGGCGGAGGCTCCCGAGATTTCCAGAATCGTGTTGCGCAGATTTTCGCGCATCAGGTTGAGTGCGTTCATCAGGCGCGAGGCTTCATCCGAGCCACTGACCTCAAGCCCATGGGTCAAGTCGCCCTCGGCAATGTCCTCTGCCAACCGCAGCGATGAGGTCATCGGACGGACAATACTGCGGGTAAAGAACGTCGCGAGCATGACGGTGAGGATGGCGGCGGCGAGCAGCACGGCGATCAGGACGCTGACGCTGTGATCGTACACGTTGCCGGCCTCCTTGCCGGATTCAGCGGCTTGACGCGCGTTTTGCTCGCGCAGCAGCGTCAGTTGCTCCTGGTAGTCATTGCCAAGCTGCATCTGTTCGGCGTTGGCCATCGCCACTGCCTGTTCGTGATTGGACGTGTCCAGCGCTATGACGCGATTCAACCCTTCGATGTAGCTGTTCATCACCTGATTGGTTTTTTCAAACTGGTCCTGGTCCTGGGTTCCCGATATCAGGTGGGTGCGATAGAACTCCGTGCGTGAAGTGAGCGTCTGCAAACCCTCTTGAACCTTGTTCAATGACGCTGCGCGCACCTCTTCAGTCGCGCGTGAGAGCATGCGAATGCTTTCAAGGCGGATGTGCAGCAAGGCGATTTGAATATCGTCGATGACTTGAATGCTGGGCAGCGAGTTGGTCTCGATATCCTGCTCGGCGCTGCGCAAGTGCCCGATCTGCACGTAGGAAAAACCTGCGAAACTGAACAGCAGTAGGGTGATCAAGCCAAAGCAGACGAATGCGCGGCGTGCAATATTCAATGATCTGAGAGTCATTGGGGGCCTCCGATGGCCAGGATTGGGACGTGGTAAATGCACGGCGGCATTAAACAGGTGGAAGACAGGGGCTCCAGGCAAATCCCGGATGGCCGCTTGGTAGCAGAATGATGGCGTCGCGCGGTTTAATGAAGTCAGCAAATTGGATCGGGTTGATAGGGGCGCTACATCAGTGCGCGCAGTGAAGTGACAGATACGGCGCTGTGCATTTCGGTCAATAAGTTGTCAGTTTGGGTCATTGAGCGGCAGTCCATCGCCTCTTAGTCTGTGGGACATAAACCGATGGGGTGTCATTCGAATACCTCACGTCCCGTGATCATCCGTTGTGGAGCTGTACCATGACCGCTGTTGCCTACCCGCACCTGCTGGCCCCGTTGGACCTGGGTTTTACCACCTTGCGCAACCGCACCCTGATGGGTTCGATGCACACTGGCCTTGAAGAAAAAACCGGCGGTTTCGAACGCATGGCAGCTTACTTCGCCGAGCGTGCCCGAGGCGGCGTCGGCCTGATGGTCACCGGCGGGATTGGTCCGAATGATGAAGGCGGGGTGTATGCCGGCGCGGCCAAGCTGACCACCGAGGAAGAAGCGCACCAGCACAGAATCGTCACCCAGGCGGTGCACGCAGCTGGCGGCAAAATCTGCATGCAGATCCTTCACGCCGGCCGTTACGCCTACAGCCCCAAGCAGGTGGCGCCGAGCGCGATTCAGGCGCCGATCAATCCGTTCAAGCCCAGGGAGCTGGACGAAGAGGGCATCGAAAAACAGATTCGGGATTTCGTCACCTGCGCGCGGCTGGCCCAGGTCGCCGAGTACGACGGCGTGGAAATCATGGGGTCCGAAGGCTACTTCATCAATCAGTTCCTCGCCGCCCACACCAACCACCGCACCGACCGTTGGGGCGGCAGCTACGAGAACCGCATGCGCCTGGCGGTGGAAATCGTGCGTCGGGTGCGTGAAGCCGTCGGCCCGAATTTCATCATCATCTTTCGCCTGTCGATGCTTGATCTGGTGGAAGGTGGCAGCAGTTGGGAAGAAATCGTGCAACTGGCCAAGGCCATCGAGCAGGCCGGCGCGACGATTATCAACACCGGCATCGGCTGGCACGAAGCGCGTATCCCGACCATCGCCACCAAGGTGCCACGGGGTGCGTTCAGCAAGGTCACGGCCAAGCTGCGTGGCGCGGTGCAGATCCCGCTGATCACCACCAACCGCATCAACACCCCGGAGATTGCCGAGCAGATCCTTGCCCAGGGCGATGCGGACATGGTCTCCATGGCGCGCCCGTTTCTGGCCGATCCGGAGTTCGTCAACAAGGCTGCGGCCGGGCGTGCCGATGAGATCAATACCTGCATCGGCTGCAACCAGGCCTGCCTGGACCATACCTTTGGCGGCAAGCTGACCACCTGCCTGGTCAATCCGCGCGCATGTTACGAAACCGAACTCAACTATTTACCGACCACCCACCGCAAAAAAATCGCCGTGGTCGGCGCAGGCCCGGCCGGGTTGGCCGCTGCCACCGTGGCCGCCGAACGCGGCCATCAGGTGACGCTGTTTGATTCGGCGAGCGAAATCGGCGGCCAGTTCAACATCGCCAAGCGTGTGCCAGGCAAGGAAGAGTTCTTCGAAACGCTGCGTTACTTCACGCGCAAGCTGCAAACCACCGAGGTCGAGCTGCGCCTGAACACGCGCGTGGATGTCGCGCAGCTCGCGGCGGGCAGCTATGACGAAATCATCCTGGCCACTGGTATCGCGCCGCGTACTCCGGCCATTGTGGGAGTCGACCACGCCAAGGTGTTGAGCTACCTGGACGTGATTCTCGAACGCAAGCCGGTGGGCAGACGCGTTGCGGTGATCGGTGCCGGTGGCATCGGTTTCGACGTCTCGGAGTTTCTTGTGCATCAGGGCGTGTCCACCAGCCTGGACCGCGACGCGTTCTGGCGGGAGTGGGGCATCGACACCCAACTGCAGGCCCGTGGCGGCGTGGCCGGGATCAAGCCGCAGCCGCACCTGCCGGCGCGTGAAGTCTTCCTGCTGCAACGCAAGGCCTCCAAGGTCGGCGACGGCCTGGGCAAGACCACCGGCTGGATCCACCGCACGGGGCTCAAGAACAAGCAGGTGCAGATGCTCAACAGCGTCGAGTACTTGAAGATCGATGACGACGGTCTGCATATCCGCATCGGCGCCGAGGGTGAGCTCCAGGTGCTGGCGGTGGACAATATCGTCATCTGCGCAGGGCAGGACCCGCTGCGCGAACTGCACGACGGTCTGGTCGCGGCGGGTCAGAACGTGCACCTGATCGGCGGCGCCGATGTGGCGGCCGAGCTGGACGCCAAGCGCGCCATCAACCAGGGCTCGCGCCTCGCCGCCGAGCTGTAAGACCCGGGCGGGGGCGGTGTTAGACTACCGCCCCTTTTTCGCGCAGGTGCCACCCGGATGGCCCCCTTCGACTGGCTCCCCCACGCGCCCCTTGAACCCGTGCAGCTTGATTGGCTGCGCGGCGTCGAGCTTGCGGTGCTGCGCCTGGACCTGATCGACCCGCTGATCAGCGGCAACAAATGGTTCAAGCTCAGTGGGCATCTGGCCCAGGCGCGGCAGGCCGGCGCCAGCGGCATCATCAGCCTGGGCGGTGCCTACTCCAACCATCTGCACGCGTTGGCGGCGGCAGGCCAGCGCTTCGGTTTTGCCACGGTCGGCCTGTTGCGCGGTCACCCGCAGGACACGCCCACGGTGCTCGACCTCAAAGCGTTCGGCATGCACCTGCACTGGCTGGGGTATGGCGGCTATCGTGCGCGTCACGAACCGGGGTTCTGGGAACCGTGGCATGAGCACTATCCCCACCTGCATGCGGTGCCCGAGGGCGGTGGCGGATTGACCGGGGCGTTGGGATGTGGGGTATTGGTCGAACAGGCGCGTACGCAGTTGAATGCGCTGGGCTGGGACGACTATGACGCCTGGTGGCTGGCCGCCGGCACCGGCACCACGTTGGCGGGGTTGGTGCTGGCCGAGGCGGGCGGCCATCCGGTGTACGGCGCACTGGCCGTGCCGGATGACCACGGTGTGGCGCGCACTGTGCAGTCAATCGTGGCGCAAGGTTATGAACTGCTGGACGCGAGCAGGGGCGGCTTTGCCAACGTCGACCCGTTGTTGCTGGCGTTTATTGACGCCGCGCAACAGCAATGCGGCCTGCCGCTGGAGCCGCTCTACACCGGCAAGGCGCTGCTGGCGCTGAAACAGCAGATCGAGGCCGGCCGCTTCGCCCCCGGCACCCGCCTGATCTTCATCCACACCGGCGGCCTTCAGGGCCGCCGCGGATTCAATCCCTGATGCGACACCCTGCGGGAGGCTCTGCCTGGCAATGTGGCGCAACAAACTGGAGCCTCTGTGGCGAGCGCGCTCGTCAAAGGAATGTAGTTGCCTGAAATTGCTCATGCTCCCGACAGCGGTGTGTCACTCAACCGATTGCCGCCTGCCTGGCAGCATTCGCAACGCCGTGTTATCGCGCATCACATAATGGTGAAAAATCCCTGCCAGCGCATGCAGCCCGATCAGCCAGTAGCCGATCTGCCCGAACAGCACGTGCCAGCCCTCGATCTCCTTGGCCAATGCCTTGTTCTCGGCGATCAACGGCGGCAACTCCATCCCGTAGAACATCACCGAGTGCCCTTCGGCGCTGACGATCAGCCAACCGGCGATCGGCATGCCGATCATCAGCGCATAGAGTGCGGTGTGCGTAAGCCTGGCCAGCAGACGCTGCCATAGCGGCGGGGCCGGGACGATCTTTGGCGCAACCCCCAGGCTGCGCGCAAACAATCGCAGCCACACCAGCACAAACACGGTCAGGCCGAACATGAAGTGCATTTCGACGATCAGCGTGCGTGCGCCGCTGCCCTTGGGGAACTGCCCGCGCAATTCGATGCAGGCATAGACCACCGCCAGCAGCACCACCATCAACCAGTGCAGCGCAATCGACATGGTGCTGTAGCGCGTATCGGAATTTTTCCACGGCATCGCTGGTTTCCTCACTCATCAGGGCATGTTTCCGTTCTTTGGCGACGGAGTCTGTTTACTGTATGCCTGATTCAGCCGCCGCGCGCGTCCGGGATGCCGTTTTCCTTATTTGCGTCAGGCGCCCTGGGGCATCTCACCGCGCGCCAGGCGCCGGTTGATGTCGGCGATCACCGCCGGCAACTGGTTGATCGTGTCGATTAGGTAGTGCGGGCGCGAGCCGGCGAACATCGCTTCGATACGCTTGCGCTCGGTGGTGAGCGTGGCGCTGTCCAGGGCCAGAAACTGCGCGTAGGTCAGGCCCAGCGCATTGCCGGAACAGGTCAGCGCCACGGTCCACATGCCGGCGCGACGGCCTTCGAGGATGCCCGGCACGGTGTCATCGACCTTCACGCACGCCGCCACATCGTCAATGCCCAGGGCGATCACGTTGGCCAGGGCCTGCGCTGGCCACGGGCGGCCGTTGGGGACGTCATCGGTGGCCACGACGTGGTCGGCGACATAACCGTTGCTCGCCGCCAGGGCGACCACCTTGTCCATGACTTGCCGGGGATAGCCGGAGCAGGAGCCGATTCTGATGCCCTGCGCACGCAGTTCCGCAATGGTATCGAGGGCGCCCGGGATCAGCGCCGAGTGCTCGGCGATTTTTTCGATCTGCAACGGCATGAAGCGCTGGTAGATCGCGGTCACGTCCGCATCGGTAGGCGTGCGGCCGAACGCCTGGCGGTAGCGCTCGGCCACCGCCGGCTGGTTGCAGAGGGTGCGGATATGGTCCCACTTGCCCATGCCCATGGGGCCACGGGCTTCTTCGATGGACACCTGCACGCCGAATTCGGCGAAGGCTTCGACGAAAATCTGCGTGGGCGCGAACGAGCCGAAATCGACCACGGTGCCGGCCCAGTCGAGGATCACGGCTTGCAAAGCGTTGGGGTTTTGATACTGCATGGTTCAAGTCCTGTGGAGGCTGGTGTCTAGTAGAAGCGCTTCACCGATCGCGGTGACCGCTGCTTGCATGTGCGCGGCGTCGACGTGGCCAATGCAGCCGACGCGAAACGTCTCCACCTGGGTCAGTTTGCCGGGGTACAGGATGAAGCCGCGGGCCTTGACCCGTTCGTAGAAGTCCTGAAACCGATAGCGCGGGTCTTGCGGGGCGTGAAAGGTGACGATGATCGGTGCCTGGATGGCGGCCGGCAGGAAGCTGCGCAGGCCCAGGGCGGCCATGCCATCCAGCAGCGCCTGGCAGTTGCTGGCATAGCGCCGGTGACGGGCGGGCAGGCCGCCTTCTTCGTCAAATTGCAGCAGCGCCTCATGCAGGGCGGCAACCACGTGGGTCGGCGGGGTGAAGCGCCACTGGCCGGTGCTGGCCAGGTAGCTGTGCTGGTCGAACAGGTCCATCGCCAGGGAGTGACTGTTGCCCTGGGCTGCGGCCAGCGCAGCTTTCCGTGCGAACACAAAGCCCATGCCCGGCACGCCTTCCAGGCATTTGCCCGAGGCTGCGATCAGCGCGTCGAAGGGTATTTCGCGAGCATCGATGGGCAGTGCACCGAACGAGCTCATGGCGTCGATGATCAGCCGCCTGCCGTGGCGTGCCACCACCTGCGCAATCTCCGCCAGCGGGTTGAGGATGCCGGTGCTGGTTTCGCAGTGGACCAGGGCGACATGGCTGATGCGGCTGTCGGCGTGCAGCAGGCGGTCCACATCGGCGGCGGTGGTGGGGGCGTCCTCGGCGGTTTCGAAGGTGCTGAACGTGCGCCCGAGCACCGCGCAGATCTTCGCCAGACGCTTGCCGTAGGCGCCGTTGATCAGCACCAGCACCTTGCCGTCGCGGGGCACCAGCGTGCCGATGGCGGCTTCGACGGCGAAGGTGCCGCTGCCCTGCAGGGGGATGCAATGGTGGCTGTCCGCACCGTTGAGAATCGTCAGCAGCCGGGCGCAGACGCTGGCGGTGAGTTGATTGAAGCGCGCATCCCATGAGCCCCAGTCTTCCAGCATCGCCTGGCGGGTGCGCAGCGAGGTGGTCAGGGGCCCGGGAGTCAGCAGGAGCGGCGCGGCAGTGGTCATTTCAGGTTCTCGCGAGGCGTTGGTGTGAAAGCTACGGCGCCTAAATTGCAGTTTGGCTTGTTATCAATCAAATTGTTTGTTGTTATGCGAGCCATCAGTGAGGCCGATAATCATGAATCTGTTTCAATTGCGGGCGTTTGACGCCGTGGCTCGCGAGGGCAGCTTTACCCGGGCGGCGGCGCGGCTGTTTATCAGCCAGCCGGCGGTGACCGGGCACATCAAGGCGCTGGAAGAGCACTATCAGATTCCACTGCTGCGCCGCACCGCACGACGGGTGGAATTGACCGAAGAGGGCACGCGCCTGGCGGCAATCACGCGGGCGATCTTCGGCCTGGTGGACGAAGCGCAGACCCTGCTGGAGGCCAATCGCCAACTGCTCAGCGGACGCCTGGAAGTCGCGGCGGACGGCCCGCACCTGGTGATGCCGATGATTGCCAGCCTGCGTGCGCGCTATCCGGGTATCACCGTGAACCTGCGCCTGGGCAATGCCCAGGAAACCCTGGCAGCGCTGTTGGCCGAGCACGCGGATGTGGCCGTGCTCACCGAAGTGGCGCCGCGCAATGGCGTGCACCTGCAACCCTTGAGTGAGTCGCGCATTTGCGCACTGGTGCCGGCGGCGCACCCGTGGGCGCGCCTGCGCGAAGGTATTGCGCTCAAGCAGTTGCATGACGTGATCATGGTGCTTCGCGAGCCTGGCTCCATCACCCGGCGCACCTTTGACGACGCCTGCCGGGCGGCCGATGTGCAGCCCAGGGTGTTGCTGGAACTGGACAGCCGTGAAGCGGTGACCGAAGCGGTCGCGGCCGAACTGGGCGTCGGGGTGGTGTCCTCGATTGAAGTCAGCCCCGACCCGCGGGTGCGCGCGGTGCCGATCCAGGGCGATGGCCTGGTCAACCGGCACTTGCTCGGCTGTCTGCAACGGCGGCGCTCGCAGCGCATGATCCAGGCGGTTTTCGAGTTGGCGCCCTGAGGGTTTTTTGCTGGAAGGAAGCGTGGCTGCGCTATAAACTCTGCCCCCAAAGCGCCGGCCAGTAGACGTTTCGGCGCCATGGACAGTTAGAGAGTGAGTCATGGGCGCACAGTGGAAAGTCAAACATAAAGAAGCGGCATCCAATGCCAAGGGCAAGATCTTCGGCAAGCTGGTGAAGGAAATCACCATTGCCGCGCGCAACGGCGCCGACACCGCCACCAACGCCCACCTGCGTCTGGTGGTGGAGCAGGCCAAAAAGGCTTCGATGCCCAAGGAAACCCTGGAGCGCGCGATCAAGAAGGGCGCCGGCCTGCTCGGTGAAACCGTGCAGTACCACCGCGTGACCTACGAAGGGTTTGCCCCGCATCAGGTGCCGTTGATCGTCGAATGCGTCACCGACAACATCAACCGCACCGTGGCGGAAATCCGCGTGGCGTTCCGCAAGGGCCAACTGGGCGCATCCGGCTCGGTGGCCTGGGACTTCAACCATGTCGGCCTGATCGAAGCCTCGCCGGACAGCCCGGACGCCGATCCCGAGATGGCTGCCATCGAAGCCGGTGCCCAGGATTTTGAAGAGGGTGAAGAAGAAGGCACCAGCCTGTTTATCACCGAGACCACCGACCTGGACGCCGTGCAGAAAGCGCTGCCGGAGCAAGGCTTCACCGTGCTGTCGGCCAAGCTGGGCTATATCGCCAAGAACCCGGTGACCGGGTTGAGCGATGAGCAGATGGCCGAGGTCGAAGCGTTCCTCGAAGGCCTGGATAACCACGACGATGTGCAGGACATGTTTGTCGGTTTGGCAGGCTGATCACTGGAAAAACGCAGACCCAATGTGGGAGGGAGCTTGCTCCCTCTTATCCAACACAAAATAACTTATTGATTTTAAAACCTGAAATTTCAGGCAGCCACATTCCTGTGGCGAGCGGGCTTTGTGGCGAGCGGGCTTGCCCCGCGTTGGGCTGCGCAGCAGCCCCAAAACCATGCGCTGAGCACTGTCAGGCACACAGCGTTTTCTTTGATTGGGGGCGCTTCGCACCCCAACGCGGGGCAAGCCCGCTCGCCACAGAGGCACCGTTGTTTAGCGGTGTTGGAGAGCATCGAGCAGGGCTTCGATGTCTTCGAAGCCGGGCCGCGCCAGCACATCGGGCTGACAGCAGTTTTTGTGCAGTGCCAGCAGTTCGTCGCTCACCTGGCCGTCAACCCGCTCCAGCAATTCCCCCAGCAACACGCCGAACGCTCGCACTTCAATCCTCTGCAAGGCCCGGGTCTCCAGCGTGTCGGCCATGGCGTGGAACGACGCGGCACCAAAGTCCCCCAGCAGACACTCCCCGGCTTCATTCCACAGAATATTGTGGCCGTACAGATCGCCATGGGTGATGCCGTTCCGGTGCAGGTGCGCCGCCACCGAGGCGATACCGCGCGCCATGCGCAGTGCCACGTCGAGGCTGAACCGGGTGGCGGGCGCGTAGATGTCGCGGGTGCAGGACGCCAGGCTTGGCAGGGCAGCGAGGTTGCGGTAGCTCGGCTCGATCAGGTCCATCACCAGCGCAGCCTGTTCATCGGGGTGGCCGACCACGCGGCCGCGCACCTTGATCAGGTTGGGGTGCAGGCCGGCGGCGATGCAGGCCTGCATTTCGTGCAACGGTGAGCCGTCGCTGGTGATCGTGCCTTTGTAGAGTTTCACCGCCACCGGCAGCGCCTGGGGTGTCCACAGCGCCTGGCGGATGATCCCCGACGCACCTTCACCCAGCACCTCGCCCAGTGCCAGTTCGGTCCAGGGAATGTTCGGCGTCGCGTCCTCGCTTGCGAGGTCCGCTGCCATTTCCACCGGATTACCGGCGTAGGCCAGCCAGGTCAGGCTGGGCAGCGTCAGCAGCCAGCGCGGCAGGTGAGTCAGGCGATTGGCGGCGATGCGGATCAATTCGAGGTTCTGACAGTTGGCCAGGCTCTCGGGCAATTGCGCCAGCCGGTTGCCGGCCAGCATCAGTTTTTGCAGCAGCGGTCGCTGGCCCAGCTCGTCGGGCAACTGGCTGATGCGGTTGTCGGTGAGGATCAGCCAGCGCAATTGCGGTGGCAACGCGGCGGCCGACACATGGCTGATCTGGTTGGCCTTGAAGCCGATCATGCTCAACGCCGTGCAGTGGCCCAGGCTCGCCGGCAGCTCGGTAAAGGCGTTGTCCGAACAGAACAGCACGCGCAGGCGCGTCAGCCGGTGCAGGTCGTCGGGCAGGCTGCTCAGGGCGTTGCCCGTGAGGTTGAGGATTTCCAGGGTGTCGGCCAGTTCGAAGATTTCCCGGGGGAATTCGGTCAGCCCGCAGGACAGGTCCAGGCGCGTGGCACCGGCCAATTGGCCGGCCTTGAGTTGGGCGAGGGTATTCATGAACGGCGCGGTCACTCGGCAAGGGGGCGTAAAAAGGTGCTCATGATAGCGGCTCGGGCGCAGGTTGCGGGCACGCCTGTTGCAATTGCCCAAGACGGCTGGCGGTGCGCGCGAGGTCGATGGCCTGGCCGCTCATGGCCTGTGCCAGTGATTGTTCACCGATCAGCGTCAGCTGTTTGTCACGGTCGTAGAGCACGTCCACCAGATTGATAAAACGCTGTTGCACGGCAATCGGGCAGTCGGCGAGGTGGGGCAGGCCGTCGATGATCCAATGGTCATAGTCCTGGCACAGCAACAGGTAGTCCATCACGGCGGTGAGTTGTTCGCACAGATCGGCGAACGTGAAGGCGATGGTGCGCGCCTGATGGCCGCGACACGTCAACTGCCGGTTGCCCACCGTCAGGCTGTGCTCGGCGGCGTCCGGCCCGGGCAGGCCAAGCGCCTCGCGTTGCGCCGGGGTGCCCGGCCACACGTAGTGCCCGCTGGTAAAACGCTGTTGCGCGTGAGCCTGGGGCAGGCTGCGAAAATCCTCGGGTGAACTGACTTCCAGCACCTCCATGCGCGCGGCGATCAGGTCGATCACCGGCTTGAAGCGCTCATGGTACAGCGGGTTGGGCAGCAGGCCTTCGGGCGCATAGTTGGACGTCACCAGCACCAGCACGCCACGCTGGAACAGCGCCTTGAACAGCCGGCTGATCAGCATGGCATCGCCGATATCGTGCACATGGAACTCGTCGAAACACAGCACCCGGCAGCCAGCCAGTAATTCATCCAAGGTCACGGCGAGGGCGTCGTCCTGCGCGCGGTGCCGGAACATGCCCTGGTGCAGGCGGGTAAAAAACTCATGGAAGTGCACGCGCTGTTTCTCGGCCAACGGCAACGCCTGGAAAAAACCGTCGAGCAACCAGCTCTTGCCGCGCCCCACCGGACCGTGCAGATACAGGCTGCGGGTAGGCCGGCCGGCGAGCAGGTGCGCGGTCTCGCGGTGCATGGCGGCAATCGCCCGGGTCTGGCCGACACTGAGGGTATAGCCCTGCTGCGCGGCTTTTGTCTGAAAGAACATCGCGATGGATACGTCGGTGCGGGTGTCGGGTTTTTTACCGAGCAGGCGACGAATCAGGGAACCGGCCAATACAAGTCACTCCAGGGTGCGGTGGTGGCCTACTTTAGGCGACCGCTGCAGTCTCGAAAAGCCATGATCCAGGCTAAATCCTGCCTCGACTGGCAGATTCCGCCCGAGTGGCTAACCTCATACACAGGTGTCACCCGCGCATAAGGATTTGGTGCTGTGAAGGGACGAGCGGTATTGGCAATCATGGGCGCAATGCTCTGCAACACGGTTTACGCGGCGCAACTTCAGGTTGTGGTGCGTATCGACGTGCAGCGCGGTTGCCAGTTGGTAGGCACCACGCGCAGTGCCGGTGTGGAGCAGCTTGGCGTGCTGGATTTTGGCAGCGGCCCGCGGTTGGACGACCCGGCCGGGCCGCTGAGTGCGGCGTTGATCAGCCAGCGCCAGCCGCGCCTTGAGTGCAACCCCGACACGCCGTATCAGATGCGCGTAGACGGCGGCCTGCACGGTGGCACTGGCGAAGTGCGTTATCTGGGCAATGCCACCTCTTCGAGCACACCCATTCCCTATCGTATTTATGCGGACGCCGCGCGGCTGATCCCGTTGCCGGTGAACGTGCCGGTCAGCGGCCGCGTGCCAGAAAGCGGCTCGGTCGACCTGCCGCTCTACGGCCGCATCGAACCGCTCAAGGACATTCCCGCCGTCGGCCGCTACACCGACCTGCTCAAGGTGACGGTCACGTGGTAGGCCGTCGTTTGACCCTGATGGCCATGGGCGGCCTGTGGTTGCTGGCGCCGGATGCCCGGGCGGCGGTGGCCAGCGGCTTTATCCAGGCGCGCATGGTGATCACCGCCAGTTGCGAGGTGAGCAAAGGCACGGACGTGGCCCCCGTCAGCCCGACCGGCGGCACCGCCATGCTGGATTTCGGCAGCCAGGGGCCCACCTGGAGCAACCCGTTGGCGGCCGGCATGTCGGCCGGCGATAACGCGCCGTTGATGGTCGCCTGCAACCCGACGGTCGCCAGTTTCACCGTGACCATCGACGGCGGCACCAATGCCGTCGGCACCACTCGGCGCCTGAGCAACGGGCGCCAGACAATCGCTTACCACCTGATGGCCGACCCGCTCGGGCGTATTCCGTACAGCATCGGCGAGCAACGCAGTTTCGTCGCCAGCAATGGCACGCAAATGACCATCCCGGTGTGGGGCGCCGTGGTGGCCAATACCACCGCCCTCCCGGCAGGAACCTACACCGACACATTGACCGTGACACTGGATTGGTAAACCCAAAGGATGACTCTCATGCACCCACTTGTATCGCGAATCGGCGTCTGCGCCCTGGGCCTGGCGATGGCCTCCAGCCTGAATGCGGCGACCACTGTCACCGGGCAGATCACCTCCAGCCTGACGTTGATCGCCAGCTGTCAGGTCAACGGCTCCGGTGCCGCAACCGGGCTGAATTTCGGTGCCTTGAACTTCGGCACCATCAACAGCCTGTTCACCAATGCCGACGCCCAACTGCTGGGCGGCACCGGTACCGGCGGGGCCTTGTCGATCCTGTGTTCGGCCGGCACCACGCCGGCGGTGAAGGTGCGCGCCGGCGCCCATGACGGCGCCTCGCCGGGCGGCACCCGCGCCCTGGCCGACGGCGCCGGCAACTTTGTGCCGTACGACTTCTACACCGACAGCGGGCACTCCGCGCTGCTGGCGATTGACGGTGTGGTGACCCTGGCCGCCAGCACCGGTGTAGCGCAAACCGTTGCGCTGTACGGTCGGGCCGTCGGCAAACCAGGGTTGCCGGCGGGCACCTACACGGACACGGTGGCCGTTGAACTGACGTTCTGACCATGTGGCGCACAGCGTTGCTGGCCTTCGGGCTGGCGCTGCCGTTGCCGTTGTCGGCGGTTACCAACCAGAGCTTCCAGGTGAGCGCGACCATTACGCCGGGCTGCCTGATCGTGGGCGGTGGGGTCAATTACGGTTCGCTGAACTACGGCAGCTATTCCGCCCTGGCCACCAGCACCGTGACAGCGGCCATGACCGGTGGCATCACCCTGCAATGCACGCCAGGGGTGGCACTGAGCGTGAGCGTCGACGGCGGGCTGCACAGCACCAGCGGGCGCAATCTCAAGCACAGCAGCGGCAGTGCGCAGGTGGGTTACCAGTTATTTCGGGATGCCGCATTCAGCCAGAGCCTGGGCGTGAGCCAGAGCGTCAGCGTGAGCTACAGCGATGCAAACAACATCCGTCTGCCGATTTACGGGCGGGTGGTACTGCCGGGCAATCAGCCGAATGGGACGTACAGCGACACGTTGCAGGTGCAGCTGTCTTGGTAGGGATTTGAGTATGAGGAGTGGTTTTATGCGTTCACCTTCCCGGCGCTTGTGCGCCGTGGGCATTGCCTTGCTTGCCGCGGGCCTGAGCGGGCTTGTGCAGGCCGCAAGCTCAGTGCTGATCTGGCCGATTGACCCGGTGCTGGAGGCCGATCAGCAGGCCAGCGCACTGTGGCTGGAAAACCGTGGCACCGAGACCGCCAACCTGCAGGTGCGCGTGTTTGCCTGGAGCCAGCAGAACTTCGACGAGCAGTACCAGAACCAGCGCGATGTGATCGGCAGCCCGCCCGTGGCAAGGATCGAGCCCGGCCAGAAGCAACTGGTGCGGCTGACCCGCACCAAGGAAGTACCGCCGGGGCAGGAGCAGGCCTACCGCATCATCATCGATGAAATCCCCTCCGCGCTGCAGGTGCCCGCGCCACCGGAAGGCAAGAACACCGCAGCGGCGATTCGCTTTCAGATGCGCTATTCGGTGCCGTTGTTTGCCTACGGCGCGGGCCTGTGGAGCAAGGAAGACGCGACCCGCCAGCGTGACCCCAAGGGCGCGGGCAAGCCGGAACTGAGCTGGCACAAGGTCAATGTGGCCGGGCGCAGCTACATCGAAGTGCGTAACCAGGGCGCCGTGCATGCGCGGCTCACTGACGCTTCCTTCAAGCAGAACGGGCAGACCCGGCCGCTGGTCGATGGTTTGCTCGGCTATGTGCTGCCCGGCGCGACCATGCGCTGGCCGGTGCCGGACGCCGTGTCGGCCGACCAGCCGTTACAGGTACGGATCAACGGTGCGCCGCAACTGGAGAGCCTGGCGCCCAAGCGGTAGGCGTGAAGCAGCGGGACGGGCGGTTGCCCGGGTGTTAACAGGAGGGAGATGTCCATTGAAGGACACAACGCCATGGTGAGCTGTGGTCAGACTCGCGGCATATGGCTGTCGATGGCCGTGGCTGGCGGGCTGTGGGGCGCAGCGGTGGCGGGCGAGCTGCCGCCGCCGCCGAGCAGCATGGAGGCGGTCGCCGATGCCCAATTGTTTCTGCAGTTGGTGGTCAACCAGATGGACACCGGACGTGTGATCGCGGTGGATCAGCGTGCCGGGCAGCTTTTCGTGCCCGCCGGTGCATTGCAGGAGGTGGGCATGACCCTGCCCGGTGACTTCGGGCCCAGCGTGGCTCTGGATACGGTGCCCGGCCTGCACAGCGACTACGACAGCACCGGCCAGCGCCTGCTGCTGGATGTGCCACCGTCCTGGCTGCAGGAGCAGTTCATCGGCAACCGCAGCACCTACCCGCGCACCCAGGCCATGAGCAGTTTCGGCGCGTTGCTCAACTACGATGTCTATTTCAACGATACCGATGAAGGCGGCAGCTACCTGGCCGCCTGGAACGAGGTGCGGCTGTTCGACAACTGGGGCACCTTGTCCACCACCGGGCAGTTTCGTCAGACCCTGGCCGGCGGCATCAGCGACAGCACACTCAATAACGGTTACCGGCGTTACGACACCACCTGGCGCTTTTCCGATGATGAGCGCTTGCTCACCTACGAGGCGGGCGATGTGATCAGCGGCTCGCTGCCCTGGAGCAGCTCGGTGCGCCTGGGCGGGGTGCAGCTGTCGCGGGACTTTGCGGTGCGCCCGGACCTGGTCACCTATCCCTTGCCGCAGTTTGCCGGGGAGGCGGCAGTGCCGTCGTCAGTGGATCTGTTTATCAACGGCTACAAATCCGAAAGCGCGCTGCTGCAACCCGGCCCCTACACCCTCACCAACATTCCGTTCATCAATGGCGCCGGTGAAGCCGTGGTGGTCACCACCGATGCACTGGGCCGGCAGGTGTCGACCACGGTGCCGTTCTACGTCACCAGCACGTTGCTGCAACAGGGCCTGAGCGACTTCTCGGTCGCCGCCGGTACCTTGCGTCGCGATTATGCCCTGCGCGATTTCGGCTACGGGTCGGGCGTGGCCAGCGGCACCTTTCGCTATGGCTACTCCGACAATGTGACCCTGGAAAGCCATGCCGAAGCGTCCAGCAACCTTACCCTTGGCGGGCTTGGCGGCAACCTGCGCCTGGGCAACTTCGGCGTGCTCAATACCGCCATCAGTCAAAGCCGATTCGACGGCCGTAGCGGCCAGCAACTGAGCCTGGGTTACCAGTACAACAGCACGCGCTACAGCCTGTCGTACCAACGGGTCGAGCGCCGCGACGAGTATGCCGACCTGACCCTGGTCGACACGCCCTACGCCAGCCTCAGCAAGCGCAGCGAGCAGGTCACCCTGAGCCTCAATCTGCAGCGTTTCGGCAGCCTGGGCGTGGGCTATTTCGATGTGCAGGCGGCGGACGATTCGCGCACGCGGCTGCTCAACCTGAGCTGGAGCAAACCGCTGTGGCGCAACACCAGCTTTTACCTGTCGGCCAACCGCGAGATCGGCGACAGCAACTGGGCCATGCAGGCGCAACTGGTGATTCCGTTCGACCTCAATGGCAGCCTGGCGGTAAGCACCGAGCGCAGCAAGGACGGCGCCAGTCGCCAGCGCCTCAACTACAGCAGCGCAGTGCCCAGCGAAGGCGGGGTGGGCTACAACCTCGGGTATGCCCAGGGCGATGGCCCGACCTATCGCCAGGCCGACCTGACCTGGCGCTTGCAGTCGGTGCAGTTGCAGGCCGGCGTGTACGGCAGCAGCGATGCCGAAACGCGCTGGGCGGACGCCAGCGGCTCACTCGTCTGGATGGGTGGCAACGTGTTTGCCGCCAACCGCATCAACGACGCGTTTGTGGTGGTGAGTACCCAGGGGTTCGCCGGGATTCCGGTGCGTTACGAGAACCAGTTGGTCGGCCAGACCGATCGGCATGGCCACCTGCTGGTGCCATGGAGCAGTGCGTATTACCGCGCCAAATACGAGATCGATCCGCTGAACCTGCCGCCCAATATCCAGAGCCAGAATGTCGAGCAGCGGGTCTCGGTGCGTCGGGGCAGCGGCTACCTGCTGGAGTTTCCATTACGACGGGTGCTTGCCGCGAGCATCACCCTGGTGGACCGCCAGCATCAGCAATTGCCGCTGGGCAGCCTGGTGGTGCACGAGCAGAGCAACACCCAGGCGGTGGTGGGCTGGGATGGCCTGGTCTACCTGGAAAACCTCAGCGCCCATAACACCCTGCAGGTCACCCTGGGCGAAGGCCAGAGCTGCCAGGCCACATTCGACATGGACGAGCAACAACAGGACGTGCCGCTGATCGGGCCGTTGGTGTGCCAATGAACGCGCCATTTTCTTTGTTGAAAGAGCTGTTGTGGCAAGCCCGCTCGCCACAGGGACAGGAACGGGGAGTATGCGGGTGAGGGGCAAGGGATGGCTGTTGGGTCTGGGGCTGCTGTGTTCGGGCCAGGCGATGGCGGCGTGTTCGGTGGCGGCCAGTGTGCCGGCCAGCTTCGGCTCGATCAGTTCGATGACGGTACGCACGGCTGCGCAGGCCAGTTCCACCACCAGCGCCGGGTTGACGTGCACCTCGGCGTTGATTTCGCTGCTGGTGCCGTCGGACCATTTTTACGCCACCATCACCTCGGCCAGCAACGGCATGGTCGGGCCGACCGGTGATGTGATCGGCTACACGATCTATGGCACCAATACCGCGAGCTTTCCGATTGCACGCAACACTCAGTTCGATTTTGGCGGCACGGGCGGCATTGCCCAGCTTATCGGGCTGATCGCAGGGCCTGGCGCGAAAACCGTGCCGCTGTACATGGGCACTATCACCGGCAGCAACGTCGCCGCCGGCCTGTACACCGAGACACTGAACATCGCCTGGAACTGGAACTATTGCTCGGGGGTGGGCCTTGGCGGCATCTGCCTGGGGCGCGATATCGGTAACGGCACAGCCACCCTGACCGTCAGCATGACGGTGACCAACGACTGCCAGATCACCGCGCCGAATATCCTCTTTGGCAGTGCGCCGGTGGTCAGCGGGTTCACCGCGGTGACCGGGCAGACCATCAACATCGCCTGCACCAAGGGCAGCGCCTATACCGTCGGGCTCAGCGACGGGCAGAACCCGGTGAGTGTCGGCGGGCGGCGGCGGATGGTTTCCGGCACCAACTACCTGGCCTACGATATTTTCAAAAGTGCCGGCACCACGCGCTGGGGCAGTGTCGGCGCGGCGCGGCGCGCCAGTTCGACGGCCGAAGTCAACCCGGGCAATGGGCTGGGCATCGGCAGCCAGGTGTACAACTACAACGCCAGGGTCTACACCGATCAGACCACGCCACCGGCCGGCGTCTATGTGGACAACGTGGTGCTCGACGTCGGCTTCTAGAACTTCAGCAGCGGCGTGCCGGGCTGGCCCACCGGGCTGACCATCGCATAGTTGTAGCCGTCACCGGACCAGTACTCGGCCTGCAGACCGTCGGCGCTGCGACTGCCACGGGGCAGGAAGCCGTTTCCCGGGCCCGGCGGGCGAATGTAAAAGCTGATGCGTCGGCCCTGCGGGTCTTCGTACAGCACCATGGCGGCCGCGCCTTGCTCGGTGGTGAGCAGGCGCCCGCTGACCGGCCTGAAACCCGCCTGGCTCAGGTCGGGCAAGCGATGGGCCTGGTTGAAGTAGCGGTCGAGCCAGGCTTGCATTGTGCCGCTGTCCTGGGTGTTGTAGTCGGCGGGCATGATGCCGTCCTGGGCAAACAGGCGGTAGGCCTGCATCGCATCGGTCATTGGCAGCGTCGGCGGATGGGTGGCTTCGCGGGCGTGCCAGCCGCCCAGCCCGCCGAGGCTGACGGCGATCATCAGCACGGCGGCTGTGGCCAGGTGCCGACGCGACCGGTGCCGGATGCGCTGGCGAATCAGTGCCGGGTCCAACTGCGGGTTGGCGGGTGTTTGCAGGGCGCCGCTCAACGAGGCGCGCAGCAACTGCGCATCCTGTTGCCAGGCTTGCACCTGGGCCGCCACCTCCGGGTGGCCGGCCAGCCAGGTTTCCATCATGCGGCGATCATTCTCCAGCAGTTGATGATCGACGTAGGCATGTAAATCGCGTTCGCTGGGGGGCAGGCTGATCATTTGAGTATCCGCAGGGAAGGGCTGGCAATTTCGCCATCGCTGAGTTGGCGCAGGGCCTGGCGGGCGCGAGACAGGCGTGACATCACGGTGCCAAGGGGCACCTCGAGTATGTCGGCGACTTCCTTGTAGCTCAGGCCTTCGACCGACACCCACAACAGCAGGGCACGCTGCTCGGTGTTGAGTTTATCGAAGGCTTGCAGGGTGGACTGGGCCATCACCGTGCGCTCTACCGACGGCTGCGCGTCGTCGCGTCCGGTGAAGAATTCGAGCATGCGCGCGTAGCGTCGGCTGCGACGGTGGGCGTCGAGAAACTGGCGATAGAGAATCGAGAACAGCCAGGCGCGCAGGTCACCTTCGACGCGTTTGTCGGCCCAGCTGATGATCGCCCGCTCGAGTGTCGACTGCACCAGGTCGTCGGCGCTGCTGGCGTTACGGGTCAGGGACACGGCAAAACGCCGCAGCCTGGGGATGAGTTCACGTAACGGTTCGTCGAGTGCATGCATGGGCGTCTGGCTGTCCACTACGCTTGGACTTGAGAGACGTCCGGCGTTGAAGGTTATTCCCCCGCACTGAAAAAATAAATCCAGCGCCGGGGAATAGGGTGGATCGGCATTCGTCTCAATGCTCCGACCTTATGTTTCATCCCTAAGGCCATTGGCCCTGGAGTTCCTTCATGGTAGATCACTCATCACCGCCGCGTCCCGCGTTGAGCACGGCGAGCCTGATCGCACGACTCGCCGGTATCGGTGCTGTGGTTGCGGTTGTAGCCGGGGCGTTTGCCTACGTCAACGGCACACTCGACCCACAACGCCTGCGTCCCAAGACCCTGGTCAATGCGCTGGAAACCAACAACGGTGTGCATCCCGGTTTTCGACGCAACCATGCCAAAGGCGTGTGCGTGGCGGGATATTTCGAGAGCAGCGCCGAGGCCCGCGCGTACTCCCGTGCGCAGGTGTTCAGCGAGGCGAGGACGCCGGTGATCGGCCGGTTCGCCTTGCCCAGCGGCAACCCCTACGCGCCGGACAGCAGTGTGCCGATCCGCAGTTTTGCCGTGCAGTTCAGCCAGGCCAACGGCCAGCAATGGCGCACGGGCATGAACAGCATGCCGGTGTTCCCGGTGGGCACGCCCGAGGCGTTCTACCAGATGCTCAAGGCCGGTGCGCCCGACCCGGCCACCGGCAAGCCGAACCCGGTGAACATGCCGGCGTTTTTTGCCGCGCACCCTGAGACGGCGGCGTTTCTGGCGTGGGTCAAGACAGCGAAGCCTTCTGCCAGTTATGCCACCGAGTCCTATAACGGCATCAACGCGTTTTACCTGGTGAATGCCGAGGGCAAGCGCCAGGCCGTAAGGTGGGGCGTGGTGCCGCAGAGTCAGGATGCAGCGGGCGATGTCGCCCCGTCGGGCAGCGACTTTCTGGAAAAGGACCTGGTGCAGCGCCTGACGGCGGGGCCGCTAAGGTGGCAACTGAACATGACCCTGGCCAACCCCGGCGATCCGGTGGACGACGCAAGCAAGGCCTGGAGCGGTGAACACAAGGTGCTGAACGCCGGTACGCTGGTGCTGCAAGGCAGCCAGCCGCAGGCGGATGGCGATTGCCGTGACATCAACTTCGACCCGCTGATTTTGCCGAGTGGCATCGAAGCCTCCAGTGACCCATTGCTGGCCGCGCGTTCGGCGGCTTACGCCAGTTCGTATTTACGCCGCGCCGGTGAAGTCAGCCCGCTGCACAGCGCCCCGCAGGAGTCGAAACCATGAGTGCTCAACCGCGTTTTTTTGCGCCGCTGGCGCGCCTGCTGCATTGGGTGATGGCGCTGATGGTCATTGCCATGCTGTTTATCGGTGCGGGGCTTGCGGCATCGGTATCGGAACGGCATGAGTGGCTGCTGCACCTGCACAAGCCGCTGGGCATCGCGATTCTGGCGTTGGTGATTGTGCGGTTGGTGGTGCGCTTTTCCACGCGTCAACCGCCGCTGCCGGCTGATTTGCCGCTGTGGCAGGTGTTGGCGGCCAAGGCGTCTCATCTGCTGCTGTATGGGTTGATGCTGGTGTTGCCATTGCTTGGCTGGGCGATGATTTCAGCGGCCGGAGATCCGGTAATGCTCAGCAGTTCGGTGCAGTTGCCGGCCTTGGTGGCGGCGAATGCGCCGTTGTTTGCGCTGTTGCGCAGGGCCCATGGGTTTTTGGCGTATGTGCTGTTTTTTACCGTGCTGGCGCACCTGGCGGCGGCGCTGTTTCACGGGTGGATTCGGCGCGATGGGGTGTTGCAGAGCATGACTGGGCGCGATGCTGGAGCAGATTGAGCGCTAACTGCGTGAGGCTCCTAGCGCTGTCGCGCAGCAAACTGGAGCCTCTGTGGCGAGCGGGCTTGCCCCGCGTTGGGGTGCGCAGCGTTCCCAATCGAGCAAAACGCGGTGTACCTGACCCTGCCCGGAGCATGATTTTGGCGCTGCTGCGCAGCCCAACGCGGGGCTTGCCCTAATGCCGTTCAGTTAAGCCAGCGTGATGCTCGAAGCAATGAGCGGTGCGATTTTTCGGTGTCCCTATCCGTTTCTGCGGTAACGGCGACTTAGGGTTCCGCCCTTACGGCGGCTCACTTTTGAAAAGCACAAAAGTAAGCAAAACGCTCTTGCCCCAACACTCGGCACCTCGCTTAGGCTCGGTGTGCCCGAACGCAGGCTTTGGAGCGTGGGCCGCCGCGATGGGCCATCCTTGGCCCAGCGCGGCTAACCCGGCGTCCTGCCGGGTTACCCACGCTCCAAAACCTGCGTTCGGCCAGCGTGTTTGACGGGGCGCTCCAGATCAAAAGCAAAAGCAAAAGCGTGGCGGCCTGAGAGCCGACCGGAATGGTCTGCCGAACGCTGTACAAAATGTGGGAGGGGGCTTGCTCCCGATGGCGTCGGCCCAGCAAACATTGATGTTGACTGACCCACCGCTTTCGCGGGCAAGTCGAATCGTCGCACCGTAGATCCCCTGTGGCGAGCAGGCTTGTCCTGCGTTGGGCTGCGCAGCAGCCCCAAAGCCAGGCGCTGAGCCGTATCAGGTAAACCGCGTTTTGCTCGATTGGGGGCGCTGCGCACCCCAACGCGGGGCAAGCCCGCTCGCCAAAGGCGTATGGCTGCCTGAAATTTCAGGTGCGCCATGTAAATGGATCAGCGCAGGCTCGTGGCGACATCCGCCACGGTACTCAACACATCCTTGCCCAGTTGCCTGGAGCGATCCCCTGACCAGCCGGTTTTGGGGTTGGGTGCATCGTCGTTGTCCTTGAACGGCATCTCCAGAGTCAGCGACAGGCAATCGTACTTCTGGCCCACGGCGTTGCAGGCCAGGGTCATGTTGGCTTCGCCCGGCAGGTCGCGGGTGTAACCGTGAGTGGTCTGGAAGTCGCGGGTCAAGGCGCTGAGGTGGCTGCGAAAGTGTTTTTCCAGCGCTTCGATGCGTGGCGTATAGCCCGGGTTGCCTTCGCAGCCGGCGGTGAACACGTAGGGGATTTCTTCGTCGCCGTGGATATCGAGGAACAGGTCCACGCCGTACTTTTCCATCTGTTGCTGCACGAACAGCACTTCGGGGCTCATTTCCTGGCTGGCGCTCTGCCAGGCGCGGTTGAGGTCCTGGCCCATGGCGTTGGTGCGCAGGTGGCCGTGGAAAGCGCCATCGGGGTTCATGTTGGGCACCAGGTACAGGTCGGCGACCGCCAGCAGCTTTTTAAGCTCGGTATCGCCGTCGCGTTGCAGACGTTCGATAACGCCTTCCATGAACCATTGCGCCATGTGCTCGCCCGGGTGTTGCTGCGCGATGATCCACACTTTGAGTCGGCCTTCGCCGCCTTTGCCACGGCGCAGCAACTGGATATCGCGGCCTTCGACACTTTTACCGGTGGCCAGCAGTTGGGTACCGGCGTGTTTCAGGGCCTGGTCGATCAGCCAATCGTGGCGCTCACGGCTGTAGGGTTCAAAGTAGGCGAACCAGGCATGTTTCTCGCGGCTTTGAAGGCTGATGTGCAGCGTCTCGCCGTCAAAGCGCGTGGGTACGCGGAACCAGTTGACGTGATCGTACGACGCCACGGCGTTGTAGCCGCTCCAGGCATTTTTATACGAGGAATGGCTCGCGTTGCTCAGGCGGAAGGTGTGGGTGTGGCCCACGTGCATGCCTTCGGCCTTGAAGTGGAACCACTGGAAATGCTGGCTGCGGGTATCGGGTTTGATCGCCAGCAGCAACTGATAGGCATCGCTGGCATCCAGGACCTGGATGTTGCCGCTGTCGAAGTCGGTGCTGATCTTGATGGAGGTCAAGGCCACGGTCATGGTCTGGTTGCCTGAATATGAGTTGTGGCGGCTATATTACACAGAGGCTGGGCAAAATCTTGATGCAAAATTGTTGCAGGGGAGGGGGCATTCTTCCTGATCCGGCGGCGGCTTGAAAACGGTGAGATTGATTCTCAGGCGCTGTTTCTCAAAGATCCCGTCCAGAGCGGTTGGGCGACTTTCATTGGGCAATGGTCTTTTGCTACCATGCGCGCCATCAAGCAACACACAGTCTTCATTAGCCTGAAGCCACGCCAGGGAAACTGGCAAAAAAAAGACCCGGCCAAAGAGCCGGGTCAAAAACCGTGATTAGCCTGATGAGGAGATATTCCAAGAGTCCGACCTAAGGTCTCTTGGTCTATCGACTGATCTCGCGATCAGCTGAGCCCAATAATAATCATTATCATTTGCAAGTCAAATGTTTTTATCCTCTGGATAGAAATATTTTTGCTTCGCGTCCTCACACGTTTGCCTCGGCCTGCGGCCGCAGCAACGATCGCTCTACCATCGCCTTCGCCATATCGATCAGATACACCACTGAAAACGCCAGGTCGCGTTGATTGCCCTGATGGTTGCTCGCAGATTCGTAAGCCGTAGCGGCTGCACTGCGCAGCAGGTCGGAGGCGTGCACCAGCGCTTCTTCATGGCTGATGCCGGGTTTGATGTGAAAGAAGGTGTCGTCTGCCTTGGAGTCGGACATATTCGCTTTCAAGTAATAGTCCAATGCACGTTGGGCGGCGCCGCTGGTGTGCATGTCGAGTGCTTCGTCAGTGGAAGGTGTTTCGAGCGGTAGATACGGGGTGGTCGTCATCGTGGGCGATACTCTGATGGGGGCGGAATCCTTGAGATTGATAATAGTACGTATCGTATTTATGTCGTTTCGTGGATTACTACAAACTGTTTATTGCCCTGAAAAATACGCAACGTATTGTCACGCACCATGGATAAATGGATAGCGTTGGTCCGGGCCAACATGAAAGACCGCAAGGTCACCCAGGATGAACTGGCCGAACGCCTGGGCATGTCCCAGGGGGGTGTGGGCCATTGGCTCAACAAACGCCGGGTGCCCAGCCTTGCGGACATGAACCGGGTGCTGGCGGAACTGGGACTGGGCTATCTGGAGGTGGCGCTGGAGATTCGTGAGCGGGTCGACGCAGAGCGGCCACTGGAACACCACTACAACCCGTATTTCCGCTACCCGGTCAGCGACTGGAACGGGCTCTGTGAAGTGCGCGAAGAACGTCCGCCCTATGGCCCCGAGCGCTTTGAGCTGACGGACTATCACGCGGGCGGCGAAGCCTTCTGGCTCCCCGTAACCGGCGACGCCATGACCGCCCCTACAGGGCTCAGCGTCAGCGCAGGCATGCTGATCCTGGTCGACCCTTCCATCGATGCCGTTCCCGGCAAGCTGGTCGTTGCGCAATGGGACGACAGCCCCCGGGCCACCTTTCGCCAATTGCAGGAAGAAAGCGGCCAGCTGTACCTGGTGCCGCTCAATCCCACCTACCCGAAGCTGCTGTTCACCGACGATTGCCGCATCCTCGGTGTTGTCGTGCAAGCCACCGCGAGGTTCTAGTCGGCCATTTCCAGTTCCACCAGTGCACTGCCTTCAGCCACCATCTCGCCTTCCTGGCAAAACAGCGCCTTGACCACTCCGGCCACGGGCGCGCGAATGCTGTGTTCCATTTTCATTGCTTCGAGCACTACCAGTTGCGTGCCGGCTTCGACAGGCTGACCAACCTCCACCAGCACCCGCACGATACTGCCGTTCATGGGCGCAGTGAGACCGCCCTGTTGCGACTGGCCCGCCTCCACCGCCGCAATCGGGTCAAACAGGCTGACCGCCTGCATCTCGCCGTCCCAGCGCAGGTATACGGTGCTTTCATGACGCACCGCCAGGTGCGCGCGGCGTATGCCCTGATCGTCGATCAGCAACTGCTCACCGTGCATCTTGTGCGCAGCGCCGGCAGCCAATGTCACCACCCGATCCTGCCCATTGCAGCTCAAGTGCAGCGAAACCTGCGCCGGCAGCCCCGCGCGAAAGCCCCGGGTATCCGCCCAAGGCCCTTCACCGCGCGGCAGACTCTGCATGAACGCCGAACCCGCCGCCTGCCAGAACCCGTCGCTCAACGCACCCTCCGTCGGCAGCAACTGCGCCTGATAACGCGGAATGAACCCGGTATCGAGCTCGGCCGCCGCAAACGCCGGATGGCCGATGATGCGTCGCAGAAAACCCAGATTGGTCTTGAGCCCACCCACAGCGAACTCGTCGAGCATGGCCAGCAGACGCAGGCGCGCCTGCTCGCGGTCCTCGCCCCAGGCAATCAGCTTGCCCAGCATCGGATCGTAGAACGGCGAGACCCTGTCACCTTGCTCCACGCCGCTGTCCACGCGACGTCCAGGCCCCGGGTCGCACTCGCGGTACAGCGCCAGGTGCCCGGTGGCAGGCAGAAAATCATGGGTCGGATCTTCGGCATACAGCCGCACCTCAATGGCGTGGCCATTCAACGGCACCTGCGCCTGAGTGATCGGCAGCGCTTCGCCCTGGGCCACGCGGATCTGCCAGGCTACCAGATCAAGGCCGGTAATCGCTTCGGTCACCGGATGCTCCACCTGCAGCCGGGTGTTCATCTCCATGAAGAAAAATTCGCCACGGGCATCCAGCAAAAACTCCACCGTGCCCGCGCCCACATAACCAATCGCCTGCGCCGCGCGCACTGCCGCTCCACCCATGGCCTTGCGCTGTTCAACACTCAGCCCCGGCGCCGGGGCTTCTTCCACCACCTTTTGATGACGCCGCTGGATCGAGCAATCGCGCTCATTGAGGTACAGGCAGTGGCCGTGCCCATCGGCGAACACCTGGATTTCCACATGGCGCGGCTTGAGCAGGTATTTCTCCACCAGCATCTGCCCGTTGCCGAACGAGGACACTGCCTCACGCTGGGCTGAAGCCAGGGCTTCGGCCAACTGGCTGATGTCTTCGACCACCTTCATGCCCTTGCCGCCGCCGCCGGCAGTCGCTTTCAGCAGCACGGGATAGCCGATGCGCGCGCAGGCGTCGCGAAAGGTGTCCAGGTCCTGGGCCTCGCCGTGATAACCCGGTACCAATGGTACCCCGGCGGCTTCCATCAACGTCTTGGCCGCCGACTTGCTGCCCATGGCATCGATGGCCGAGGCGGGCGGGCCGAGGAAGATCAGGCCGGCAGCCTCGATGGCGCGGGCAAACGCTGCGTTTTCCGAGAGAAAGCCATAGCCCGGATGAATCGCCTGGGCGCCACTGGCCTTGGCGGCGGCGATGATCTTGTCGATTTGCAGGTAACTTTCCGTAGCTTTGCTGCCGCCCAGGTCGACGCGAATGTCCGCCTCGCGACTGTGCCGCGCATCGCAGTCGATGGCGCTGTGCACGGCTACCGTGGTCAGCCCCATCGCTTTGGCGGTGCGCATGATCCGGCAGGCAATTTCGCCACGGTTGGCGACCAGCAGGGTGGTAAGTGGTCTCATGGGCGTGGCTCCCGGGACTGCCAGACAGGCGCGCGTTTTTGCAGGAATGCGCGCAAGCCTTCCTGGCCTTCGGCGCTGACGCGAATACGCGCGATGGCATTTTCGCAATAGCGCCGCAGGGCTGGCGTGAGGGCGCCGTGGCCCACTTCGCGCAGCAGGTCCTTGCTGGCGCGCATGGCCGCCGGGCTGTTCTGCAGCAGGTTGGTCACCCAGACGTCCACTTGCTGCTCCAGCGTGTCGGCCGGATAACTCTCCGCCAGCAGGCCGATTTCCCGCGCACGCTGGCCGCCAAATCGCTCGGCCGTCAGAGCATAGCGGCGGGCCGCGCGCTCGCCGATGGCCTGCACCACGAACGGGCTGATCACCGCCGGTGCCAGGCCGATGCGCACTTCCGACAGGCAGAACTGCGCATCATCGGCGCCGATTGCCATGTCGCAGCAACTGATCAAACCCAGCGCACCCCCATAGGCGGCGCCTTGCACCACGGCCAGGGTGGGGATTTTCAGCTTGGCGAGGTTGTACATCAGCTCCGCCAGTTCGCGCGCGTCGTCCAGGTTGGTGTGGTAGTCCAGCTCGGCCGACTGCTGCATCCAGGCCAGGTCAGCCCCTGCGCTGAAGTGCCGGCCGCGTCCGCGCACCACCAGAAAGCGCAGGCAAGGGTCGCCCTGCACGTGGTCCAGAGCGAGGATCAATTCGCGGATCATCTCGGCGTTGAACGCGTTGTTCTTGGCTTCACGACTGAGCCATAACGTGGCAAAGCCACGGCTATCGGTGATCAGTTCGAGGGTGTTGAAATCGTGCATGGGGACAAGCTCCATTTACATGCGGAACACGCCGAAGCGGCTCGGCTCGATGGGGGCGTTCAGTGCGGCGGACAGTGCCAGGGCGAGTACCTCGCGGGTCTGCACCGGGTCGATGACGCCGTCGTCCCACAGGCGGGCGCTGGAGTAATAGGGATGGCCCTGGGTTTCATACTGGTCGAGGATCGGCTGCTTGATCGCGGCTTCATCCTCGGCGCTGAAGGCAGTGCCGGCGCGTTCGGCCTGTTCGCGCTTGACCTGCACCAGCACGCCGGCCGCCTGCTCGGCACCCATCACGCCGATGCGCGCGTTGGGCCACATCCATAAAAAACGCGGGTCATAGGCGCGCCCGCACATGCCGTAGTTGCCGGCCCCGAAGCTGCCGCCGATGATCACGGTAAATTTCGGCACCCTGGCGCAGGCCACCGCCGTGACCAGCTTGGCGCCGTGCTTGGCGATGCCGCCGGCTTCATACTTCTGCCCGACCATGAAACCGGTGATGTTCTGCAGGAACAGCAGGGGAATCCCGCGCTGGCAGGCCAGCTCGATAAAGTGCGCGCCTTTCTGCGCGGCTTCGGCGAACAGGATGCCGTTGTTGGCGAGGATCGCAATCGGGTAGCCATGCAAGTGCGCAAAGCCGCAGACCAACGTGGTCCCGAACAGCGCCTTGAATTCATCGAATACCGACGCATCCACCAGCCGCGCGATCACCTCGCGCACATCGAATGGTTGCTTGGCCTCGGCCGGAATCACCCCGTAGAGCTCTTCTGCGCTGTACAGCGGCGCTACCGGCGGGCGTAGGCGCAACTCGCCCAGCTTGCGCCAGTTGAGGTTGGCCACGCTGCGGCGGGCCAGGGCCAGGGCGTGTTCGTCGCTGTCGGCGTAGTGGTCGGCCACGCCGGAGATTTTGCAGTGCACATCGGCGCCGCCCAGGTCCTCGGCACTGACCACTTCGCCGGTCGCCGCTTTGACTAGCGGCGGGCCGGCCAGGAAGATCGTGGCCTGCTGGCGCACCATGATCGCCTCGTCGGCCATGGCCGGCACATAGGCACCGCCGGCGGTGCACGAGCCCATCACCACGGCGATCTGCGGGATGCCCTGGGCGCTCATGTTGGCCTGGTTGAAGAAGATCCGCCCGAAGTGTTCGCGGTCCGGGAACACCTCATCCTGGCGCGGCAGGTTGGCGCCGCCGGAGTCCACCAGGTAGATGCACGGCAGGCGGTTCTGCTCGGCGATGGTCTGCGCGCGCAGGTGTTTTTTTACCGTCAGTGGGTAGTAGGAGCCGCCTTTGACCGTGGCATCGTTGGCGACAATCATGCATTCCACACCCTCGACGCGGCCAATCCCGGCAATCACCCCGGCGGCGGGCACGTCTTCGCCATACACCTGATGGGCGGCCAGTTGGCTGAGTTCGAGGAACGGCGAGCCCGGATCGAGCAGACGATTGATGCGTTCGCGCGGCAGCAGTTTGCCGCGCGAGGTATGCCGCTCCTGGGCCTTGAGGCCGCCGCCTTGTTGTACCTGGGCGAGGAGGGCATGCAGGGCGTCGACCTGCTGACGCATCGCCGCGCTGTTGGCGGAAAATTCCGCCGAGCGTGGGTTGAGCTGGGTGTGCAAGGTGGCCATGGCGCGCTCCTTCAGCGGGTTTCGTTGAACAGTTCGCGACCGATCAACATGCGCCGAATCTCACTGGTGCCCGCGCCGATTTCATACAGCTTGGCATCACGCAGCAGGCGCCCGGCGGGGAATTCGTTGATGTAGCCATTGCCGCCGAGAATCTGGATCGCGTCGAGGGCCATCTGTGTGGCGCGCTCGGCGCTGTAGAGGATCACACCGGCGGCGTCCTTGCGCGTGGTCTCGCCGCGCTCGCAGGCCTGGGCCACGGCGTAGAGGTAGGCGCGGCTGGCGTTGAGCTGGGTGTACATGTCGGCGACCTTGCCCTGGATCAGCTGGAATTCGCCGATGCTCTGGCCGAACTGCTTGCGGTCGTGAATGTAGGGCACGATCAGGTCCATGCAGGCCTGCATGATCCCGGTGGGCCCGCCGGCCAGCACCACGCGCTCGTAGTCCAGCCCGCTCATCAGCACTTTCACGCCGCCGTTGAGGACACCGAGGATGTTGTCTGCGGGCACTTCGACGTCGTCGAAAAACAGCTCGCAGGTGTTGGAGCCGCGCATGCCCAGCTTGTCGAACTTGTTGCTGCGGCTGAAGCCTTTCCAGTCGCGCTCGACGATGAATGCGGTGATGCCGTGGGCGCCCCTTTCCAGGTCGGTCTTGGCATAGATCACGTAGGTGCTGGCATCGGGGCCGTTGGTGATCCAGGTTTTGCTGCCATTGAGCACGTAGCAGTCGCCGCGTTTGTCGGCGCGCAGTTTCATCGAGACCACGTCGGAGCCGGCGTTGGGCTCGCTCATGGCGAGGGCACCGATGTGCTCGCCGCTGATCAGTTTGGGCAGGTACTTGAGCTTCTGTTCATGATTGCCGTTGCGGTTGATCTGGTTGACGCACAGATTGGAGTGCGCACCGTAGGACAACGCCACGGAGGCCGAGCCGCGGCTGATCTCCTCCATGCTCACCACATGGGCCAGGTAACCCAGGCCGGCGCCGCCGTATTCTTCCGCCACAGTGATGCCGAGCAGGCCCATGTCACCGAACTTGCGCCACAGGTCGGCGGGGAACAGGTTGTCGATGTCGATCTGCGCGGCGCGTGGCGCGATTTCCTTGGCCACGAAGGCCTGCACCTGGTCGCGCAGCATGTCGATGGTTTCGCCGAGGGCGAAGTTCAGGGACGGATAACTCATGGCAGGCACCTTACTGTGAGCTTTGTTGTTGTGTGGGTCGAGTGCCGGGGAGGGCTATGACCTTTACGTTAACGTAAGCTTGCGTTAAGGCGCTGTCAATCGTAGTTTACGTTTACGTCAACCCACAAAAAACACAACAGGGGATGGTGATGGATCAACCGAACCAGAGCTACAGCCGTGGCGCCCAGGACAAGGCGCTGCTGGCGATGACCATCGGCCAGGCCTTCGATCAGACTGCCGCGCGCTATCCCGAGGGCGAGGCGCTGGTGGTACGCCATCAACGGCGCCGCTTCACCTGGCGGCAACTGGCTGAAACGGTCGACCTGCACGCCCGCGCTTTCCTGGCCCTGGGCATGCAAGCTGGCGACCGCCTCGGTATCTGGGCGCCCAACTGCGCCGAGTGGTGCATCACCCAGATCGCCAGCGCCAAGCTCGGGGTGATTCTGGTCAACATCAACCCGGCCTATCGCAGCAGCGAACTGGACTACGTGCTCAAGCAATCCGGCTGCCAATGGCTGGTGTGCGCCGGCGCGTTCAAGACGTCCGATTACCACGCCATGCTGCAGGCGCTCGCGCCCGACCTGCGTGCCACCGTCAGCCTCGACCCCAGCCCGCCCGAGGGCTTCGTACCCTGGGCGCAACTGGCGAGCATGGGGGCGGAGATTGCTCATGAACACTTGCAGCAGCGCCAGGCCAGCCTGCACTTCGATCAACCCGTGAACATCCAGTACACCTCCGGCACCACCGGGTTTCCCAAGGGTGCCACCCTCAGTCACCACAATATTCTCAACAACGGCTACATGGTCGGCGAAAGCCTTGGCCTTACCGCGCAGGATCGTCTGGTGATCCCGGTGCCGCTGTACCACTGCTTCGGCATGGTGATGGGTAACCTGGGCTGCATCACCCATGGCACCACCATGATCTACCCCAATGATGGCTTCGACCCGTTGCTCACCCTGACCGCCGTCGCCGAGGAGCGCGCCACGGGCCTGTACGGCGTGCCGACGATGTTCATTGCCATGCTTGATCATCCGCAGCGCGGCGAGCTGGACCTCGCCAGCCTGCGCACCGGGATCATGGCCGGCGCTACCTGTCCCATCGAAGTGATGCGCCGGGTCATCAGCGAGCTGCACATGGGCGAGGTGCAGATCGCCTATGGCATGACCGAAACCAGCCCGGTGTCGTTGCAGACCGGCCCGGATGACGACCTGGAGCGACGCGTCACCACCGTCGGTCGCACCCAGCCGCACCTGGAAAATACAATCATCGACGCCGCCGGTAACACCGTGGCACGTGGCGAGATCGGTGAACTGTGCACCCGTGGCTACAGCGTGATGCTCGGCTACTGGAACAACCCCGAGGGCACCCGCCAAACGATCGACGCGGCGGGCTGGCTGCACACTGGCGACCTTGCGACCATGGACCCGCACGGTTACGTGTGCATTGCCGGGCGCAACAAGGACATGATCATCCGTGGTGGCGAGAACGTGTACCCGCGCGAGCTGGAGGAATTTTTCTTCACTCACCCGGCGGTGGCCGACGTGCAGGTCATCGGCATTCCCGACGAGCGCTACGGCGAAGAAATCGTCGCCTGGATCAAATGCCATCCGGGCCATGTGGTCGATGCGCTTGAGCTGCAAGCCTGGTGCAAGGGCCGCATCGCACACTTCAAGACGCCCAGGCACTTCAAGTTCGTGGATGAGTTTCCGATGACGGTGACGGGCAAGGTACAGAAATTCCGCATGCGCGAGATCACGCTTCAAGAGCTGCGAACGCAGTCCTGACAGCCACGCAAAATCCCTTGTGGGAGCAGGCTTGTTGTGGCGAGCGGGCTTGCCCTAATGCCGTTCAGTCAAGCGCAGATTCCCTGTGGCGAGCAGGCTTGTCCTGCGTTGGGCTGCGCAGCAGCCCCAAAACCAGACGCTGAGCCGTATCAGGTACACCGCGTTTTGCTCGATTGGGGGCGCTTCGCACCCCAACGCGGGGCAAGCCCGCTCGCCACAGGTTTTTCTGTTGGCTGTGCGACAGCGCAACGTGGAGCCTCCAACCTTTAAGGGCAGAAACGACAAAAGGGACCCGAAGGCCCCTTTTAATGTGTCGTTGCGTGCTCTTTTTTTATTATTGAGGGGCGGCCTGTTGTTGTTTTTGGCAGCCGTGGCCCTTTACTGCTGTTTTGGGTGACCCCCATCCGGGGTCAAGAGCAAACGTATTTTTTTGAGCGCTGAAGTGCTTCCAAAAAAATCTGTTAGCTGCGTCTCTGCCGTGTTGTTTTTGTTATGTCAGAGTCGTTACGTCTTGTTTTTATTAGGCTTGGTGCTTTTTATTCTTGTTATGCAATAGAGATAGCAGGAGCCATGCCAACTTTTAAATTTCTATTAAAATCAATAGCTTATTTTTTATGCCGCGATTGCCTCTGCGCAAAGGCGGCCAATTATGTTCCCGCGTTACCCGCTGTGTCGGCGCCCGGTAACACATTGTCACAGCCATGCTACTCAACTGGCGCTACGCACCTTCGCCACCCGCGACCCACTGGCGCGCCCCAGCACCTGGCTGATCTGCCGGCCCGCGTCAATCAGGCGCGAGAGGTCGATGCCGGTGTGGATGCCCAGCCCGTCGAGCAGGTACACCACGTCTTCGGTGGCGACGTTACCGCTGGCGCCCTTGGCATACGGGCAGCCGCCAAGGCCTGCGATAGAGCTGTCGAACACCTGGATACCTTCCAGCAGGCTGGCATAGATATTCGCGATCGCCTGGCCGTAAGTGTCGTGGAAGTGTCCGGCAAGCTTCTCCCTTGGCACCTGGGCGCCAACGACCTCGAACAACCGCCGCGTATCGCCTGCCGTGCCGGTGCCGATGGTGTCGCCCAGGGACACTTCATAGCAGCCCATGGCGTACAGCTCGCGGGCCACCGCAGCGACCTGTTCCGGCGCGACGTCACCTTCGTAAGGGCATCCCAGCACACAGGACACGTAGCCGCGCACGCTGACACCGTGCTGCCGGGCTGCGCTCATGATCGGAGCGAAGCGCTCCAGGCTCTCGCTGATCGAGCAGTTGATGTTGCGTTGCGAGAACGCCTCGGACGCGGCCGCAAACACCGCGACCTCCTTGACGCCGGCCGCCAGCGCATCTTCAAAGCCGCGCAGGTTGGGCGCCAGCGCGCCGTAGGTCACGCCGGGCTTGCGCCGGATCTGCGCAAACACCTCGGCGGAGCCGGCCATCTGCGGCACCCATTTGGGCGACACAAAGCTGCCCACTTCGATATAGCCCAGCCCGGCGTCGCTCAAGGCGTCCACCAGACGGACCTTGTCCGTCACGGCGATGGGCTGGGCTTCGTTCTGCAAACCGTCGCGTGGGCCGACTTCAACCAGGCGTACGTGGGAGGGGAGGGGCATGAGGATTACCTTCTGTTCAATGGCCAGACTGGCTCATGGTGTGGGCCAGGGCTTGAGTGCAGCGTTCTTCGGCGGTGTCCAGTTCCAGCTTCATCTGTTCGATGTCCAGCAGTTGCTGTTCCAGCTGTTCACGCCGCTCGGCGATCTTGGCCAGCATGCTGTTGAGCTGGATGTGGTTGCCGCTGGTGGGATCGTAGAGTTCGATCAGCTCGCGGCATTCGGCCAGGGAGAAACCGATGCGCTTGCCGCGCAGAATCAGCTTGAGGCTGACCTTGTCCCGCGCTGAGTAGATACGCTCCTGGCCCCGACGCTCTGGGGTCAGCAGGCCTTGCTCTTCATAAAAGCGAATGGCGCGGGTGGTGATGTCGAGCTCGCGGGCGAGGTCGGAGATGCTGTAGGTGGTGCTCATGGCGGCGCTCGGCGGATGGCTTGGCGCTAAGCTAATGGCTGGTTGACGTAAACGTCAATAACATCCCATGGCTTTCATCTTGCCGTGGCGAGCGGGCTCGCCACCACGACAACCCCGGCAAGCCCGCTCAGTCAAAGGTCAAGCCTGCTTGCCATCGAGCTTCTTCTCATGGGCCGTCACCTGCTGGCACAGCTCGATCATCTGCTCGCGCATCCAGCGGTTGGCCGGGTCCTGGTCGGTGCTTTCATGCCAGTACAAATGGGTTTCCACGGGCGGCACGTCGTTCACCGGCAGGTTGACCCAGTGCAGTTCGTGGCGGCGGGCGAAGCGCTCGGGCACGGTCATGACCATGTCGGTCTGCTGCAGCACCTGCGAGGCCATCAGGTAATGCTGGGAACGCAGCGCGATCTTGCGCTGGATGCCCATCTTGCCCAGGGCCAGGTCGACATGGCCCAGGCCGTTGCGGCGACTGGAGATATGAATGTGGGTCAGCGACAGGTAATCATCCAGGCTGAGCTTGTCCTTGCCCGCCAGCGGATGGCCCTTGCGCATGGCGCACACGTAGCGGTCTTCCATCAGCTTGACGTGACGCACCTGCGGGTCGGTGTTGAGCGGTGCGTCCACGGCAAAATCCAGGCGCCCGGCCGCCAGTTCCTTGGTGGTCTCGCGGCGCTTGGACAGGAAACTTTCGATCACCACCGTGGGTGCCAGCCGGCGCAGGCGCTGGAACAGCAGCGGCAGAATCACCGCCTCGGTGAGGTCGGTCATGCTGATGCGATAGGTCTTGGCCGCCTGTTGAGGATTGAAAATCCGGCTTTCCTGCACCGATACCCGCAGCAACGACAGCGCATTGCGCACCGGGCCGATGATGTTCTGCGCCATCGGCGTAGGCACCATGCCCTGGGCAGTGCGCACGAACAGCGGGTCGTTGAAGGTCTCGCGCAGGCGGGCCAGCGCGTTGGACACCGCCGGTTGCGTAATGCCGACGATCTGCCCGGCGCGCGTCAGGTTGGCTTCGGTGTAGATCGCATCAAAGACGATGAAGAGGTTCAGGTCGACCTTGCTCAGATTCATTGCGTTGCGCTCTTATTGTTAGGTGCCGATAGGCTGATCATATATCGGTGATGAATGTTAATACACGCCGAGAATAGGCTAGGTAAATTATCAGCGCTGTTCTAGCATCGAATTCATGACCTAAACAACCTCTCAGAGAAGGGAGCTGCCCATGGATTTCGCCTATTCGCCCAAGGTTCAGGAACTGCGTGAACGCGTCACTGCATTCATGGACGCTTACGTCTACCCGGCCGAGCCGGTGTTTGAACGCCAGGTCAGCGAAGGCGACCGCTGGCAGCCCACAGCGATCATGGAAGAACTCAAGGCCCGCGCCAAAGCCGAAGGCCTGTGGAACCTGTTTCTGCCCGAGTCCGAACTCGGCGCCGGCCTCACCAATCTGGAATACGCGCCGCTGGCCGAAATCATGGGCCGCTCGCTGCTGGGGCCGGAGCCGTTCAACTGCTCGGCCCCCGACACCGGCAATATGGAAGTGCTGGTGCGCTATGCCAACGAAGAACAGAAACAGCGCTGGCTCGAACCGCTGCTGCGCGGCGAGATCCGTTCGGCCTTCGCCATGACCGAGCCGGACGTGGCTTCGTCCGATGCCACCAACATGGCCGCCCGTGCCGAGCGCCAGGGCGATGAGTGGGTCATCAACGGCAAAAAGTGGTGGACCTCCGGCGCCTGCGACCCGCGCTGCAAGATCCTCATCTTCATGGGCCTGAGCAACCCGGACGCGCCGCGTCACCAGCAGCATTCGATGATCCTGGTGCCGGTGGACACACCCGGTGTGAAAATCCTCCGCCCGCTGCCGGTGTTCGGCTACGACGACGCGCCCCACGGTCACGCCGAAGTGCTGTTCGACAACGTACGGGTGCCCTACGAAAACGTCCTGCTTGGCGAAGGCCGTGGCTTCGAGATCGCCCAGGGGCGCCTCGGCCCCGGCCGTATTCACCATTGCATGCGCTCGGTGGGCATGGCCGAACGCGCGCTGGAACTGATGTGCAAACGTTCGGTCAGCCGCACCGCATTCGGCAAGCCGTTGGCACGCCTGGGTGGCAACATCGACAAGATCGCCGACTCACGCATGGAAATCGACATGGCGCGCCTGCTGACCCTGAAGGCCGCGTACATGATGGACACCGTGGGCAATAAAGTAGCGAAAAGCGAGATCGCGCAGATCAAGGTGGTCGCGCCGAACGTGGCGCTGAAGGTGATCGACCGCGCGATTCAGATGCACGGCGGTGCCGGCGTTTCCAATGATTTCCCGTTGGCCTACATGTACGCCATGCAACGCACCCTGCGCCTGGCCGATGGCCCGGATGAAGTGCACCGCGCGGCGATCGGCAAGTTCGAGATTGGCAAGTATGTGCCCAGGGAGATGATGCGCGGCGGGCAGTAGCACTGCGTCGCCTGCAATCGGGAGCAAGCCCCCTCGCACATTTTGAATTGTGAATACAGTGCAAATGTGGAGGGGCTTGCTCCCGATGAGGCCCGTCCTGACAACCCCAAACTCCAGCCTCAGTACACCCAGACCTCCACCCGCCGATTCTTGATCCGCCCCTCATCCGCCGTATTCGCCGCCACCGGCATCTGCGCGCCAAACCCGCGAATATCGCGCAGCACCACGCCGCTCTTGACCAGTTCCCTGCGCACCGCCATCGCCCGCAACTTCGACAGCAACGCTGCGCGCTGGGGATCATTCTTGGCATCGCCAAATCCCACCAGCGTCACCTGCTTGTCGAGCTTGCCGTGGCTTTTCAGATAGTCCACCACCCGCAGCACATCCTGGCGCGCCTTGGTGTCCAGGCTGGCGCTGCCTTCCTCGAAACGAAAATTGACGCTCAGGCGCTGGGCATCGCGGGCAATCGCTTGATAGTCCGCCGGCATCGATGCACGCGGTTGCACGCCAATGGCCTGCACCTGCTGGGCAATAAAACCGTTGGCCGCGACGATTGCCTGGCCCTGGCTGCTCTGGGCAAAGTCCACCAGCGCCCGGGCCCACGGGTTGTGGCTCGTCGGCGGCAGGTAAAAGAACAGGCGCCGCGACAGCGGGTAATCTTCGGTGGCGATCAAGCTATTGAGCGGCAACATCGGTTGTGAATCGCCATCGGCAATCGCCACCGCCTTGGCCTGGCGTATGTAGGGCAGGCCGATAAAGCCGATGCCCTGGGGATCGCGGCTGACTGCATCGGACAATGCTTCGCTGGACTCGAAACGCCGGGCGCTTGAAGCCAGCGGTTTGCCGCGCCGGTTCAGCACCAGCTCCTTGAACGTGTCGTAGGTGCCGGACTGGTCATCTCGCGCATACACATGAACAGGCCCGCCGACGCCGCCCAGTGCTTCCCAGGTGCTGACCTCGCCGTTGAAGAGCTGCGCCAGTTGTTCGGTGTCGAGGGTGTTCAGCGGGTTGAGCGGGTTAACGATGATGGCCAGGCCATCGATGGCGATCACCTGTTCGGCTTCGGGGCTTTTCAGGTCGCCCAGTGGCTCAAGGTCCACCAGCTCGCTGTCCTTGATCGGGCGGGACGCTGCCGCGAGGTCTGCGCTGGCTTTTTTCAGCGCGGCAAAGCCGGTGCTGGAGCCATGGGCCGCCACCTCGATGGTCACGCTCCTGCCCTGGCGCGTCTTGCCGACTACGCGCTGCTCGTTTGGTCCGTCGCCCGATTCGATGTGCACCCGTTGCACGCCCTCGTGCTCCAGCAAGCCCTTCACCAAAGCCGGGCCCAGCGCTGCGCCGATGGTATTGGAGCCCTGAATGCGCAGGGCAGGGCCGTGCTCGGGTACGGGCAGTTGCGCCGACACGGCAATCAGAGGGAAAAGGGTCAAAATAAACAGAACGCGCAGCATCATGCCGGCACCTTCAAAGAGAGTGCGACGAGATTAAGTCAGAGAGTTTGCAGAAATATGACCGAGACGCGCCCGTCAAGCGGCGCCAGGAATGAGTGTGGGAGGGGGCTGCCGCCTCTTATCAAATGAGTTTTTTCAGCAACTGCAGCGCCTGGCTTTGGGGCTGCTGCGCAGCCCAACGCAGGACAAGCCTGCTCGCCACAGGGAATCTGCTCTTGTGGGCTTATTGTGGCGAGCGGGCTTGCCCCGCGTTGGGGTGCGAAGCGCCCCCAATCGAGCAAAACGCGGTGTACCTGATACGGCTCAGCGCCTGGCTTCGGGGCTGCTGCGCAGCCCAACGCAGGACAAGCCTGCTCGCCACAGGGAATCTGCGCTTGTGGGCTTATTGTGGCGAGCGGGCTTGCCCCGCGTTGGGGTGCGAAGCGCCCCCAATCGGGCAAAACGCGGTGTACCTGATACGGCTCAGCGCCTGGTTTTGGGGCTGCTGCGCAGCCCAACGCAGGACAAGCCCGCTCGCCACGGAGGTTCCAGTTTGCTGCGTGACAGCGCCAGGTCGAAGACCGTCAGGGGTTCAGCTCAATTCGAGCCAGATCGGTGCATGGTCCGACGGCTTCTCCAATCCACGCAGGTCGTAGTCCACGCCGGCATCCTTGACCCTTGGCAGCAGCCCATTGGACGCCATGATCACGTCAATCCGCAGCCCGCGCTTGGGCTCGTCCTCAAACCCGCGGCTGCGGTAATCGAACCAGCTGAAGCGGTCGGTCACGTCCGGATAGAGGTGCCGGAAACTGTCCACCAGGCCCCAGTTTTTCAGGCGGGCCATCCATTCGCGTTCTTCCGGCAGGAAGCTGCACTTGCCGGTTTTCAGCCAGCGCTTGGCATTGTCGGCGCCGATGCCGATGTCGCAGTCCTGCGGGGAGATATTCACGTCGCCCATCACCACCAGCGGCTGCTCGTTGCTGAACCGGCTTTCCAGCAATTGTTGCAAGTCCTCATAGAAGCGCTGCTTGGCGGGGAACTTGGTCGGGTGGTCACGGCTTTCGCCCTGGGGGAAATAGCCGTTCATGACCGTGACCGGTTGGCCGTTTTCATCGGCGAACGTGCCCCAGATGAAACGGCGCTGGGCGTCCTCTTCATCACTGTCGAAGCCTTTGTGCACGCTCAAGGCTTCCTTGCGCGACAGCAAGGCCACGCCGTAATGACCTTTCTGACCGTGGTAGTACACGTGGTAGCCCAGCGCCTGCACCTCGGCCAGGGGGAACTGGTCATCGTGAACCTTGGTTTCCTGAAGGCCGATGACGTCGGGTTGGTGCTTGTCGATCAGCGCCGCCAACTGATGAGGGCGGGCGCGCAGCCCGTTGATATTGAAGGAGACGATTTTCATGGTCGACAATCCGGTCTGGCAAAAAGGGCGATGCTAGCCGACAAGTCCGGCCGGGGCCAGCGTGGGGACAGGGCATCTGCGTTGCCAATGTCTTGGAACGACTGCTGCGCCGCAGGTTCGTAACCCTATGAACGCCGCCTTTCGAGTGGCGCCCAGGGAGATTGACTGCATGCTTGACACTTCAACCGCCACTGCCCAGATCCGCGTGCTCAACAGCGGCTATTCCCGCGAGGCCCGCGCGCTGCTGTACCAGGCTTATCGCCATGAGCCGACCTTCGCCTATATTTTCGAAGCGCAGCGCACCGGCTATGAATTGCGGGTGCGCGCCACGGTGCGTGAGCTGGTCAAGCAACATTTCTTCCAGAAGCTCCCGGCCATTGGGCTGTTTGTTGATGACAAGATGATCGGCATCGCCCTGATCGCGCCGCCGCAACGGCGCCTGGGTATCACCGAGAGCTGGGCCTGGCAAATTCGCATGTGGCTGAGCACCGGCGTGCGCGGCACCCGACGTTATCTGGATTACCACCACGCGGTGCTGGCGTGCCTGCCCACCGATTCGGTGCATGTATTACCGCTGCTGGGCGTTCACCCGCAATTCCAGGGCCAGCACTATGGCGAGCAGTTGCTTGAAGCGGTGCACAACTGGTGTGCCGACGACCCGCATTCCTCGGGCGTGGTGCTCGACACCGGTAATTCACGCTACCTGGCGTTCCTTGAACGTCAGGGCTACGAGGAAATCGGTGAAGTTGCCGTAGGACCCGTCCTGGAGCATGTGTTCTTTCATGCCAACCCCCAGTCTTTGCGGGCTGTAACGGTTTGAGACAGATTTTTTCAGAAAAATCCGGGTTCAAAGACTCCCTCTCGCTCATGTAGCATCCGCGCCTATGAAGCTTCCAGGAAGATTTACCAGCAGCCTGGTCCTGCTGTTCACAAGCTGTGGCGCATGGGCGCAGAGCGAATTGGACGTGCGGATCAAGCCCTCAAACGACGCGTTGAAAGCCAACATCGAAGGCTATATCGGCGGGGTTGGCGATCGTGACGAAGAAGCCTTGCTGCGGTTCAGTCGCGGTGCCGAAGAGCAGGCGCGCAAAGCCGCTCAGGCGTTGGGCTTCTATCAGTCGCAGATCGCCAGTGACGTGAAGGGCGGCAAGAACCCGCGCCTGATCCTCACCATCGACCCCGGCGAGCCGGTGCATTTGCGCAACGTGACCATTCGGGTCGATGGCCAGGCTGCGAGCCTCAAGGCCTTTCGCCTGCCTGCCAGCGACGACCTCAAGTCCGGCGCGGTGCTCAACCACGGACATTACGAAGACGCCAAGCGCCTGATCCAGAACCAGGCCTCGCGCTACGGTTTTTTCAGTGGCCGCTTTACCCGCCAGACCCTCTCGGTAGACCCGAAGGCGGGCGTGGCCGATATCGACCTGGTCTACGACAGCGGCCCGCGCTACAGCATGGGCAAGGTCAGCTTTACCGGTGATACGCCGTTCGACGAAGACCTGCTGCAACGCATGGTGCCGTTCAAGAGTGGCACGCCGTACGACTCCGAACTCATCGCCGAGCTCAACCAGAACCTGCAAGCCAGCGGCTTCTTCGAAGGCGTGCGGGTGGATGCGACCCCCGCCGGCGCCAAAGACGACGTGATCCCGGTGGCCGTGCAACTGGAAACCCGCAAGCCACGCACCATGGGCCTGGGCCTTGGCTACTCCACCGACGTCGGCCCGCGCGGCAAGGCCAACTGGACGCGCCATTGGGTCAACCCCCAGGGTCACAGCTATGGCTGGGAGGCGGAGCTGTCGGCGCCACGGCAGAACGTTGGCCTGTGGTACGACGTGCCGCTCGACCCGCCGCTCACCGACAAGCTTCGCTTCGCCGGCGGCTACCAGAATGAGGAAATCGCCAACACCGACGCCCTGAGTAAATTGCTCACCGTCGGCCCCGAGTGGCACAGCAAATTGCCCAGCGGCTGGACCCGCGTGATCTCGCTCAAATACCAGCGTGAAGAATACCGCCTGGGCAACGACTCGGGCCTGAGCAACCTGGTGATGCCGGGTATCAACTATTCCTACTTGCGCAGCGACAACCGCATCGACCCGCATAACGGTTATCGCCTGGCCTTCGATGCCAAGGTTGCCAAGGAAGGCCTGGGTTCGGACACCAACCTGCTTTACGGCACCGCGACGATCAAGGGCTTGACCACCCTGTGGGACAACCACCGTTTCCTCGGCCGTGCGCAGTTCGGCGGCAGTGCCACCAACGGCTACCAGTCCGTGCCGCCGTCCTTGCGTTTCTTCGCCGGTGGCGACCAGAGCGTGCGGGGTTACGAGTACCAGACCCTGTCGCCGGAGAACGACCGTGGCGACCGTATCGGTGGCCGTTACATGGTGGCCCTGAGCGCCGAGTACCAATATTCCATCGCCGAAAAATGGCGGATCGCAACCTTCATCGACCAGGGCAACTCGTTCAATACCCTGGACATGCCGAGCCTTAAAACCGGTGTCGGCGTCGGCGTACGCTGGGTCTCTCCGGTAGGTCCGATCCGTCTCGACCTGGCCCATGCCCTGGAAGACCCGGGCGGCATCCGACTGCACTTTTCCATGGGGCCTGAGCTGTGATGCGTGGTTTGAAAATAGCGGGGCTGGCGTTGATCGCTGTCCTCGCCTTGTTGTTGCTGGCGCTGTGGACGGTGCTGGGTACGCAGGCCGGTAGCCGCTGGGTGCTGGGCCAGGTACCGGGGTTGAGCGTGGAGAATTTCCAGGGCCGCTTGGGCGGGCAGTGGAGCGCCGATCATCTGCTGTGGCAGCAGGGCTCCAGCCGCGTCGAGCTGGATGCGCCGACTCTGGTCTGGTCGCCGGCCTGCCTTTTGCGCATGACCCTGTGCATCGAGCGGCTGGATGTGGAGCAGGTCAACCTGCAATTTGCACCGAGCGGCGAAGCGAGCAGCGGGCCCGTCGCGTTGCCGGATCTGAAGCTGCCCTTGGCGATTCAACTCGGTGAGGTGCACGTCGGCAGCCTGCTGTTCAACGGCAGCGAGCAACTCAAGGGCCTGCAGTTGGCGGCGCACTGGACCGCCGCAGGCATGCGTATCGACTCGGTGCACCTGGAGCGCGATGGCCTGGTGCTCGACCTCGCTGGCCTGCTGCAACCTGTCGGCGACTGGCCGCTGAACGCTAGCGGCAACCTCAGCCTGCCGTACGCGCCCGGTGGCGCGCCGTGGACGGTTGCGCTGAAGGTCGAAGGCGACCTGCTCAAAACCCTTAAGCTCGATGCCGACAGCAGTGGTTACCTGCCAGCCAGGCTCACCGGCGAGCTGCAACCGCTGGAAGAGAACCTGCCGGCACAGGTGCGCATCACCGCGGACAGCTTCAAGCCCAGCGCTGATCTGCCCGCGACTCTGCAACTCAATCAACTGGATGTCACTGCCAGGGGCGACCTGAAAAGCGGTTACCAATTGCTTGGCAAAGCCGTATTGCCTGCGGAAAAAGGCCCGGTGGATCTTCTGCTGCAAGGCAGGGTCGACGCCAGGGGCGCGCAGATCGCCGGTCTTGATCTGAACGCCGGCGACAAACAGAACCTCAAGCTCAGCGCCAACCTGGATTGGCAGCGAGGCTTCAGCGCCGACGCCAAAATCGACTGGCTCGACTTCCCCTGGCATCGCCTTTACCCGCTGATTGACGAGCCGCAGGTCACCTTGCACACCTTCAACGGCGAAATCTCCTATAAAGACGGCAACTACCTGGGCAACCTCAAAGCCGATCTCGACGGCCCGGCGGGCAAGTTCACGGTGGTCACGCCGTTCAGTGGCGATCTCAAGCAGGTGTTCCTGCCCGAGCTGAAACTCACCGCAGGCCAGGGCAAGGCCGCAGGCCATCTGAATCTGCAGTTCGCCGAGGGTATCGCCTGGGACACGGCGCTGGATCTGTCGGCGCTGAACCCCGCGTACTGGGTGGCTGAATTGCCTGGCACCCTGGCCGGGCCCTTGCGCAGCAAGGGTGAGTTCAGGAACGATCAACTCAAGCTCGACGCCGACCTCAATCTCAAGGGCCAACTGCGCGGGCAAACCGCCGTGTTCGCCGCCAAGGCCGAAGGCGCGGGCGAGCAATGGACCCTCGCCAACCTGGATCTGCGCCTGGGCGACAATCGCATCAACGGCAGCGGCAGCCTGCAACAGCGTTTGGCCGGCCAGATCGACATCAAGCTGGCGCGCCTGGCCCAGTTGTGGCCGCAACTGCGCGGCCAGGTCAACGGCCGGCTCGACGTGGCTGGCACCTTGAAGGCGCCGCAAGGCAAGCTTGGCCTCAAGGGCCAACAACTGGCGTTTGCCGACAATCACCTGCAAAACCTCAGCCTCGACGCCACCCTGGATAACGCCCAGCGTGCGAAGATCGACCTCAAGGGCAGTGGCATTCAAAGCGGCGAGACCCAGGTGGGCACACTCACCGCCAGTGCCCAGGGTGATATCAAGAACCAGAAAGTCCAGTTGGACCTCGCCGGCCCGCTGGTCAAGCTGGCGCTCGCGCTGGACGGCAACCTCGACAAAGGCAACTGGCGCGGGCGGCTGGCCAGCGGCGACGTGCAAGCCGGTGGCCAGGACTGGCGGCTGCAGGCCCCGGCCCGGATCGAGCGTCTGGCGGATGGCAAACTGACGTTCGCCGCCCATTGCTGGGTCTCCGGAGGCGCCAGCCTGTGCGGTGAAGACCAGCGCCTGATGCCCGAGCCCAAGCTGCGCTACCACCTCAAGCAATTCCCGATCGACAGCCTGGCGGCGTTTTTGCCCAAGGATTTTGCCTGGCAGGGCAGGCTCAACGCCGACGTGCAGCTCGATCTTCCAGAGAGCGGCCCGAAGGGCGTGGTCTCGGTGGACGCCAGCGGCGGCACCTTGCGTGTCAAGGACAAGGCCCAGTGGCTGGATTTTCCCTATGACACCCTCAAGCTGGAAACCACCCTCAATCCCAAGCGCATCGACACCCAGCTGAATTTCCGTGGCGGCAAACTGGGCGAGCTGTTGTTGCAGGCACAGATCAATCCATTGCCCGCCAACAAGCCGATCACCGGCAACTTCAGCCTCACCGGCCTGGACCTGGCGGTGGCGCGGCCATTTGTGCCGATGGTGGAAACGCTCACCGGCAAGCTCAACGGCACCGGGCGCATTTCCGGCGGTTTGCTTGCGCCCCTGGTCAACGGCAGCGTCAATCTGGTGGGCGGCGAAATCTCCGGGCCGGAGCTGCCCCTCAGCCTCCAGGACCTCAACGTGCAAGCGCTGATCGCTGGCGAAAGCGTGCAACTCAACGGCGGCTGGCGCAGTGGCAAGGCTGGGCAGGGCAGCCTCAAGGGACAGATCGACTGGGGCCAGGCGCTGGCGGCCGACCTCAGCCTCACGGGTTCGCAGTTGCCGGTGACGGTCGAGCCTTACGCCGTGCTGGAAGTGGCGCCCGACCTGAAGATCAGCCTCAAGAACGACAAGCTGGCGGTTGCTGGCAAGGTCCGTATCCCGCGTGGCGACATCACCGTGCGTGAGTTGCCGCCGTCCACGGTCAAGGTCTCCGATGACACGGTGATCGTCGGCAGCCAGACTGAAGAGGGCAAGGCGCCGATGGCAATGGCCATGGATATCGATGTGGAGGTTGGTGAAGACAAGCTCAACTTCGCCGGCTTCGGCCTCACCGCCAAGGTGCAGGGCCATGTGCATATCGGTGACAACATGGACACCCGCGGCGAGCTGTGGCTCAACGACGGTCGCTACCGCGCTTACGGGCAGCGCCTCAATGTGCGGCGTGCGCGATTGTTGTTCGCCGGGCCCCTGGACCAACCGTTCCTGGACATCGAAGCGGTGCGCGTCACCACCGAGGCCTCGCGAACGGTGACGGCCGGTATTCGCCTGAGCGGCAGCGCCGAGCAGCCAACCACGCAGATCTTCTCCGAGCCGGCCATGGCCCAGGAGGATGCGCTGTCGTATCTGGTGCTGGGGCGTTCGCGTACCAACAACGGTGAAGACAACAACATGCTCGCCGAAGCGGCGCTGGGCCTGGGCTTGATGGGCAGCTCGGGGGTCACCACCGACATTGCCAACAAGCTGGGCATCCAGGATTTTGATCTCGACACCCAGGGCGCCGGCAACAAGACCGCCGTGGTCGCCAGCGGCAAGATCAACGAGAAGCTGAGCCTGCGTTACGGGGTAGGGGTGTTCGAACCGGCCAATACCATCGCCTTGCGCTACCTGCTGAGCAAAAAGGTTTACCTGGAAGTGGCGACCGGCGTGGCCAGCTCGCTGGACATCTTCTACAAACGCGATTTTTAAACCATCACTCAATCAGAAACGGTGGGAGGGGGCTTGCTCCCGATAGCGGTGTATCAGTCAGCTTATCTGCGGCTGACACACCGCCATCGGACGCAAACCCCCTTTTTATGGTTGATGGCATTTCAGCCATATCTCAGCTAGATACCAAGCAAGCTAATAATTCCATTTGACATTCGCTGCCTAAGCAGTAACATCTCGTCACACATTCGCTGCCTAGGCAGTAATAAGGTGACTTCCGATGACCCATTTCACCCCTGACAGCTTTCGCCACTGTCATCTCGGCTTGTTGCTGGGACGGGCGGCGTTGCTCAAGGACCGCATCATCGACACCCATATGGAACCCCACGGCGTCACTGCCGCGCAGTTCAAGGTGTTGATCATCATTGCCCAGTTCGACGTCGACACCCCGGCCGAGCTGTGTCGCAACCTGTCGCTGGACAGCGGCTCGATGACCCGCATGCTCGACCGCCTCGAACAAAAGGGCCTGCTGGTGCGCCAGCGTTCCGAGCAGGACCGGCGCCAGGTGCGGCTGGTGCTCACCGAAGAAGGCCAGCGCCTGGCGGACATGCTGCCGCACATCGGCGCGCAGTCGATGAACGAGTTGGCCGGCGCCCTGGAGCCCGGCGAGCTGCAGACCCTGGAAAAAATCCTCAAGAAAATCCTCGTTGCAGCGGGTGACGCCATCGTCATCCAGCGGGTAGGTACAGAATGAACACACGTGCGTTATGCCTGGTGCTGGTGGCCGTGAGCATGGCCGGTTGCGCCAACTACAGCGGCCTCGACACCCAGGGTCGGCGCCTCGACGCCAACACCCTGCAAACCGGCAAGTCCCTCGCTGGGGTGACGCTCTCGAGTGCGGCCTGGCCGGCGCCCGACTGGTGGAAGAGCCTCGGCGACCCGCAGCTGGACGGCCTGATCCAGGAAGCCCTGCGCAACAGTCCGGACATGCAAGTGGCCAGCGCCCGCGCCCATCAGGCCGAAGCGGCCGCCTATGCGGCCAACGCTGCGCGCCTGCCCACCGTAGATGCCAGCGCCGGTGTGAGCCGGTCGCGGCTGGCCCGGGACCAGGACCCGCGCGGCGAGGGCGATGCCTATTCGACCGTGCGCAACATCGGCGCCAGCTTCAATTACACCTTCGACCTGTGGGGTGGCCAGCGTGCCGCCTGGGAAGCCGCGTTGGGGCAGGCCCGAGCCGCCGAAGTCGACCAGCAGGCCGCGCGTCTGACCCTCGCCGCCAACGTCGCCAAGGCCTACAGCGACCTGGGCCAGGCGCATATCGTGCGTGACCTGGCCAATGACGACCTCAAGCGCACCCGCCAGATGCTCGACCTGAGTCAGCGCCGCCTGAACTCCGGGATCGACAGCCAGTACCAGTACCAGCAAACCGAAAGCCTGGAAGCCAGTAGCCAGTCGCAACTGATCGATGCGGAAAAACAGCTGCAGAGCGCCAGAATCGCCCTCGCGGTGTTACTCGGCAAAGGTCCGGATCGTGGCAATGAACTGGCCCGTCCCGCAGTGCTGCAACCCGCCGCCGTGGCGGTGCCTTCGGTGCTGCCTGCCGAGCTGCTGGGTCGTCGCCCCGACCTGATCGCCGCGCGCTGGCGCGTCGAAGCTGCGAGCAAGGACATTGCCGCCAGCAAGACGCGCTTCTACCCCAACCTCAACCTGAGCGCGAGCGCCGGGGCCGAGTCGTTGCTGGGTGATGCGATGTTCGGTTCGGCCAGCCGCTTCTTCAACATTGCGCCGACGATCTCGCTGCCGATCTTCGACGGCGGCCGCCTGCGCGCCGACCTCGATGCGCGCGACGCCGATTACGACCTGGCCTTGGCTCAGTACAACAAAACCCTGGTGCAGGCCCTGGGCGATATCGGCAGCACGCTCGCGCAACTGCGTGACACCGCGCGGCAGATCCAGGCCCAGCAACACGCGGCGGACATCGCCCGGCAGTCCTACGACACCGGGCTGCAACGTTACAGCTCAGGCATCGGGAATTACCTGGATGTGCTGAGCATCGAGCAGCAACTGCTCCAGGCCCAACGCCAACTGGCCAGCCTGAAGGCTGCGCAGATCGATCTGTCGATTCAATTGATGCAGGCCCTGGGTGGCGGCTACAGCGCCGCAGACGTTGCGTCGACCACCCCCGCTGCACGCACGGAATAATGTGAGGTATTTGTCATGGCCACTGCCGAAAACAGCAACGCAACAGAGCAACCCAAAACCGACAGCAACCCGCGCAAACGCAGGATCATGCTGGTCGGCCTGGCGCTGATCGTCATCCTCGGCGCCCTGGGCGTGTGGGGCTGGTATGAGTTTTACGGGCGCTTCAATGAAAGCACCGACGACGCCTATGTAAACGGCAACGTGGTGGAAATCACCCCGCTGGTCACCGGCACCGTGGTCAGCATCGGCGCCGACGATGGCGACCTGGTCCACGAAGGCCAGGTGCTGATCAACTTCGACCCCAACGACGCCGCCGTCGGTTTGCAAAGTGCCCAGGCCAACCTGGCCCGCACCGTGCGCCAGGTGCGCGGCTTGTACAGCAATGTCGATGGCATGAAAGCCCAGGTCAACGCGCAGAAGGCCGACGTGCAAACCGCCCAGGACAACTACAACCGTCGCAAGACCTTGGCCCAGGGTGGGGCGATTTCCCAGGAAGAGCTGTCCCACGCCCGTGACAGCCTGACCGCCGCGAAAAATGCCCTGACCAACCTCGAGCAACAGCTCAAGACCAGCAATGCCCTGGTGGACGACACGGTGATTTCCTCCCACCCGGATGTGCAGACCGCCGCTGCGCAACTGCGCCAGGCCTACCTGAGCAATGCGCGCAGCACCTTGATCGCGCCGGTCACCGGCTATGTGGCCAAGCGCACCGTGCAACTGGGCCAGCGCGTGCAGCCCGGCACCGCGTTGATGGCGGTGATCCCGCTGAACCAGCTGTGGATCGATGCCAACTTCAAGGAAACCCAGCTGCGCGACATGCGCATCGGCCAGCCAGTGGACATCGAGTCGGATATCTATGGCAGCGACGTCAAATACAGCGGCACCGTCGACAGCCTCGGCGCCGGCACTGGCAGCGCGTTCGCCCTGCTACCGGCGCAGAACGCCACCGGCAACTGGATCAAGATCGTGCAACGGGTGCCGGTGCGCATTCATATCAACGCCGAAGAGCTGGCCCAGCATCCGCTGCGTGTGGGCTTGAGCACCGTGGTCAATGTCGACCTGCACGACAAGAGCGGTCCGGTGCTGGCGCAGCAGGCGCCGCAAAAGGCGACGTTCACCACCAATGTGTATGACCGCCAATTGGCCGAAGCCGATGCCATGATCAGTCAGTTGATCCATGACAACAGCGTCGCCGCTCCCAAGGCAGCGCAACGCTGATGAGCAATAACGCCTCCTTCACGCCGCCCAGCCTGCTGATGGCCACCATTGGCCTGTCGCTGGCGACCTTCATGCAGGTGCTCGACACCACCATCGCCAACGTGGCACTGCCGACCATCTCCGGCAACCTTGGCGTGAGTTCGGAGCAGGGCACCTGGGTGATCACCTCGTTTGCGGTGAGCAATGCGATTGCCTTGCCGCTCACCGGCTGGTTGAGCCGGCGCTTTGGCGAGGTGAAGCTGTTTTTGTGGGCGACCATGCTGTTTGTGCTGGCCTCGTTTATGTGTGGCATTTCCACCTCGATGCCCGAGCTGATCGCGTTTCGTGTGGTGCAGGGGCTGGTCGCGGGGCCGTTGTACCCGATGACCCAGACCTTGCTGATTGCGGTTTATCCACCCGCCAGGCGGGGCATGGCCCTCGCGTTACTGGCGATGGTGACGGTGGTGGCGCCGATTGCCGGGCCCATCCTTGGCGGCTGGATCACCGACAGCTACAGCTGGCCGTGGATCTTCTTTATCAACGTGCCGATTGGCGTCTTTGCGGTGATGGTGGTGCGTTCCCAGTTGAAGAAGCGTCCAGTGGAAACCAGTTACCAGCCGATGGATTACATCGGTCTGCTGAGTTTGATCGTCGGGGTCGGCGCCTTGCAGGTCATCCTCGACAAGGGCAATAACCTGGACTGGTTCGAATCGGACTTCATCATCATCGGCTCGGTGATCTCGGCGGTTGCCCTGGCGTTTTTCGTGATCTGGGAAATGACCGACAAGCACCCGGTGGTCAACCTGCGGCTGTTTGCCTACCGCAACTTTCGGATCGGCACCATCGTGTTGATCGGGGGATATGCTGCCTTCTTCGGCATCAACCTGATCCTGCCGCAGTGGTTGCAGACCCAGATGGGCTACACCGCCACCTGGGCGGGTCTGGCGGTGGCGCCGATTGGCATTCTGCCGGTGCTGATGTCGCCGTTCGTGGGCAAGTACGCGAACAAGTTCGACCTGCGTCTGCTGGCGGCGCTATCGTTCCTGGCCATGGGGTTGAGCTGTTTCATGCGTGCGGGCTTCACCAGTGAGGTGGACTTCACGCATATCGCGCTGGTGCAGTTGTTCATGGGTATTGGCGTGGCGCTGTTCTTCATGCCGACCCTGACCATCCTGATGTCCGACCTGCCACCGAGTCAGATTGCCGACGGCGCGGGGCTTGCGACCTTCCTGCGCACCCTGGGCGGCAGCTTTGCGGCCTCGCTCACCACCTGGATCTGGATTCGCCGAGCGGACCAGCACCATGCCTACATGAGCGAGAACATCAACACCTACGACCCGGCCACCCGCGATGCGCTGCAGGCGCTTGGCGGGGCAGGGCAGAAAGCCTATGCGCAACTCGACCAGGTCGTCACCAGCCAGGCGTACATGATGTCCACCGTGGATTACTTCACGCTGATGGGCTGGCTGTTCGTGGCGTTGATGTTGCTGGTGTGGCTGGCCAAGCCGCCATTCGGCGCCAAGGCCGGGCCGCAGGCTTCCGGGCACTGATCTGAGCCTGTACCGGGTCAAAAAGTGGGAGGGAGCAAGCCCCCTCCCACATTTGATTGTTGTGTTCTTGCGTCAAGCGCCTGGCAGGGCCAGCTGTGGGTTCACAAAATCAAACGCCGCCAGCGCAAACCCTTGCTCATCCACCTGCAACGCCCAGCCCTGCCTGTCCCAATCCCCCAGCACAATGCGCCTGGCCGCCTGGTCGCCAATCTGCAGCTTATGGATGGCCGGGCGGTGCGTGTGGCCGTGGACCAGGGTGCGCACGCCAAATTGCTGCATCACCTGCGGTACTTCGTCGGGGGTGACATCGACAATGTCGTTGGCCTTCATCCGCGTTTGCGCGCGGCTTTCGCTGCGCAGCTTGCGCGCCAGCTTGTGGCGTGTGCCCAGAGGCAGGTGGCGCAGGATAAACAGCACAATCGGGTTACGCAGGATGCGCCGCAGCTTCATATAGCCGAGGTCGCGGGTGCAGAGGCTGTCGCCGTGCATCAGCAGCACGGGTTCGCCGTACAATTGCACGACACTCGGGTCCTTGAGCAAGCTGGCGCCTGCGGCTTTGCAGAACGCCTTGCCGATCAGGAAATCGCGGTTGCCGTGCATGATAAAAATCGCGGTGCCGCTGTCGCTCAGTTCGCGCAGCGCGTCACAGATGGAACGCTGGAACGCGGTCATCCCATCGTCGCCAATCCAGGCTTCGAAGAAGTCCCCCAGAATGTACAACGCCTGGGCACCACGGGCGCGGCCGTGGAGCAGATCCAGAAACGCCCGGGTAATGTCCGGGCGATCCTCTTCCAGATGCAAGTCTGAAATCAGCAATATCACCCAACGATCTCGGCTTTCTCGACGATGACGTCTTCGGCTGGAACATCCTGGTGACCGGCTTTGGACGTGGTGGACACGCCTTTGATCTTGTCGACAACGTCCTGGCCTTCGGTGACTTTACCGAATACCGCGTAGCCCCAACCCTGCACGTTCTTGCCGCTGTGGTTGAGGAAGGCGTTGTCGGCGACGTTGATGAAGAACTGCGCGGAGGCCGAATGCGGCTCCATGGTACGGGCCATGGCGACGGTGTACTTGTCGTTGGAAAGGCCGTTGTCCGCTTCGTTCTGGATGCTTGGACGCTTGTCTTTCTTCTCTTTCATGCCCGGCTCGAAACCGCCGCCCTGGACCATGAAGTTGCCGATGACGCGGTGGAAAACCGTGTTTTCGTAGTGGCCGGCCTTTACGTACTCGATGAAGTTGGCGACGGTGATCGGCGCTTTCTCGGCGTTCAGCTCGATGACGATGTCACCGTGGTTGGTGGTCAGTTTGACTTGAGTCATGTTCACTACTCTTTTCAGGGAATTCGTGGGTTTGGGCGTTTGAACGCTTTACCTGTCTGGCCAAACGGCGGCCAGGGCGCGCAGTTTAGCGTGCCTTGCAGGAGTTTTGAGGTGGTTTTTTACCGCGCCTGTCATTAAAGCAGCAATTAAAGCAGCAGTTTTCGGCCGTGCCCTGTCAGGTGGTTGACCGCTTCGGCTATGATAAGCCCTTTGTTTTGTCTGGCCTCACCCGGCCACGAACCTGTCTGTTCAAGGATCCTATGAGCAAGCCCACTGTCGACCCTACCTCGAATTCCAAGGCCGGACCTGCCGTCCCGGTCAATTTCCTGCGTCCGATCATCCAGGCGGACCTCGATTCGGGCAAGCACACGCAGATCGTCACCCGCTTCCCGCCAGAGCCCAACGGCTACCTGCACATCGGTCACGCCAAGTCGATCTGCGTGAACTTCGGCCTGGCCCAGGAATTCGGCGGTGTCACGCACCTGCGTTTCGACGACACCAACCCGGCCAAGGAAGACCAGGAATACATCGACGCCATCGAAAGCGACATCAAGTGGCTGGGCTTCGAATGGTCCGGTGAAGTGCGCTATGCGTCCAAGTATTTCGACCAGTTGTTCGACTGGGCCGTCGAGCTGATCAAAGCCGGCAAGGCCTATGTAGACGACCTGAGCCCGGAACAGGCCAGGGAATACCGTGGCACCCTGACCGAGCCGGGCAAGAACAGCCCGTTCCGCGACCGTTCGGTAGAAGAGAACCTCGACTGGTTCAACCGCATGCGCGCCGGCGAGTTCCCGGACGGCGCCCGCGTGCTGCGCGCGAAGATCGACATGGCCTCGCCGAACATGAACCTGCGCGACCCGATCATGTACCGCATCCGCCACGCCCATCACCACCAGACCGGCGATACGTGGTGCATCTACCCCAACTATGACTTCACCCATGGCCAGTCCGACGCCATCGAAGGCATCACTCACTCCATCTGCACCCTGGAGTTCGAAAGCCATCGCCCGCTGTACGAATGGTTCCTGAGCAATCTGCCGGTACCGGCGCAACCGCGTCAGTACGAGTTCAGCCGCCTGAACCTGAACTACACCATCACCAGCAAGCGCAAGCTCAAGCAATTGGTGGATGAAAAGCACGTGCACGGTTGGGATGACCCGCGCATGTCTACCCTGTCGGGCTTCCGCCGTCGCGGTTACACCCCGGCGTCGATCCGCAATTTCTGCGAGATGGTCGGTACCAACCGTTCCGACGGTGTGGTCGACTTCGGCATGCTCGAGTTCAGCATCCGCCAGGACCTCGACGCAAACGCGCCGCGCGCCATGTGCGTGCTGCGGCCGTTGAAAGTCGTGATCACCAACTACCCTGAAGGCCAGGTCGAAAACCTCGAGCTGCCGCGTCACCCGCAAAAAGAAGAGCTGGGCGTGCGCAAGCTGCCGTTCGCGCGGGAAATCTACATCGACCGTGACGACTTCATGGAAGAACCACCAAAAGGCTACAAGCGCCTGGAGCCGAACGGCGAAGTGCGCCTGCGCGGCAGCTACGTGATCCGCGCCGACGAGGCAATCAAGGACGCCGATGGCAACATCGTCGAACTGCGCTGCTCGTACGACCCGGACACCCTCGGCAAGAACCCTGAAGGCCGCAAGGTCAAAGGCGTGGTGCACTGGGTGCCGGCTGCGGCCAGCATCGAGTGCGAAGTGCGTCTGTACGATCGCCTGTTCCGTTCGCCAAACCCCGAGAAGGCCGAAGACAGCGCCAGTTTCCTCGACAACATCAACCCTGACTCCCTGCAAGTGCTCACCGGTTGTCGTGCCGAACCCTCTTTGGGCGACGCACAGCCGGAAGACCGTTTCCAGTTCGAGCGCGAAGGTTACTTCTGCGCGGATATCAAGGACTCCAAACCCGGTCGGCCGGTATTCAACCGTACCGTGACCTTGCGTGATTCGTGGGGCCAGTGATTCTGTTTAAGGAACTGTCGTGCTAACGATCTACAACACACTCAGCAAGACCAAAGAAGTCTTCAAGCCGCTGGATGGCAACAAGGTGCGCATGTACGTGTGCGGCATGACCGTGTACGACTACTGCCACATCGGCCACGGCCGCAGCATGGTTGCCTTCGACCTGGTGACCCGCTGGTTGCGGTTCAGCGGCTATGACTTGACCTATGTGCGCAACATCACCGACATCGACGACAAGATCATCAAGCGCGCCAATGAAAACGGCGAGTCGTTCGACGCACTGACCGCGCGCATGATCGCCGCGATGCACGAGGACGAGGCGCGCCTCAACATCCTCAAGCCGGACATGGAACCGCGTGCCACCGATCACATCGCCGGCATGCATGCAATGATCCAGACCCTGATCGACAAGGGTTACGCCTACGCTCCGGGCAATGGCGACGTGTACTACCGCGTGGCCAAGTTCATGGGCTACGGCAAGCTGTCGCGCAAAAAGATTGAAGACCTGCGTATCGGCGCGCGCATCGAAGTCGACGAAGCCAAGCAGGACCCCCTCGACTTCGTGCTGTGGAAAGCCACCAAGCCCGGCGAGCCGAGCTGGGAATCGCCGTGGGGCGCCGGGCGTCCGGGCTGGCACATCGAATGCTCGGTGATGTCGACCTGCTGCCTGGGCGAAACCTTCGACATTCATGGCGGTGGCAGCGACCTGGAGTTCCCGCACCACGAAAACGAAATCGCCCAGAGCGAAGCCGCCACCGGCAAGACCTACGCCAATGCCTGGATGCACTGCGGCATGATCCGCATCAATGGCGAGAAGATGTCCAAGTCCTTGAACAACTTCTTCACCATTCGCGACGTGCTGGAAAAGTACCACCCGGAAGTGGTGCGTTACCTGCTGGTGTCCAGCCATTACCGCAGCGCCATCAACTACTCGGAAGACAACCTCAAGGACGCCAAAGGCGCCCTGGAGCGTTTCTACCACGCGTTGAAAGGCTTGCCCGCCGTGGCCCCGGCCGGCGGCGAAGCGTTCGTCGCGCGGTTTACTGAAGTGATGAACGACGACTTCGGTACGCCGGAAGCCTGCGCGGTGCTGTTCGAGATGGTGCGCGAGATCAATCGCCTGCGTGAGAGCGATCTCGACGCAGCGGCGGGCCTGGCGGCGCGCTTGAAAGAGCTGGCCAGTGTGCTGGGCGTGCTGCAGATGGAAGCCGATGACTTCCTGCAGGCCGGTGCCGAAGGGCGAGTGGATGCAGCGCAAGTGGATGCGCTGATCCAGGCGCGTCTGGCTGCCAGGGCTGGCAAAGACTGGGCGGAATCCGACCGTATCCGTGACCAACTGACCGCGATGGGTGTGGTGTTGGAAGACGGGAAGGGCGGGACGACGTGGCGGTTGGCCGACTGACGGTGGGTGGCCGTGCGCTGAATGAAAAACGCCCCGACTGGTTCGGGGCTTTTTTTTGATCCCTGGCGCCACGCAGCGCGGGAGCCATCAATCTCCAAGGCTAAATGGCTTGCCCGTGCTTGAACGCGGTTGGCACCTGCTATTCGCCTTGAGGGTGACATGCGGTGCGGGAAAAAAGGTAGGGTGTGGCGGTAGCTATACCGGCCCGAACGGTCGATTTTTGAAAAACCGGAATTTGGGATTGTCGTGAGTCGTTTTGAAACTGTAGGAAATACCGCTGTGCAACCTGCCTCCTGGTGGGCTGTCGGCAGCGTAGCGCTGGGCTCCTTTGCTACCGTCACAACCGAGTTTCTGCCAGTAGGTCTTCTGCCGGATATTGCCGCTGAGCTGAATGTCAGTATCAGCCATGCTGGATTAATGATGGCGGTGCCGGGTTTGCTGGCGGCCATTTCAGCCCCTTCCTGCATTGCGCTGTTCAGCCACATCGACAGAAAGCGGATTTTGCTCACGCTGCTGTCGATATTGCTGGCCTCCAACTTGATCGTGGCGCTGTCCGGGCAGTTCTGGCTGACGCTTGCCGGGCGGGTGCTGCTTGGTTTCGCGCTGGGTGGGTTCTGGACGATTGCCGGGTCATTGGGGCCACGGCTGCGGTCTGGTCGAGAGGGCGTCAGCGCAACGTCCTATATTCTCGCGGGGGTATCGCTGGGGACGGTCGCGGGGATTCCGGCCGGGACACTGTTGGGCGAAGCTTTTGGTTGGCGTTCCGCCTTTGAGGCCGCAGCGGTCATGACGCTGCTGGTCGGGGTGCTGATTCTGCTGTGTCTGCCTGTATTGCCGGGTCACCGCACGGCGGGCATGCGCCAGATGCGCTTGCTGGCGAGTGAAGGCGCGATCCTGCGCAGGTTTGTCGCCGCGCTGCTGATCTACGTCGGACACTTCGCGGCCTACACCTATCTTGCGCCTTTCGTGCATGAGCAGGCCGGCATTGCGGGGCAGACGCTGGGAGCGTTGTTATTCGCGTTTGGCCTTGCGGCTGTAGCGGGGAACCTGGTGGGTGGTGTGCTGGCCGCGCGTGGAGCGCCGCTGTCGGTATTGATCATGACCCTGCTGATGCTGGTCGCGCTGACTGCGCTGCTGCTCTTTGCCGCCAATCCGTTATTGCTCTGGCCCTCGATCCTGCTGTGGGGCTTCGGTTTCGGCATGATCCCTATCACTACGCAGATCTGGTGTTTCGATGCCTCCAATGGACGCGTCGAAGGCGTGCAGGCACTGCTGGTATGTGTGGTGAATTTATCGATTGGCGGCGGCGCGTTCATCGGAGGTCAGGTTTCCGGGTATGGCGGCTTCACTGCAGCCATCGTCACGGGCGTCGTCGGTGCGTTTTCGGCCATGGTGGTCGTGCTGTTTTCATTGTCCAGACCCAAGGCAAAACCTCTTGAGACGTTATGAAATATGGAACCTGCAACGTCAGCCTTGCCACTGAGCGAGTGGGCCTTTCGGGCCTGTCAATCAGTGAGCGGAGAAGAGCCGAAAAATGTTGAATCCAACAGTGACGGGTTTTGTAGGTGGGCAAGTACGTTATGCCTCAAATCAGTTGCATATGCACCGCAGGCCTGCCGCGTTCGAAGCAGACATTGCTGCTGTCAGGCAGATGCTGAACGAGTGGCTTCGTGTAACGCCAGACGCCAAGCTTCATATGGCGTCAGGTGTCATTGACAGGTTGAAGGTGTTTCGAGAGAGCGTAGGGGACGCGGCTTTCAAGAACAATGTTAATAAGCTGATTCATACAGTGAACGTCTACGTTCAGTCCCATACCCATCATTCTCCAGAGCCCGTGCCAGGCCTCGGTATGGGACATCGGCATGCCTTCCACAGACCTGCACTGCGTAACCCGCAGCGTTTTAATCAACACGCCCCCGCTCAGCGGGTGAGTCACCATGACTTCTACACCGCAAGGAGTAACCCTGGCCGCCGACCTGGTGTTGGTAACGAGCCCGGCAACATCTGGAGCGGTTTCAGCCCTAAAAGCGGCAATGATGAGATTCGGTCAGAAGCCCGCTGATATTTTCAGCGAAGTCAGAGCCGAGGGCGATGGCTATAGGGTGGTGATGCGGGATCACGGCGTGCCCATCAATGGGAGAATAGTGGGGCACCCCCTTGCCGTTATTAACGGACGTGAAGAGGTGTGGGGCAGGCAAGGCGGGTATCCACCTACCAAGGGTTACGCCAACGCATTGGCTTTGGTTTGAGGAGAGGCCCCCACCTGTTTGACTGTGTTTGCCTGCAGATCAGCGGCGGCTGCTCACCTCGGCCGGCACATCATCACCCGCCATGCGTTTGCGGAACAACGCCGTGCGCGCCAGCAGCAGCGTGGTGACCGGCACCGTGATCGACAGCAAAATCGGAATCAGCCAGCCGTGCAACACCGGCCCGGACTTGAGCACCGAAAAGTAGATAATCGACGCCAGCGCCACACACCAGGCGCCCAACGTCGAGGCCAACGCCGGCGGGTGCATGCGCTGGAAGAAGTCCTTCATGCGCAACAACCCCAGCGCGCCGATCAGCGCAAACACACTGCTTGACACCAGCAGCACCGCCACCACGATTTCCATCCACATCGGCATCATTCAATCACCTCCCCACGCAGCAGAAACTTGGCCAGGGCGAACGAGCCCACGAAGCCGAACAGCGCAATCAGCAGCGCCGCTTCAAAATAGGTATCACTGGCATAACGAATGCCCAACACCAGCATCATCAGCATCGCCAGGATGTACAGGTAGTCCAGCGCCAGAACGCGGTCCTGGGCCGAGGGGCCCTTGAACAGGCGGATCAGGGTCAGCACCATGGCCAGCGAGAACAGGAACAGGCTGAGCAGGATCGCATTGGAGAGCAGGGCGCTCATTCGAAGATCTCCATCAGGGGGCGCTCATAGGTGGACTTGAAGTGTTCGATAAACGGCGCTTCGTCCTCCAGGTCGAACACGTGCAACAACAGCACGCTGCGGTCCAGCGCCAGTTCCGACCAGATGGTGCCGGGCACCACGGTGGTGATCATCGACAGCGCAGCGAGGCCGTTTGGGCTGCGCAGGTCCAGGGGGATCCTGACAAAGCGCGAGCGCGGTGGACGCGCGCCGCACACCAGCACGCCCCAGGCCACTTGCAGGTTGGACACAATCACATCGCGGCCCACCAGGAAAAACAGGCGGATGATCACGCCAGGGCGGCGCAGGCTGATCGGCTGCGGACGCAGCGGCGCCATCATCAGCGGGGCGAGAAACCCCAGCAGCGCGCCGAGCAACAGATTGCCGGGGCTCACCGACAGGTTGAGCACCAGCCACAGCACCCACAGTGCCAATGACAGCCACGGCGCAGGCAGCAAGCGCTTCATGGTTGCACCTCCAGGGCGGCGGCCTTGCCTTCGGGGCTCGGCACCGGGCGCGTGGCCATTACCGCCATCACGTAGCTCTCCGGGTTGTTCAGGCTTTTGGCGGTCGCCAGGGTATAGCGCATCAACGGCTCGGCCTTGAAGGTCAGCGCAATGCACAGGCCCAGCAGCAGGAAGATCGGCACGCACTCATAGCGGCGCAGCAGCGGCGACGGGCGCTCTTCCGGGGTCCAGAAGCGCTGGGTGCCCAGGCGCGCAAAGGCAATCAACGAGGCCAGGCCCGAGAGGATCAACAGGGCCACCAGGCCCCAGGCGGCCGGACGGATCGGCTCATTGACCGCATTGCCCAGGCCCAACGGATTGACCAGCGCACTCAACAGGCTGAGCTTGCCGATAAACCCGGACAGCGGCGGCATGCCGATAATCAGCAGCGCACAGGCGACAAAGCTCAGGCCGAGGAACGCCATCGTCCACGGAATCACCTGGCCGACCACGGCTTTCTGTTCGTCATCGAGGTTGACGCCGGGGCGCGGATGCAAGGATTCCATGGCCTTGGGCAGTGCGTCGATTTCTTCATCCAGCGGCAGGTCATTGGCCGAGCGCGAGCGCTCGATCAGCTCCGCCAGCAGGAACAGCGCACTCAAGGCCAGGGTGGAACTCACCAGATAGAACAGCGCGCCAGCCGTCAGGCTGGGCTGGGCAAAACCCACCGACGACAGCAGGATGCCGGCCGACACCAGAATGCTCAGGCTGGCCATGCGCTCCAGCCGTTGCGCCGCCAGCATCGCCAGCGCCGCGCAGACGATGGTCGCCATGCCGCCGTACACCAGCCAGTCGCCGCCGAACAGCGCTGACGCACCGGCCTGACCGGAGAACAGCAGGGTCCACAGGCGCAGCACGGTGTACACGCCGACCTTGGTCATGATCGCGAACATCGCCGCCACCGGTGCACTGGCCGACGAGTAGGCCGGCGCCAGCCAGAAGTTCAGCGGCCACATGCCGGCCTTGGCCAGGAACGCCGTGGCGAGGATCGCGGTACCGGCGTGCAACAAGCCACGGTCAGCCTCCGGCACCAGCGGGATTTTCAGCGCCAGGTCGGCGAAGTTCAACGTGCCGGTCACGCCGTAGATCATCGCTGCGCCAATCAGAAACAGCGACGAGGCCAGCAGGTTGATCGCAATGTAGTGCAGCCCCGACGACACCCGCGCGCGGCCGGAACCGTGCAGCATCAGGCCGTAGGACGCGGCCAGCAGCACCTCGAAGAAGACGAACAGGTTGAACAGGTCGGCGGTTAGAAACGCGCCGTACAGGCCCATCAACTGGATTTGGAACAGCGCGTGGAAACTGGTGCCGGCACGGTCCCAGCGGGCCATGGCGAACATCAGTGCGCTCACGCCAATGATCCCGGTCAGCACCAGCATCAGCGCCGACAGTTGATCCACCACCAGCACGATGCCGAACGGCACCTGCCAGTTGCCCGGCAGGTACACGCCAATGGAGCCCGGGTCACCCTGTTGCGTCCAGTACAGCAGCAGAGCCGCCACGCCGACGCCGAGCAGGCTCGACAGCAGGTTGATCTTGGCCTTCAGCGGGCGGCGCTTCTCGCCCAGCATGAGCATCAGCCCCGCCGTGAGCAACGGCAGCAGAATCGGTGCGACGATCAGTTGATTGACCCAATTCATTCCTTGTGCTCCCGGCCGTCGACATGGTCAGTGCCGGTCAGGCCCCGAGACGCCAGCAACACCACCAGGAACAGCGCGGTCATGGCGAAGCTGATCACGATGGCCGTGAGTACCAGCGCCTGGGGCAGGGGATCGGTGTAGTTGAGCAGGTCCTGGGGCACGCCGTCCTTGATGATCGGCTCCTTGCCGATAAACAGGCTGCCCATGCTGAAGATGAACAGGTTGACCCCGTATGACAGCAGGCACAGGCCCATCACCACCTGGAAGGTCCGTGGCCGCAGGATCAACCAGACGCCCGAGGCCGCCAGCACCCCAATGGCAATTGCAATGACTTCTTCCATCAGGCGGCTCCTTGTGTTGCGGCAACCACTTTGGCCTGGTTGCTGGGTTTATGGGCGCGCACCGATTGGTGACCCAGGGCGGTGAGCATCAGCAGGGTCGAACCGACCACCATGGCGTACACGCCAACATCGAAGAACAGCGCGCTGGCGACGTGAATATCGCCCAGCACCGGCAGGCTCAAATGCCAGGTGTGGGTGGTGAGGAACGGGTAACCGGCAAACAACGCGCCCAGCCCGGTGAGGGTGGCCGAGAGCAGCCCGAAGCCCATCCAGCGCATTGGCCGCAGGTTCATCTGCGCCTCCACCCACTGGGTGCCGGCCACCATGTATTGCAGGATAAACGCCACCGACATCACCAGGCCTGCGACAAAGCCGCCGCCTGGCTGGTTGTGCCCGCGCATGAACAGGTAGAACGACACCACCATCGCAATCGGCAGCAGCAGGCGCACCAGCACCGCTGGCACCATCATGAAGCCCAGTGCGGTGTCGCTCGCCTGGCGCGGGTTGACCAGGTCAGTGGCCACGTCCGGCGCCAGCTGACGCTGTTGCGTGGGCAGTTGCATGCTTTCCTTCGAGGGGCGGAAGCGTCGCAGCAGCGCGTATACGGTGAGCGCCACGGCGCCGAGCACGGTGATTTCGCCCAGGGTGTCGAAGCCACGGAAGTCCACCAGCATCACGTTGACTACATTGCTGCCGCCGCCTTCGGGCAGGGCACGGCTCAGGTAGAACGAGGAGATATCGTTGGGCGTCTGGCGGGTCAGCATCGCGTAGGACAACAGCGCCATGCCGCCGCCCACCGCGCTGGACAGCAGGAAGTCGCGCAGGCGTCGGATGCGCGCCTTGCGCAGCGTGCTCGGCAGCGGCGAGACCTCTTCGATCCGCCTTGGCAACCAGCGCAGGCCGAGCAGGATCAGCACGGTGGTCACCACTTCGACCACCAGTTGGGTGAGTGCCAGGTCCGGTGCCGAGAACCACACGAAGGTGATGCAGGTCATCAGGCCGCACACGCTGACCATGGTCAGGGCTGCGAGTCGGTGGTACTTGGCTTGCCAGGCGGCGCCCAGGGCGCAGGTGATGGCCAGTACCCACAGGGTCACGAACACCACCGAGCCAGGGATCTTCGGCCGGTCGCCCCAGGTGAGGCCGCTGCCCAGCATGGGGATCATGGCGCCGATCACCGCCACCAGCACCAGCAGGAACAGCTGGGTCTGCAGGCGCTTGGTGCTCAGGCGTTTTTCGATTTTGCGCACGCCGCGCATCATCACCACCAGGCTGCGCTCGAAGCCGCGCTTGCCGTTGAAGTAGCTGATCAGCGGCGGGTACTTGAAGCGCCCGCGCTTGAGTTGCTTGCGCAGCATCAGGTACAGCACCACACCGCCGGACATCGCCACCAGGCTCATGATCATCGGCGCGTTCCAGCCGTGCCAGATCGCCAGGCTGTACTCGGGCAACACGCCGCCCACCACCGGCAGCGCCGCCGCCGCGAGGAGCGGGCCGACCACCTGGGCCGGGAAGATCCCCACCAGCAGGCAGGTGAACACCAGCAGCTCGACCGGCGCGCGCATCCAGCGCGGCGGCTCGTGGGGTGTGTGGGGCAGGTCGGTCGCCGGCGGGCCGAAGAACACGTCAACGGTAAAGCGCAACGCGTAGGCCACACTGAACGTGCCGGCAATGGTCGCGATCAGCGGCAGGGCGATTTCCACCCATTCTGTGGACGAGATAAACACGGTTTCGGCGAAAAACATCTCTTTGGACAGAAAGCCATTGAGCAACGGCACGCCGGCCATGGACGCACTGGCCACCATCGCCAGGGTCGCGGTAAACGGAATCAGGCGCACCAGGCCGCTGAGCTTGCGGATATCCCGCGTGCCGCTTTCGTGGTCGATGATGCCCGCCGCCATGAACAGCGAGGCCTTGAAGGTGGCGTGGTTGAGGATATGAAAGACGGCGGCGACCGCCGCCAGCGGGCTGTTGAGGCCCAGCAGCAGGGTGATCAGCCCGAGGTGGCTGATGGTGGAATAGGCCAGCAGGCCCTTGAGATCGTTTTGAAACATGGCGCAGTAAGCGCCGAGTACCAGGGTAATGGCGCCGGCACCGCCGACGATCCAGAACCATTCTTCGCTGCCCGACAGCGACGGCCACAGACGGGCCAGCAGGAACACGCCGGCCTTCACCATCGTCGCCGAGTGCAGGTACGCAGAAACCGGTGTAGGCGCCGCCATCGCGTGGGGTAGCCAGAAATGGAAAGGGAACTGCGCACTTTTGCTCAGCGCGCCCACCAGCACCAGAGCCAGCATCACCGGGTACAGCGAGTGCGCGCGAATCTGATCGCCCGCCGCCAGCACCTGATCCAGGTCGTAGCTGCCGACGATATGCCCCAGCAGCATCACCCCGGCCAGCAGGCACAGGCCGCCGGCACCGGTGACCATCAACGCCATGTAAGCGCCGCGTCGCGCATCGGCGCGGTGGTGCCAGTAGCCGATCAGCAGGAACGAGAACAGGCTGGTCAGCTCCCAGAAAAACACGATCTGGATCAGGTTGCCGGAGATCACCAGCCCGAGCATGGCGCCCATGAAGGCCAGGAAAAACGCAAAGAAACGCGGCACCGGGTCATCCGGCGACATGTAGTAGCGCGCATACAGCGACACCAGCGTACCGATGCCGAGCACCAGCATCGAAAACAGCCAGGCAAAGCCGTCCATGCGCAGCACGAAGTTCAGGCCGAGGCTGGGCAGCCACGTGAATTCCTCGCGGATCACGCCACCGTAGGCGATCTGAGGGTAAAGCAGGGCGACCTGAACCGTTCCGACCAGCGCCACAAGGCCTGCCAGCAGCGATTCGGTATTACGTGCATTGTGCGGCAGCAAGGCCGCCAGACAGCTGCCAATAAATGGCAGAAGCAGTAGAACTATCAGGGACATAGGCTTCTAATCTGCGGGAGTTTGGGATGCATCATACGTGCCGCTTTCTCGATCACCAAACGCCAAGGTGTGGCAGGATCCTACAGAAGCGGTCGAATAATCTCATTTGGCAATATTTCAAGCCGCACCGTTCAATGTGGACGGTCCGCCCTCAGCCCCGCTGTTCCTCTTCCAGCGCATCCTGAAGTTCCAAGGCCTTTTGCCCCTTGGTCTTCAACTCGCTCACGATCACCGCCACCACAATCAACACCGCCCCCAGCATTGCAATCGGCGGGAAACGCTCCCCGGCAATCCGCCCGACCACACCCGCCCACACCGGCTCCCCGGCGTAGATCAGCGTGGCCCGTGTCGGCGAAACGCTCTGTTGTGCCCAGTTCATCGCTACCTGGATGACTGCACTGGTTAAGCCCAAACCCACCGCGCTGAACAGCAGCAACCAGGAAAACCCCGGCAATGCCTCGCCCATCGGCACCACCATCAGGAACGACAACAGCGACGCCGTAGCCAGTTGCACCACTGTCACCCGGCGTACGTCCACTTGCCCCGCGAACGCACTGATCAGGATGATTTCGGCGGCAATCGCGACAGCGCCGATCAACGTGGCGATTTCCCCTGCGCTGAAATTCAGCGACGCGCCCGCCGGGCCAGTCAGCAGCATCAACCCGGCAAACGCCAGCATGATGCCAATGCTCGGCATCAACCCCGGGCGCCGGCCCAGCACCAGCCATTGCAGCAAGGGTACGAAGGGCACGTACAAGGCGGTAATGAACGCCGACTGGCTGCTGAGGATGGTTTGCAAGCCGATGGTTTGCAAACCGTAGCCGAACATGATTGCCACGCCAATGAACACGCCGGCCTTCAGCTCGAACAGGGTCAGGTCGCGCAAGGTGCGCACGGAAAAGAACCCCACCACGATGGCGGCGGCGGCAAAGCGCAGCCCCACGAAGAACATCGGCCCGCTGACCGCCATGGCGTGCTGCACCAGCAAAAAGGTGCCGCCCCAGATCATGGTGATCACCACCAGGATGCATTCGGCTTTGCTGAAACGGTTAAAACGCGACGGGGAGTTCGGGGTAGTCATGGCGGCTCGGTCTTGCAAGGGAGGGGCACGGACCGCACAATGCGCCGCACGCTGGGCAGTATACTGCGCACACCCACCCATTGAGCAATATAGTGCACAAAGAAAATCCACACCGGGCCTCGGTCCTGCAGCACGTCAGCCAGAACGTGCGTCGCCTGCGTCACGCCGCCGACCTCAGCCAGACTGCGCTTTCGGAAAAGTCCGGGGTCAGCCGGCGCATGCTGGTGGCCATCGAGGCCGGCGAGAAAAACGTCAGCCTGTCCACCCTCGATCGCGTGGCCGAAGCGCTGGACGTGGCTTTCAGCGACCTGATCCAGGCGCCTGGTGCACCCGACCACAGCCGCATCAACGAGCTGGTCTGGGCCGGCGAGATTGCCGGCAGTAAAGCCGTGTTGCTGGCCAAGGCCACCGCGCGCCGCGAGGTCGAACTGTGGGAGATGCACCTGGCGCCGGGTGATCGCTACACCCCCGGTTCCGACCCGGACGGCTGGAGCGTGCAACTGTTCGTGTTCGAAGGCTGCCTCACCTTGCTGGTGGGCGCTGAAGAAAAGCGCGTCGCCGCCGGTGAGTTCTACATGTTCGCCAGCCGCCATGTGCACGACTATCGCAATGATGGCGAGGTGGCCGTGCGGTTTGTGCGCAACGTTGTGATCTGACTGTTGGTGCGGCAACAGTGGCTGGACACTTTGCTGGTTTCAGCCTTGTAAAAATCCCCGAATACCGCGGCAAACGCCTGATTTTGCTGGTGATTACATTCAGGCACGACTCCTGCAATCACGCCGATAACCTATCGGAGCCTGGAGTCGGCCCATGTCAGCCCACCCTCAACACCCTGCCCACCTCATCCGCTCGGACGCCGAAGCCATCGAGGTCGCCACCCGCCTGGCCGCACGCTTTGCCGTCGAGGCCAGCGCGCGCGACCGCGAGCGTCGCCTGCCAGTGGCCGAGCTCGACGAGTTTTCCGCGAGCGGACTGTGGGGCATCACGGTACCCAAGGCCTACGGCGGCGCCGGTGTGTCCTATGTGACGGTGGCCGAGGTGATCAAATTGATCTCTGCCGCCGACCCGTCCCTGGGCCAGATCCCGCAGAACCACCTGGGCATCGTGGATATCCTGCAGCAAACCGCCAGCGAATCGCAAAAGCGCCATTACTTCGAAAAGGTCCTCGCGGGCTATCGTTTCGGCAACGCGTTCTCCGAAGCCAAGAGCAGGAACGCCGGCACCTTCGACACGCAGATTCGCTTCCACGGCGACACCGCGCAGGTCGACGGCGAAAAGTTCTACTGCACCGGCGCGCTGTTCGCCCATATCGTGCCCACCGTCGGCAACAACGAACACGGCCAGGCGTTTATCGCCCTGCTTGAGCGCGACGCGCCGGGCCTGAGCGTGATCGACAACTGGGACGGCTTCGGCCAGCGCACCACGGCCAGCGGCGGCGTGACCCTCGACGGCGTGACGGTGCCCCTGAGTGCGGTCATCCCGGCGCATGAGGCCTTCGACCGGCCAACCGCCCACGGCCCGATCTCACAGATTATCCAGGCCGCCGTCGACACCGGCATCGCCGTCGGTGCGTTGGAACAGACAAAGCTGCACGCGCGCTAGGCTCGCCCGTGGATCGACAGCCAGCAGGACCACGGCTGGCAGGACCCTTTCACCATCGCCGGCATCGGTGACCTGCAATGGCGTGTGCACGGCACCGAAGCCATTCTCGCCCGGGCCGGCCGGGCGATCGACCTGGCGCTCGCCGAACCCAACGAAGACACGGTCGCCAACGCGTCGCTGATCGTGGCCCAGGCCAAGGTCCTGTCGGCTGAAACCGCGTTGCTTGCCAGCAGCAAACTGTTCGAGCTGGCCGGCACCCGCTCGGTCACCGGCAAACACAACCTCGACCGCTTCTGGCGCAACGCGCGCACCCACACCCTGCATGACCCGGCTCGGTGGAAGTACCACCTGATCGGCAACTTCGTGCTCAACGGCGTAAAACCTGCGCGCCACGCCTGGAACTGAGGAACCTCGCCCATGACCGCCCTGAACCAAGCCCGCCAACTGCTGGAAACCACCCGGCGCTTCGTCGCCCGCAGCGACGACCCCTATGTGATCAGCCGCTTCGGCGACTTGCAGATCCGCGTCGACCTGGCCGCGGCCCTGCTCGAACGCGTCGACACCCACCCCAGCCCGGTGGCGCTCACCGAGGCGCATATCGCTGCCGCCGAGGCCCTGATCGCCGTGAGCAACGCCGAATTCGAACTGACCGGCCAACGCACCGCGCTGCCGTCGACCCTGGATGACCCGTTGCGCCACAAATACCGGGTCGTCGGCAACTATCACCTCAACGGAGTGTTTTGATGGCCCGTGAAATCCGCTTGAACGCCTTCGACATGAACTGCGTCGGCCACCAGTCTCCCGGCCTGTGGGCGCATCCGCGTGATCGTTCGTGGCAGTACAAGGACCTGGAATACTGGACGGACCTGGCGAAAATCCTTGAGCGCGGCAAGTTCGACGGCCTGTTCATCGCCGACGTGCTGGGCATTTATGACGTGTACAACGGCACGGGCGACGCGGCGATTCGCCAGGCGACCCAGGTGCCGGTCAATGATCCTTTGTCGCTGATCGCACCGATGGCGCTGGTCACTGAACACCTGGGGTTCGGCCTGACCGCCTCATTGTCGTTCGAGCACCCGTATCCGTTCGCCCGCCGTTTGTCCACGCTGGACCACCTGACCAAGGGCCGCATCGGCTGGAACATTGTCACGTCTTACCTGGAAAGCGGCGCCAAGAACCTCGGCCAGCAAGCCCAGACCGAACATGACGCGCGCTACGACTACGCCGAGGAGTACCTTCAGGTCTGCTACAAACTCTGGGAAGGCAGTTGGGAGGAGGGCGCGGTGCTGCGTGACCGTGAGCGGCGGATTTTCAGCGACCCGAGCAAGATTCACGAGATTCGCCATGTGGGCAAACACTTCCAGGTGCCTGGCATTCACCTGTGCGAGCCGTCGCCGCAGCGCACGCCGGTGCTCTACCAGGCCGGCGCTTCCAGCCGTGGCAAACAGTTCGCGGCCGAACAGGCCGAGTGCGTATTCGTCGCCGCACCGTCCAAGGTGCTGCTGAAAAAGACTGTCGCCGATATCCGCCGCCGCGCCGCCGAGGCCGGGCGCGACCCGAGTAAAATCCTGATCTTCAACCTGCAGACAGTGATCGTCGGCGAGACCGATGCCAAGGCCAAAGCCAAGTTCGACGACTACAAGTCCTATGTCAGCTACGAAGGCGCCATGGCGCTGATTTCCGGCTGGACCGGCATCGACTTCAGCCGTTTCCAGCCGGATGAACCGCTCAAGCATGTGCACACCAACGCCATCCAGTCGGCGGTGGAAGCGTTTTCCACGGCTGACCCGAACAAGGTCTGGACCCCCAATGAGCTGGCCGATTGGGTTGGCATCGGCGGCTTCGGTCCGCTGTTCGTCGGTGGCCCGCAAACCGTCGCTGATCTGCTGCAGGAGTGGGTGGAAGAGACCGACGTGGACGGCTTCAACCTGGCTTACGCGCTGACCCACGAAACCTTCATCGACGCCGTGGACCTGCTGGTGCCCGAATTGCAGAAGCGCGGCGTGTACAAGACCGACTACGCCCAGGGCACCCTGCGCGAAAAGCTGTTCGGCGACGGCGCCCGCCTGGCGCCCAACCACCCCGGCGCCGGCTACCGCGACCTCAAGGCAAGCGCGCTGTAACCGCCGAACTTTTTGGTGTGGCGAGCAGGCTTGCCCTGCGTTGGGCTGCGAAGCAGCCCCAAAACCAGCGTCCACGGACCGCAGTCGCCTTTATCGGGGCTGCTGCGCAGTCCAACGCGGGGCTTGCCCTAATGCCGTTCAGTTAAGGAAATTTTGTGGGCTTATTGTGGCGAGCGGGCTTGCCCCGCGTTGGGGTGCGAAGCGCCCCCAATCAAGCAAAACGCGGTGTACCTGATACGGCTCAGCGTCTGGTTTTGGGGCTGCTGCGCAGCCCAACGCAGGACAAGCCTGCTCGCCACAGAAGCCCTCTTTGCTGGGGGTGCGCTGGCCGACTCAAACCTGCAGCGGAGATCAACACCATGAACCAACCTGCCACACAACCCGCGCGCCCGGCGCTGCTGAGGGTCGACGACATTGAGGTGATCTACGACGGCGCGATCCTGGCTGTGGCCGGGGTATCGCTGAGCGTGCCCAAGGGCGCCATCGTGGCTTTGCTCGGCGCCAATGGCGCGGGCAAGAGCACCACGCTCAAGGCCATCTCGGGGCTGGTGCGCGCCGAGCGTGCCGAAGTCAGCCGGGGCGTAATCGAATACGCCGGGCAGGACCTCGCCGGTATCGACCCCAGCCTGCGTGTGCGCCAGGGCATGGTGCACGTGCTCGAAGGTCGCCACGTATTCGGCCAGTTGACCGTCGAAGACAACCTGCGCAGCGGCGGCTTTGTGCGGCGCTTGAGTCGCAAGGCCATGGCCCAGGACCTGGAGCGCATCTACTGCTGGTTCCCACGGCTCAAGACCAAACGCCACACCCGCGCCGGGCTCACGTCGGGAGGTGAGCAGCAGATGGTCGCGATTGGCCGTGCGTTGATGACGCGCCCAGAGCTGGTATTGCTCGACGAGCCGTCCATGGGCCTGGCGCCAATGATCGTGCAGGAGATCTTCGCGATCATCGCCCAGCTCAACCGTGAGCAGCAGGTGAGTTTTTTGATCGCCGAGCAGAACATAAACGTTGCGCTCAGCTATGCGTCCCATGGCTACGTGCTGGATACTGGGCGCGTTGCCTTGAGTGGCAGCGCCGCTGAACTGCTGGCGCGGGGCGACCTGCACGATATTTACCTGGGCAAACAGTAAGGGCCAACCCGCATGACTGAATCCACCCGCAACGCTGATGTTCTGATCATCGGCGGCGGCCTGAGCGGCACGATGCTCGCCGTGCAGCTGTTGCGCCTGCCCGGCACACGCCAAATCCTGGTGATCGAGCCGCGCGCCGAGCTGGGACGCGGCGAGGCCTACAGCGCGGTCGAGCTGGGCCACACGCTGAACGGCAACGCGGCGCGCATGAGCGTCGACCCGGACAATGCCGATGACCTGACCCAGTGGCTCACCGACCATATCGCCGCCGGTGGCTGGCCGGAGTCCGATCAGCAGCACGTGCCGGTCAGTGAATTGTTCCCGCCACGCGGGCTGTTCGGCCTGTATGTGCAGCAGCGCCTGGCCGAAGCCCAGGCGCAGTCCACCTCCACCGTCGAGCATGTCCGCGCTGAAGCGGTCGACCTGCAGGTCGAGGCGGGCGCTGCGCTGTTGACCCTGGATAACGGCGAGCAATTGCGCGGTGCCCATGCCGTACTGGCCACCGGCATGTTCCCGGCGGCGCGCACGCCACAGACCGACTCCAGCGGCGTCAACGCAGCGGCGGTGGACCCTTGGGACGTGCAGGCGATGACGCGGATCGACCCGCAGGGAAGTGTGCTGATCATCGGTTCCGGGCTGACCATGGTCGACGCCGTGGTGTCTCTTGAGCAGGCCGGGCATCGTGGGCCGATCGAAGTGTTTTCACGCCACGGCCTGCTGCCCCATGTGCGCCGGCAGCCGCCAGCCTGGGAGGACTTTTTGAGCGCCGAACCTGCGCTGCGCAGCCCTCGGCAATTACTGCGCGCGCTTCGCCGCCAGTGCCGCCGCGCGCTGGCGCAGGGCATTGATTGGCAGGCCCCGCTGGACACCGTGCGTGCGCACATTGCCCGGCTGTGGAGCCAGGCCAGCGAGGGCGAGAAGCGTCAGTTCGTGCGGCATGTACGGCCGTGGTGGGAAAGCCATCACCACCGTGCGCCGCCGTTGAGTGCCGAGTTGGTGGCGCGGTTGCAGGCGCAGGGGCGATTGCGCATCCGGGCGGCATCGTTCAAGGGCCTGGCGCCTGCCGCCAGCGGCGTGAGCATTCGCCTGCGTTTTCGCGGCGAGCAAGGCATTACCCAGGTGAGCGGCGCCGCGCTGATCAACTCCAGTGGCATCGAATACGACTGGCGCCGCGTAGCCCGGCCGCTGCCGCAACAGTTGCTCAAGCGCGGGCTGATCCAGCCCGGCCCGCTGGCGTTGGGAATCGCGGCGGATGCGACCGGTGCGGTGCTCGATGCCCAGGGTAGGGTCAGCACGCACCTGTTCGCCATGGGCCCGCCATTGCGCGGGATGTGGTGGGAAAGCACAGCGGTGACCGACGTGGCACTCCAGGCCAAGGCCCTGGCCCTGGAACTGACGACGATCTAAAAGTGCGAGCGGGCCTACTGTAACAAGCGTGCTTACTGTGACAAACGGGCTTGTTGTGGCGAGCGGGGCAAGCCCTAATGCCGTTCAGTTAAGCGCAGATTCCCTGTGGCGAGCAGGCTTGTCCTGCGTTGGGCTGCGCAGCAGCCCCAAAACCAGACGCTGAGCCGTATCAGGTACACCGCGTTTTGCTTGATTGGGGGCGCTTCGCACCCCAACGCGGGGCAAGCCCGCTCGCCACAATAAGCCCGCTCGGCACAAAAAAACCGCTCGGCACAGAGATGTGGGGGGCTGAAATGGCTCATGTGCAGTCAATACTTCAAGGTCTCGGGATTTTCACGAAGCCGGGCTTGAGGCCGAACACCTCCACGCCCTGCGGCGTCGATTGCCCGGTGGTCACTTTCACTCGCTCCACCGGCTGATCCATCGCCGCGCGATATTCCACGGTCATATCCGCCCCAATCGCCTGGCCTGGCACCACCATTGCCTGCGCATTGTTGTAGGTCACGATGGTCAGGCGCGCACTCATGCCCAGGCGCACCCTTTGCAACTGCTGCGGGGTAAGTGTGGGGATCGCCAGGGTCACCGGAAATTGCGCGCTGCCCTGGCCCTCACTGGCAATCGCCAGGCCGCTGACCACGCTCACCGTCCCGCTCAGCCGCTCGCCATCAAAACCATCGCCCAGTACCTCCACCGCCTGGCCCTGGTGCAACTGGTTGATGTCCAGTTCGGAGACCTTGGCGACGATTTTCAGCCGCTCGATATTCGCCAGCCCGAACAGCACCTGGCCCTGGCTGACCTTGCTGCCGGACTGCACCGGGGCATTGGTATTGCCGCCCGCTTGCGCCGAATTGTTGCCGGGCGCGGGCACCACAATGCCGGAGAACGGCGCCTTGACCTCCTTGCCAGCGAGTAGTTGTTGCAGCGCTTCGTATTTCACCGTGGCGTTGGTCAGCTCCATATCGGCGATCTGCCGGTATTCGCCGCGACCCTGGTCCTGGGCCTGTTGCAGTTCGGCGCGGGCTGCCGCCAGGTCCAGTTGTTGCTGCCGGGCCTGCTGCTTGAGGTCGTCGAGTTCGTTGCGCGGGATGATGCCGCGCTTGAACAGGTCTTCGCTTTCGCTGAGCCTGCGCCGGGTTGTGTCGGCGGTCATTTCGGCGGTGCGCAGGCTACGGCGGGCGCGACTCACATTGGCGCTGCTGTCCCAGTCCTGCATGTCCTGCACGGCGCGGCGCGCCTTGAGCTGGGCGGAGAGGGCGTCGCGCAGTTGCACCTCGAGGGTGGCCGGGTCCATGCGCAACAGCACCTGTCCGGCTTCGACGCGCTGGCCTTGCTCCACCAGATTGGCCTGCACATTGCCGTCGAACGGCGCCGTGAGGGTGACGGTAGTGTCGGGCTCGATTTTGCCCACCAGGCCGATCTGGTGCACCAACTGATCAGGTTTCACCGCCAGCCATTGCTCGTCGGCGCTGCCCGGCGTTTGCGCCGGGCTGCGCAGGGCCAGGCCGGCAGCGCCCGCCAGCACGATCAACAGAGCAACCAGCAGGCGTTTTTGATTAGTAGTCATTGAGGGCGATTTCCCAGCTTTCCAGGGTCATGCCCAGCGTCAGGTCGAGCTGGGTCTGGGCGTTCAGGTAAGCGATCAGCGCATTGAGCTGCGCGTTCTCGGCGTTGCGCAGGTCGGTCTCGAAGCTCAGCACCTGAAAGTTGGTGGAGCGCCCGGCGCTGAGTTTGTCACGCTCGATCTCGATCTTGCGCCGCGACAGCTCCACCGCGCGCCGCGAGATTTCATACTGGCGCCAGCGGGTGCCCAGGTCACGCACCACATCGTTGACCGAGCGTTCGAGCTCCTGGCGGGCGTCGGTGATACGGATCTCCTGATCTTCCACATTCACCCGCGCGCGCACTTCGGCCTGGCGCGTGCTGATGTCGCCGATGGGGATCTGCACCTGCACGCCAGCGTAGCTGTCCCAGCTACGGTTGTTACTGCGCCCGTTGTCATTGTCATAGGCGTCGCGCACCTGGTTCGCGCCGGCCACCAGGTCCACTTGCCAGCGCCCGGAGTCCTTGGCGATCACCAGGTTGAGGTCGGCCTGCTGACTGCCGAGCAGGGCGGCAAGGTATTCCGGTTGCTGGGTTTGCGCGAGGTTGAAGGCCTGGCGCTTGTCGATCTCCATGGGCCTGGCCTCCAGGGCTTCGCTGGCGCGAATCGGCGTGGACAGGTCCAGCGCGAGCAGGCGCAGCAACGCCAGGCGGCTGCTGTCGAGCTGGTTCTGCGCTTCTTCGACGCCCAGTTGCTGGGTGGCGATATCGGCTTCGGTCTGCACGATTTCAAATTCGGCCATGCGTCCGGCGCTGATCAGCGCTTTGTTTACCTCCAGCAACGTGTTGGAGCGCTTGAGGGCTTCCTGCACGATCAGCAGTTGCTCCTGGGCGCGCAGCAATTCGCGGTAGGTGGCGATGATCTGGCTGATGGTGCCCGCCACGGTGGCCTTGAGGTTCAGGCGGTTGGCCTGTTCGGACAGGCGCGACAGACGCAGCGGCGCGGTGGTGGCGTCCCAGCCGGCGCCGCGTGCCAGCGGTTGGATGACGGCCAGGTCCAGGCCGTCGCTGCGGTATCGGCCGGCGCGGTCGGCGTTGTTCAGTTGCTGGGTCCAGGCCATGCTCAGGCGCGTGCCATATTCGCCGAGCAGGCTGGTGGACGGTGCGAGGTTGGCATTGCGTGCGCTGTCCTGGGAGCCGCGGGTGCCACGGTAATAGCTGTTGAGGGTGAGCTTGGGCTTGAACACGTCTTCGGCCACCCGCAGGTCGAACTTCTGCGCGACCCGCTGCAGGTACGCGCTGCGAATCGCCGGGTTGTTGCGCAGGCCCAGGTACACGGCGTCGCCCAGGGTCAGGCTGGTGGCCTGGGCATTCAGCGACACGCCTCGGTCGTAGCCGCTGCGGGAGGTGCTCGGTGCCGACGGCTTGATCACCACCTCGGCGGCCATGCCGGGCAGGCTGAGCAGGGCCAGCAGCCACAGCCATTTACTCATCGCGCAAGGCCTCCACCGGCTGCAACCGGGAGGCCGAGACCGCCGGGTAAATGCCAAAGAACAAGCCCACCAGCAGCGTGCTGCCCACTCCCAGGGGCAGGGCCGCCACCGCCAATGAAAACACCCAGCCCGACAGCCACGCATACAGCCACGCCGCCGTCATGCCGAGCACGGCGCCGCAGACGGCGCCGACAGCGGTGAGGGTGACGGCTTCGAGCAGGAACAGGTTGCGAATATCCCGCTGGCGCGCGCCCAGCGCCATGCGAATGCCGATTTCGCGGCGCCGCTGCGAGACGTTCATCAACATCACGTTCATCACCCCGACACCGCCGCCCACCAGCGAAATCGCGCCCAGGGCCAGCAGCAGATAGGCGAAGGTGCGGCTCTGGCGGGTCATGCCGTCGATCATTTGCTGGGGCACGGTAATGTCGACGTTGTGGTCGATCAGCTGACGTTGCAGCGCAGCGGCGGCTTCGCGGGCGATGCGCTCCATGTCCTGCCCCGGCGCTGCGCGGATGATCACATTGCCGATCTGCGGGTTGGCGTAGATGCGGCGCATGCCCTCGGCGGGGATGAACAGCGACTCGTTGGCCTGCACCGGCATCAGCATCGCCCGGGGCTGATTGTGCAGAATGCCCACGATCAGAAACAGGTAGTCGTGGATGCGCACACGCTCGCCCAGCCTGAGCGGATCACCCGGTGCGCCGAGGGCCTGGGCCACCTGGTCGCCGATCACCGCGTAGGTTTCATTGGCATCGAAGGGCGACAGGAAGCGTCCTTCGCGCAGCACCAGGCGCATGGCCTCGTGGATACCCGGTGTGGTGCCGACCAGGTTGGCATTCGCCGTGCGGCCGTTGAACACGACGGGGCCGCTGAACAGGCTGAGCGCACCGATATGGGCGATGCCGGGGACGGCGCTGCGCACGGCGTCCAGGTCGAGATGGGCGCGCATGCTCAGGTTACCGCTGCGTTTGGTCGGGAATTGCGCGATCAGGGTGTCGGTGCCCATGTCCTTGAAAATCATCGCGGCATCCACTGCCGCGTTGTGGCCGATATTGATCAGCGCCACCACCGACGAACTGCCGATCACAATGCCCAGCAACGCGAGGACCGAGCGTTTGCCCAGGGTGCGCAGGCTGACGAACGCTTCATGCAGCAGTTGGCTCAGGCTCTGTTCAACGCGCAGGCTCATGGGCCGGCCTCGTTCACCACGCCGTTGCGCACCAGGATCTTGCGCTGCAGGCGCTCGGCGATCTGCGCATCGTGGGTGACGATGATCAGGGTCACCTGCTGCTCGCGGTTGAGCGTCAGCAGCAGGTCCATGATGTCCTGGGCGGTGCTGCTGTCGAGGTTGCCGGTGGGTTCGTCGGCGAGGATCACCGAGGGGTTGCCCACCAGCGCCCGCGCAATGGCAACGCGCTGACGCTGGCCGCCGGAGAGGTCGGCAGGGTGATGGTGCGCGCGTTCGGCCAGGCCCACCTGGTCGAGCATGCGCAGCGCCTGTATCACCGATTCATGGCGCGACACGCCGCGATAACTCAGGGGCAGCGCGACGTTGTCCAGGGCGCTGAGGCGTGGCAGCAGGTTGAAACTCTGGAACACGAAGCCGATCTGCTGGTTGCGGATCGCCGCCAGTTCATCCGGCGTGGCGCTGAAGATATCGTGGCCGGCAAAGCGATACTGGCCGCCGTTGGGTAAATCCAGCAGGCCGAGGATATTGAGCAGGGTGCTTTTGCCGGAGCCGGAGGCGCCGAGGATGCCGCAGCTGTCGCCGCGCGTGATGGACAGGCACACGTCATTGAGAATCGGCAGGTCTTGCCCCGCCAGTTGATAGCGCTTGCCGATGCCTTGCAGGGAGATCAATGGGGGTTGCGCGAAGTGCTCTGTCATCGTCGCCTACGCCTGCAGTCTGGATGCCGCCGTCACCTCTCGGAAAAACGTTGAAATAACTTCGAGGGCTGCGTGAGGCGTGTCGAGGACTGATTTGTTTCTTGTTTTTAAAATATTGTTTGAATAGTAACCGCGTTCCAGGCGCTTCGCCAGCCATTGGGGTAGAGCGGTTTTACGCTTGGCAAAGATTTATCCGACAACTGGACGCCGCCGCCGAGCACGCGCTCGACTACTGTTTGGAGGCCCGTGGACCGTGGCTTTCGATCGTATGGCAACCTGTCAGTACTTGCTTTCAAGGGACAGCCCCGGTATAAAAAATCAAATTATTTTTTAAAACAATATTTCCGCCGTGGAACCTTTATGGTCGCTAAGAAAATCAGCACGCCAAACATTACCAAGACTCGATTGCTGGATGCGACAGAGGCACTCTTTATCAAGTACGGGTACGACGCGGTTTTGTTACGGCAGATAACCGAGCGTGCCCAGGTGAACCTGGCCGCCGTGAACTATCACTTCGGGGACAAGGACTCCCTGATGAAAACCCTGCTGATGCAGCGCCTCGAGCCGCTCAACGAGCAGCGCCTGGAATTGCTCGCGCGCTGTGAGGCCGAGTCCGACGGGCCGCTCGACTGCGATACCTTGCTCGGCGTGCTGTTTGCCCCGGCCATGGGCCTGGAGCGCAGCGACCCGGGCAGCGGGGAGGGGCGCTCGTTCATCCGCTTCCTCGGTCGCGTGTACAGCGATACATCGCCGTTTATCCAGGAATACCTCAAGGTGCATTACCAGCCGGTGTTCCAGCGTTTCTTCGAAGCTTTTGCCCTGGCGCTGCCGGACCTGCCGCGTAATGAACTGGGCGTGCGCCTGCAGTTTGCGCTCAAGGCGATTTCCGGCGTGATGGCCGGGACCGAGCTGCGCCTGCTGATGAACTCCATGAGTCTTGGTCGCCCGGCCACTGACGCCGAGGTGATGGCCAAGCTGATTACCCTGGTGTCGGCCGCGATCCGTGTGCCGCAGCAAAGCCCCGAAGCACAAACTGCGCTGGCCAGGGTGCTGGACACCCAGCGCGTCATTCGTGAAGAAGCTGCAGCGCCTGTGACGAGGGCAACGCGCTGAGCTCGAATTGCAGGCAAAAAAAACCCGCTGGGGCGGCGGGTTCTTAATGTGCAGCATTTGTAACGGATGAGGCTTCACAGTAAGGCCCAGGGTGTGAATAAATCGTGAAAAATATGTAAGAAAAAGCGTTTCATAGTCGTTTCAGCCTTAACGGGCGATTTTTAGTTGCTTTGGATGCTGCCACTCGTCGCCACTGTCAATTCTGACAGTAGATTCAATCATTATTCCAAGCGCCTCATTCACCTTGCCCGTCGCGCCGCCACTGCGCGACTCAACCCCGCAAGGTGATGGCTATGACCACTGCGACTGACACGCTTTTCTCGCCGCCCTATTCGGTATACCCCGCCATACCGTTGACGGCTACCCCCTACCCGGAAACCGCTGAGTGGGGCCTGGGCCAGCGCGAAACGGACCCCAATGCGCTCTTCACGTTCGAGAACTGGTACGCGTCCGTTGCAAACGACAGCTTCGCCCTCTATTGGGGCAACTCGTCGCTGCCGGTGGCTCAGGACGTCGTCACGAAGATTTCCGACCGCTATAACCTGTCGATCCCCAAGACCAAAATTCGCGAAGGCGAATCCGACGTGTTCGGCCGGGTCACGCGTGCTGCCAGCGGGCAACAGGCGGATGGCTTTCCTCAAAAGTACCTGGTCAAGACCCTGCGTCCCGGCGGCCTCACATTCTGGGCCTCGGAGCAGTACCACCGGGGGTTGTTCCTGACCATCGAGGGCTTCCCGGATGGCTCGATCATCAATCAGGCCAATACCAGGAACGGGCTGTGGTGCCAGATCAAAAAGTACGAAAACATGCGCAAGAACGACACCATCACGCTGGCCTATGGCGCGACCACCATCGATCATGTGGTCAGCCCCGCCGAGGCCGCCGGGCCCGGGCCGATTCGCATGTTTATCAGCCAGCAGGTGATTTTGCAGGGCAATCAGCTGGGGCCGGTCGGCGTGGCGTTTATGGTGCGAGACGTGGTGAACAACGTCTCCGGGGAGAAGTACGCGTATTCAAAGCCCTACATTCTGAACAGCGAGCTGGACCTCAATCTGCTCAGGCCGCCGATCTTCCTGCTTGAAGGCGTCAGAGCCACCACGGTGGACCTCGATCAATCCAGCACGGCACGCTTTGCAGCGCGGGTGATTCTGCCCGACGACCCGCTGGACCCCAGCCCCCCTAACCGGATTGTGCTGATATTGACGATGACGCAGAACACCGAATACGGCGAGTCCACCCGGACCCTGCGCTTGCCTGCGGTTAAGGACACCAACCTGGGGGGAGAAACCATTGCCATCGCCAACGACATCATCACCTCCCTGAAGGACGCCACCATCCGCATGGCGTTCGAGTGGCAAACCGCTGATGGCACGTTGTTGAATCGCTCGGGCAGCACCGTAGTGAGGGTAGTGGGCACGGCTGCACGTCCCTCACCGTTAAAAATAGATACCTCACCTGTAGTGCTGTCTAAATTTAGCATTTTTTTAGATAATAGTCCGCTGATTGCCGATTTTCCTGGAAAGACAATTACCCGATTGCCTGAGGGAGGAAGTCCTCCGTATGTTTTTTCGGAAACAGGGGGGGCAGTTCAAGTTGACATCAATACTGGGAAGGTTACAGGGGTGCGTAATGGCTCGGCAATTATTACTGCGCGTGATAAAAATGGGAGTACCGTTAGTTATCCTGTCACGATAACGAACTGCTGGCTTTTCGCGATCGTAGGGTGGGGGGATCCAAAGGATGGCCACGCCAACTATTTCGTTAATTTACGCGCTCTGGGTGCGAGTTATCCAGGTGCGCGCGGGTTAACAGAGGAGGAATGGGCGTTGCTGTATACAGTATTGGGAAGTACGCCGATGAAATTGCCGGCTAATTTTTCTTACTATCAATGGACAACTGGGCAGGTTGTTAACGGAACATCCCTTGTCAATAATCGTGTTACCGGAGCTCGTGAACCTATATCTACACTGTGGCGCGAGACCGCAACTGTACTTCTTCGCCCGTATTGATTTTTTTGCGGCCCTGTATTGAGAAATTGTCTAGCGGTTGGGTAAATTTACTTGAACGTAAATTTGCCCATTTTTTAGACTGTTCGCATGTGTAGCGGGAGATAGCATAAAGGGATAGCCTACTTAACGGCAGGCTGTCCCTTTTTTCCGTACTCAACGCCTCACCTGATTTGCCATCTTCGTCTGCCGCCCCGCATCCCTGCGTCTTACCACTCGTCGCCACTGTCAATTCTGACAGTAGATTCACTCCGCCTCCCAGGCGCCTCATTCACCTTGCCCGTCGCGCCGCCACTGCGCGACTCAACCCCGCAAGGTGATGGCTATGACCACTGCGACTGACACGCTTTTCTCGCCGCCCTATTCGGTATACCCCGCCATACCGTTGACGGCTACCCCCTACCCGGAAACCGCTGAGTGGGGTCTGGGCCAGCGCGAAACGGACCCCAATGCGCTCTTCACGTTCGAGAACTGGTACGCGTCCGTTGCAAACGACAGCTTCGCCCTCTACTGGGGCAACTCGTCGCTGCCGGTGGCTCAGGACGTCGTCACGAAGATTTCCGACCGCTATAACCTGTCGATCCCCAAGACCAAAATTCGCGAAGGCGAATCCGACGTGTTCGGCCGGGTCACGCGTGCTGCCAGCGGGCAACAGGCGGATGGATTTCCTCAAAAGTACCTGGTCAAGACCCTGCGTCCCGGCGGCCTCACATTCTGGGCCTCGGAGCAGTACCACCGGGGGTTGTTCCTGACCATCGAGGGCTTCCCGGATGGCTCGATCATCAATCAGGCCAATACCAGGAACGGGCTGTGGTGCCAGATCAAAAAGTACGAAAACATGCGCAAGAACGACACCATCACGCTGGCCTATGGCGCGACCACCATCGATCATGTGGTCAGCCCCGCCGAGGCCGCCGGGCCCGGGCCGATTCGCATGTTTATCAGCCAGCAGGTGATTTTGCAGGGCAATCAGTTGGGTCCGGTCGGCGTGGCGTTTATGGTGCGAGACGTGGTGAACAACGTCTCCGGGGAGAAGTACGCGTATTCAAAGCCCTACATTCTGAACAGCGAGCTGGACCTCAATCTGCTCAGGCCGCCGATCTTCCTGCTTGAAGGCGTCAGAGCCACCACGGTGGACCTCGATCAATCCAGCACGGCACGCTTTGCAGCGCGGGTGATTCTGCCCGACGACCCGCTGGACCCCAGCCCCCCTAACCGGATTGTGCTGATATTGACGGTGACGCAGAAAACCGAATACGGCGAGTCCACCCGAACCCTGCGCTTGCCTGCGGTTAGGGACAACAACCTGGGGGGAGAAACCATTGCCATCGCCAACGACATCATCACCTCCCTGACGGACGCCACCATCCGCATTGCGTTCGAATGGCAAACCGCTGATGGCACGTTGTTGAACCGCTCGGGCAGTACGGTGGTGAGGGTGGTGGGCACGGCCCAGTGGTCTGCGCTGCCTCATCCAGTCCTCAATGGCGCCGCAAGCGTCGGGCAACAGACGGCCGTTGATCCGTTGGCCATCGAGAACTATACAAGTGTGACCGTCAAGTACCCAGGCATGCTCGCGACGGATAGCATCACATTGATATGGATGTATCAGGATGGCACTCAATATCAGACAACACTGGGAGGCCAGACGAGCGGCTCAGTAATATTTGATCTGACATCGGCTCAGGTCGTGCATAAAAGCGTAAACAGTAAAGTGCAGTTGAGCTACTCGATTGTACGGGGTGGTAAAACCATCGCTTCGGTTGTTCAAACGGTCACGGTGGCAACCATTGTTCCTGGCAAATTGCCGAGTCCGTTGATTAATGGCTTGACCTCGGGTTCGACGTTGTTTTGGAAAGCTTTTTACAGTAGAGAAGTGGCAGTGGCTAAGTGGCCGCTGATTAAAGCAGGGCAAAAAGTATGGCTGACTATCACGGCGGCAGGTATTGAGCTGAAAGTGTTGGAGGGTTACTCTGTTAATGCAGATGAAGCCAGAAATGGACTGGTGGATAAAGTCGTTTTGCGTGATAGGATTGCGGCTTTGCCAGAGGGCAGCAGGGTTGAGGTGAAATGCTCAGTGGCGTTTGATGAAGGGGGTGATCCGACCAGGGCCGTGCTGTTTCCGATAATGACCTACATGATGGAGCCTAAATTTAATCCGCCCGTTATCACACATGCAATAGTGGCATCCTCAGGCAGAGTTTTACCCAATGGTGGTAGGTTGAATTTAGCCTCGGAGGGTACTGGCGTGAATTTCTACTGGACCTGTGATGCCAGGCCTTATGCACGGTATATGTATGTGAAGGACTCCAATATTGGCGGATATTCGTTCCTCGTTCCCGCCAACGTTACATCCTGGTCAGCTTGGACTGGTTTTCATGTTCCCAACGTTACCACATTTATATATGTCCAAGAGTCCTATGATCTCAATGCTAGGTCAAACCTATTCAGTTGGACCAAGACATAACGTATAGGGTGTTTGTGTTAGATTTTATAAATTAATAGTAAGTGGGACAGCTCTACTTAACCGTAGACTGTCCCTGTTTTTATCCCTCAAATCCGCCAATGACTCGACGTTCTCGCCAGTTGCTGGCGCATCCCCTCCACATTCCCCGCTAATTGCAGCGTCAGCAACCGATACCCGTCCAGTGCACTGTGCACCGGCGCTTGCAGCCCACCGCCATCCGTTGCGTGAGCCGCAGGCCGATCCAGCCGTTCGGTAAACCCCGACTTCAATGCCCGCGCCATCCCTACCAGTTGCACCCGAATCTGTCGGTGCTCGGACTTCAACATCATCTGCATACGCGCCATCGCCTGCTCATCACGCGGGTCTGGCCGGGTATTGCCAAGAATCTCCAGGGTGCTGATGCACATGCGCAGGTGCCGTTGGATGGCGTCCAGTTCGGTCAGGGAAATGCGCACCTCCTTGGACACTGACGGCATCAGCGAGCGCAGTTGCACCATCGCCGTGTTCAGGCGGTTGAGCAGCTTGAGGTGTTCATCGTCGGTCACCGACTGGCCACCGATAATCCGGCTGTAGATTGCCGCACAGTCGCGCAACGCACTGGCCAGGTTGTAGCGCCAGGAGTACACCGCGTACAGCGGCAGGGCGAACGAAAACGCCAGCGCCAGTGCGATGCCGATCAGGATGTCCACGGTGCGCCACAAGCCGTCCGAGATCGGATTGTCGCCGTGCCCGGCCACGATAAACACCGTGATCGCCGACAGCAGCGCGATGTAGCCGCCCTTGCCGATGGCGTGATAGGAAAAGAACCCGCACACCACCGACATCAGCAGGTAGGTCAACAGCGGCAGGCCGAAGTAGGCCTGTTGCACCACTAACAGCAAGCCGACACTGGCACCGATCAAGGTGCCGTAGGCGCGTTCCACCGCCTTTTTGCCGATGTTGCCGTGGTGCTGCAAGCCGCCGATCACGATGAGCATGGTCACCGACGCCCATTCGCCGTGGGGCAGGTTGAGCCCGGTGGTGAGCAGGATTGTCGCCAGCAAGCCGATGGACACGCGCACGGCGTGGATCAGCTTGGCATGGCGATAGCGGCGGTAGGGGTCCAGCAACGGGCGCAAAAGGCGCCGGGCAAACAGGGGCAAATTCATCGGTAGTAAAGTGACCTCGGTAATCAGGGGGAAATGCTATCCACTGTGAGAACTGGCTTGCCTGCGATAGCCTCACCGCTGCGTGGCAGACAGACCGAGGAGCCTGCATCGCAGGTAAACCAGTTCCCACATTCGTCAGAAGATGTAATCGGTGGTCAGAAAACTTGAATCCCGGTTACGCAGAATATCGCTGACCAACGCCTTGTTGCTTTCCTGGAACTTCGTTGCCACCAGGGTGCGAATCGAGAACACGCGCAGTGCGTCATGCACAGACAGCGTGCCTTCGGCCGAGTTCTTGCGCCCGTTGAACGGGAAAGTGTCCGGCCCGCGCTGGCACTGGGCATTGATGTTGATACGGCCCACCTGGTTGGCGAAAACGTCTACCAGCCGCCCGACTTCCACGGCATTGGTGCCGAACAGGCTCAATTGCTGGCCGAAGTCAGAATCGAGCACGTAGTCGATTACCTTGTCCAGATCACGGTAGGGCACGATCGGTACCACCGGGCCGAACTGCTCTTCGTGGTATACGCGCATCTGCGGGTTCACCGGGTACAACACCGCCGGGTAGAAAAACGAGCCGCGACTCTCGCCGCCATTCGGGTTGACCACCTTGGCGCCGTGCAGCGCGGCATCGGCCACCAGCGCGTTGAGATAGTCGACCTTGCCCACCTCCGGCAGCGGCGTCAGCGACACACCATCTTCCCACGGCATGCCTGGCTTGAGCGTGGCCAGTTTGGCATTGAATTTTTCGATGAAACGCTCAACCACATCCTCATGCACAAACAGGATTTTCAACGCGGTGCAGCGCTGGCCGTTGAACGACAGAGCGCCGGTGACCGCTTCGCTCACGGCATTATCCAGGTCGACCTCCGGGAGCACGATGCCGGGGTTTTTCGCATCCAGGCCCAGGGCCGCGCGCAGGCGGTGCGGCTTGGGGTGCAGCTTTTTCAAATCGCTGGCGGCCTTGTTGGTGCCGATAAACGCAAAGATATCGATCTTGCCGCTGGCCATCAGCGCGCTCACGGTTTCGCGGCCGCTGCCGTAGATCACGTTGATCACCCCGGCCGGGAAGCTGTCGCGAAACGCCTCCAGCAACGGACGAATCAGCAGCACGCCGAGCTTGGCGGGCTTGAACACCACGGTATTGCCCATGATCAGCGCCGGGATCAGCGTGGTGAAGGTCTCGTTCAGTGGATAGTTGTAAGGGCCCATGCACAATGCGACGCCCAGCGGCACGCGGCGGATCTGGCCGAGGGTGTCCTGTTCCAGCTCGAAGCGGCTGGAGCGACGGTCGAGTTCCTTGAGGGCATTGATGGTGTCGGTGATGTAGTCGCAGGTGCGGTCGAACTCTTTCTGCGAGTCCTTGAGGTTCTTGCCGATCTCCCACATCAGCAGCTTGACCACCGCGTCGCGCTGTTCGCGCATACGCCGCAGGAATGCTTCGACATGCTGGATACGCTCCGCCACGCGCATCGTCGGCCACTCACCCTGGCCGCGGTCGTAAGCACGCACGGCGGCGTCGAGCGCGGTAAGAGCGGTGTCGGCGTCCAGCAACGGCGTGCTGCCGATGTGCACGCGTTCATCACCCAACTGCACCGGGCTTTGCACGCGGGCCAGCGGGCCGTTCCAGACCTGCAAGCGGCCATCGACCAGGTAATCACGCTGTTCAATCGGCGCGGCGAGGCGAAATTGTTCGGGAATATCGGTGGAGGCGGTGGGAAACAGCTGGGCGAGCAGGTTGCTGGTGGTCATGTCGCTACCCCGGGAATAGTGTCCAAACATGACGAGAGAGTTACCCATCCACCGGCTCGATGGCAAGGGCTACGCAGCTTTGCCGAACGCTGTACACAATGTGGGAGGGGGCTTGCTCCCGATGGCGGTGGGTCAGTAAGCATCAATGTTTGCTGACCCTCTGCTCCCACAGCGAGTCTGCGTTTAACTGAACCTTGCTCGCCCCAGGATGAATATTTTGACAGCCAGCCGATTGTTGCCTGAAAAAAATCCGCGCTGCCCGTAACCTACAGGCCCCTTGTCACCCGTGCGGAGCGTTCATGTCTTCTGTTGCCGATGGGCTTGCCCTCAATAAACGCCTGCCGGCCGTTATCGCGCTGTCCCTGGGCATCGGCATGGCGACGCTGGACACGGCCATCGTCAACACGGCGTTGCCGACCCTGGCCGAAGGTATCGGCACCGATTCGGCCTCGGTGATCTGGGTGGTCAACGCCTACCAGTTGGCGATCATCGCAACGGTGCTGCCGTTTGCGTCGTTGAGCGATGTGCTGGGGCATCGCCGCGTGTACCTGGGCGGGCTGCTGCTATTTATCGTCTCGTCGCTGTTGTGCGGGCTGGCCGGTTCGCTGTTGACCCTCACTGCCGCGCGTGTGGCCCAGGGGCTGGGGGCGGCGGCGTTGATGAGCGTCAATACCGCGTTGCTGCGCCATATCTACCCCTCGAAGATGCTCGGGCGGGGCCTGGGCTATAACTCGCTGGTGGTGGGGCTGGCGTTTACGCTGGGGCCGACGGCAGCGTCGGCGATTCTTTCGGTGGCCAGTTGGCACTGGTTGTACCTGATCAATGTGCCGTTGGGGCTCTTGGCCCTGGGCCTGGGGGTGCGCTCGCTGCCCACGCTGCCGATCAGCGGGCACGCCTTTGATCGTCTGGCAGCGTTGCTGTGTGCCGGTTTGTTCGCGTTGCTGGTGCTGGGCCTGGGCGCCGCCGTGCATGGCGCGCAGGGTGCATCGACCATCGGGCTGGTGGCGCTGGCAGCGGTGTGCGGTGCCCTGCTGCTGCGCCGCGAGGCCGGGCACCCGGCGCCGATGCTGGCGGTGGACCTGTTCAAGCGCCCGGTATTTGCCTTGTCCTCCCTTACCGCCATTTGCGCGTTCAGCGCCCAGGGCCTGGCGTTTGTGTCACTGCCGTTTCTGTTGCAGGCGGCGTTGGGCCATAGCCAGGTGGAGACCGGGTTTCTGATGACGCCATGGCCAGCGGTGGTGGCGGTGATGGCGTTGGTGGCCGGGCGTCTGGCGGATCGGGTGTCCCTGGGCCTGTTGTGCGGCGTCGGCCTGCTGATGCTGAGCCTCGGCATGGGCGCGCTGGCGACGCTGGGCAATGAGGCCTCGGCATTTGATATCGGCTGGCGCATGGCGTTGTGCGGCGCCGGTTTCGGGTTTTTCCAGTCGCCCAATCTCAAGGCCCTGATGACCAGCGCCCCTTTGGCACGCAGTGGCGGGGCCAGCGGCATCGTGGCGATTTCGCGGCTGCTGGGGCAGACACTGGGCGCCTCGTTGGTGGCCCTGTGTTTTCACCTGTCCGTGAGCAGCGGCCCGCACTACGCGCTGTGGCTGGGGTGTGCGTTCGCGCTGGTGGGCAGTGTGGCCAGCGGGCTGCGTTTGTTGCCGTATCAACAGCGAATCTGACTCTAATGCCATTCCCTGTGGCGAGCAGGCTTGTCCTGCGTTGGGCTGCGCAGCAGCCCCAAAACCAGGCGCTGAGCCGTATCAGGTACATCGCGTTCTCCTTCACTGGGGGCGCTTCGCACCCCAACGCAGGACAAGCCCTAATGTCAGTCAGTTAAGCTCAGATCTCCTGTGGGAGCGGTGGTGCGACGATTCGACTTGCCCGCGAAAGCGGTGGGTCTTCAGCATCAATGTTTGCTGCGCCGACGCCATCGGGAGCAAGCCCCCTCCCACATTTTGTACAGCGTTCGGCAGACCATTTCGGTCGGCTCTCAGGCCGCCGCGCTTTTGCTTTTGCTTTTGATCTGGAAGCGCCCCGTCAAACACGCTGGCCGAGCGCAGGTTTTGGAGCGTGGGTAACCCGGCAGGACGCCGGGTTAGCCGCGCTGGGCCAAGGATGGCCCATCGCGGCGGCCCACGCTCCAAAGCCTGCGTGAGGGCACACCGAGCCCAGGCGAGGTGCC
>NZ_CAKLBR010000010.1:0-191254 GCF_920984685.1 Pseudomonas sp. Leaf59 | reverse complement strand
CGACTTGGTCTACGACCGACAATTTAAAAGCTAGCGTGTAATCGCGTTGGCTGCGCCTTTTTCCCGTATCCATTGAGTCCTCCTGAAGAAAGGTCAGAAGGTGTAAACCTTATTCAGGACGGGACACTGATACAAATTTATAAATCAACACAAGGCAATGTGGGAGGGGGCTTGCTCCCGATAGCAGTGGGTCAGCCAACAGGTGTATGGGCTGACAGCCCGCTATCGGGAGCAAGCCCCTCCCACAATTGATACTCAGTGTTGCAGCAAGCGCGTCACTTCCAGCCTGCGAGCAACCCCGGCAACTCCGTCAGGCTGCGAATCTCGGCATCCGGGTGCTTGTCCGCCTCCCACGCCTTGCCCGTCGGGTTGAACCACACCGCACGCAACCCGGCCTGCTGCGCGCCGGCAATATCATCCCCGGGATGATCGCCCACATGCACCGCCTCACTGGCCGCCACGCCGCCACGTTGCAGCGCTTCCTCAAACAATCGCGAGTCCGGCTTGGCGATGCCGATGTCTTCGGCGCGCAGCGCAAAGTGAAAATAATCCGCCAGGCCCACACGCTGCACGTCGGCGTTGCCGTTGGTGATTACGCCGAGCAGGAAGTGCTGGCGCAGCGCCTTGAGCATGGGCTCGGCGTCGGGGAACACGGTGAGCTGATGCCGTGCGTGGATGAACGCCTCGTAGCAGATGTCGGCCATTTGCGTGGCTTCAGGCTGTGGGTAGCCCGCTTCCTCGAAGGCCAGCATCAGCACGCGGTGGCGCAGCACGCTGATACGGTGTTTGAGCTCCGGATGGCGCTGCAGCACTTGCTGGCGCAGGCTGGCGAAATGCTCCAGGGGCAGGTCGCCGACTTTGGATGCATTGAGCGCCAGCCATTCGCGCATCGATGCTTCGGCGCTGATGATGACGGGTACGTTGTCCCAGAGCGTGTCGTCCAGGTCGAAGGTGATCAGCTTGATACTCATGAGTCGCCGCCCTTGATGCGTTTGGCCCGTGGATGGGCGCTGTCGTACACCGTTGCCAGGTGCTGGAAGTCCAGGTGGGTGTAGATCTGCGTGGTCTTGATGTCGGCGTGGCCGAGCAGTTCCTGGACCGCGCGCAGGTCCTGGGAGGATTCGAGCAGATGGCTGGCAAAAGAGTGCCGCAGCATGTGCGGGTGCAGGTTCTGCCCCAGCTCACGCTCGCCCGCCGCCTTGACCCGCACCTGGATGGCTCGCGGCCCCAGTCGCCGGCCTTGCTGGCTGATGAATACTGCGTCGTCCACCGGATTGGCCAGCGCCCGCAACGGCAACCACAGTTGCAGGGCTTCGCGGGCCTTTCTACCGACCGGCAGGACGCGGGTCTTGCTGCCTTTGCCCAGCACCTGCACCAGACCATCCGCGAGGTCCAGTTGGTCGAGGTTCAGGCCGGTCAGCTCCGAGAGGCGCAGCCCCGAGGAGTAGAACAGCTCCAGAATTGCCTGATCGCGATGGGCGAGGAAATCATCCTCCACCGCGCCATCGAGCAATTGCAGGGCGCGGTCCGTGTCGAGGGTCTTGGGCAGGCGCCGTTCGCCCTTGGGCGGCGACAGGCCATTGGCCGGATCGTGGTCGCACAAGCCTTCGCGGTTCAGGAAATGGTAAAGGCCGCGCACCGCCGACAGCAGGCGCGACAGGCTGCGCGACGACTGGCCTTGCTGGTGCAGCCTGGCGATCAGGCTGCGCAGTGCCTGGATGTCCAGGTCCTTCCAGCTGGTGACGTGCTGCTTTTCGCACCAGGCCAGCACCTTGTTCAAGTCGCGCCGGTAGGCTTCCAGGGTGTGCGGCGACACCTGGCGCTCGTTGCGCAGGTGCGCGCAATAAGCGTCCAGTTGCCCTTGCATGGCTAGCGCACCGCGCGCAGGGCGGTGGTGTAGCGCGGCAACACGCGGCCCAGCACTTCGGCGATGTAGGTCAGAAACAGCGTGCCTACCGAACTTTTGTAGTGCTGCGGGTCACGACTGGCGATGGCCAGTACGCCGTGCAGACCCTGGTGACTAAGGGCGACCACGGCGGTGGAGCCGATCTGCTTGCGCTGTTCGGCACCGAACAGAAAGTCCAGCTCGTGTTCACGCAAGGTGCCGCTGATGCTCTTGCCTTCGGACAACAGGCCGCCGATGGCGGTCTGTGCGTCGCTGCCACTGACCCAGCGCCCTACCGGCATCGGGTTTTCGCTGAACAGGATCAGGCTGACAAAAGGCACCTGGAAGTCCTCACGCAGGCTGTCCTCGACGGCCATTACCGTTTCTTCCAGGCTGGCGGCGTCCATCAGGGTCAGGATCAGGCGACGGGTCTTGTCGAACAGGCGATCGTTATCACGGGCCACGTCCATCAGGTGCGAGAGCCGATGGCGCATTTCGATGTTGCGCTCGCGCAGGATCTTCATCTGCCGCTCCACCAGCGACACGGTATCGCCGCGCTGGTGCGGAATACGAAGGGCCGGCAGCAGCTCTTCGTGTTCGACGAAGAAGTCCGGATTAGCCTCAAGGTACGCCGCGACTGCAGCGGCCTCCAGACTTTCGCTCGGGGTAGCGTGTGCGGGTACTCGAGGTTTATCGGTCATTGGCTTGGCTCACTCATAGACGGACCTGTCCTTCGTAGACGCGCGAGGCCGGCCCGGTCATTAGTACCGGGTGGCCCGGGCCTGCCCATTCGATGGACAGGCGTCCACCGGGCAGGTCGATCAGCAGCGGCGAATCCATCCAGCCCTGGCTGATCGCGGCCACGGCGGCGGCGCAGGCACCGGTGCCGCAGGCCTGTGTTTCGCCGACGCCGCGTTCCCACACACGCAGTTGCGCGCGGGAGCGGTCGATCACCTGCATGAAGCCCACGTTCACCCGCGCCGGAAAGCGCGGATGATGCTCGATCTTCGGCCCCAGTTCATGCACCGGCGCGTTGTTGATGTCATTGACCCGCAGCACCGCATGGGGATTGCCCATGGACACGGCGGCGATCTCGACGCTGTTGCCGTCCACGTCCAACGGGTAGCTTGCGGCCTGTGCGTCGGCCTGGAACGGGATGTCCGCCGGCACCAGGCGCGGCGCGCCCATGTTGACGCTGATCTGGCCGTCATTGCGGATATCCAGCTCGATCACGCCGCCCTTGGTCTCGACGCGGATCTGGCGCTTGGCGGTCAGGCGCTTGTCCAGCACAAAGCGCGCGAAGCAGCGGGCGCCGTTGCCGCACTGTTCCACTTCGGTGCCGTCGGCGTTGAAGATCCGGTAGCGGAAATCCACCTCCGGATTGCTCGGCGCCTCGACGATCAGCAACTGGTCGAAACCAATGCCGGTGTGCCGGTCGCCCCATTGTTTGGCGTGCTTGGGCAGGATGTGCGCGTGCTGGCTGACCAGGTCGAGGACCATGAAATCGTTACCCAGCCCGTGCATCTTGGTAAAACGCAGCAGCATGGCTTACTCCGGCAGCAGGCTTTCGCCAGCATACAACTCGGCTACCGTCTCGCGGCGACGCACTTCAAATGCTTGATCACCGTCCACCAGCACCTCGGCGGTACGCCCGCGCGTGTTGTAGTTGGAACTCATGACAAACCCATAGGCGCCGGCCGAATGAATGGCCAGCAGATCGCCTTCGGCGAGCGCCAGTTGACGATCCTTGGCCAGGAAGTCGCCGGTCTCGCAGATCGGCCCGACGATATCGTAGGCGCGCGCTTCGCTGTCGCGAGGGGCCACGGCGGTGACATTCATCCATGCCTGGTACAGCGCCGGGCGGATCAGGTCGTTCATCGCCGCATCGACGATGGCGAAATCCTTGTGTTCGGTGTGCTTGAGGTACTCGACCTGAGTCAGCAGCACGCCGGCATTGGCGACGATGTAGCGGCCTGGCTCGAACAACAGCGCCAGGTCGCGGCCTTCGATACGCTCGCGCACAGCCTGGATGTAGTCGGCGATCAGCGGCGGCTCTTCGTCGCGATAACGCACGCCCACACCGCCACCGAGGTCGATATGGCGCAGGTAGATGCCGCAGTCGCCGAGGCGGTCGACCAGCGCCAGCAGGCGGTCGAGGGCATCGAGGAACGGTGGCAGGCTGGTCAGTTGCGAGCCGATGTGGCAGTCGACGCCCAGCACGTCCAGGTTCGGCAGTTGGGCGGCGCGGATGTACACGTCTTCGGCGTCGGCAATGGCGATGCCGAACTTGTTCTCTTTGAGACCGGTGGAAATGTACGGGTGGGTGCCGGCGTCGACGTCCGGGTTGACGCGCAGCGAGATCGGCGCGCGAACGCCCAGCTCGGCGGCCACAACCTGCAGGCGCTCCAGCTCGTCGGTGGATTCGACGTTGAAGCAGTGCACGCCTACTTCCAGGGCGCGGCGCATGTCGTCGCGGCTCTTGCCGACACCGGAGAACACAATCTTGTCAGCCTGGCCGCCGGCGGCGAGCACGCGCTCCAGCTCGCCACGGGACACGATGTCGAAACCGGCGCCCAGACGCGCCAGGACATTGAGTACGCCCAGGTTGGAGTTGGCCTTGACTGCGTAGCACACCAGGTGCGGCACGCCGTTCAGCGGGTCGGTGAAGGAGCGGTACTGCGCCTCGATGTGCGCACGCGAGTACACGTAGGTCGGGGTGCCAAAGCGCTCGGCAATTGCCGACAACGCCACGCCTTCCGCGAACAGCTCACCGTCCCGGTAGTTAAAAGCGTCCATGGTGTTCCCTTAGTAAGTGTCGTGCTTGTGCGCTTTTGAAGGCTTCTGCGACGATTGCGCCTGTTCGTTGGGGTCCTTGCTGTCATCGGGCAGGTACAGTGGGCCTTTTTGTCCACAAGCACTAACGAGGCAAGCGACCGCGACGAGCGCAGCAAGGGAAGAGATCAGGCGCTTCATGGCGAAATCCTTGAATATGCATTAATTGCGCCCGAGTATACCGACCACCCGGCAGCTTGCCTATGCGCCGAAATACCCGTCCGGCGGGGGTTTGCCGACTTGTTCGGGAATAGAGCTACGCTGGCCGGTGATAATTCGTACCGTCATCGGTAATGAAATCGGTATCCGTTGCATTCACGCAGGCGCCTCCGTATCGTGCGGCGCTTGAGCAGAACCCGACACTTTTGAGGTTGCCACAATGAGTTTGACCGAAGCCCGTTTTCACGATCTGGTGGATTCTACCCAGCAGGCGCTGGAGGATATTTTCGACGACAGCGGCCTGGACGTGGACCTGGAAAACTCGGCCGGCGTGTTGACGGTCAAGTTCGAGAACGGCACTCAGTTGATCTTCAGCCGGCAGGAACCGTTGCGGCAGTTGTGGCTGGCGGCACGTTCCGGTGGTTTTCACTTCGACTACAACGAAGAAGACAACAACTGGCAGTGCGATACCAGCGATGAGCTGCTCAGCGAGATGCTGACCCGTCTGGTTCTGGAACAATCCGGCGCCGAGCTGGATTTCGACGAGATTTGACCGTGAGCCAGCCTGCCCCCACGCGTCCGCCCAAGCCGCTGTTCAGTAATGTGAGCCCGGCGGTGCCGTCACCTTGTATCAGTTTGTGTCGCCTGGACGATGAGAAAGTCTGCCGTGGCTGCTTCCGTCACGTGGAAGACATCCGCGAATGGCGCTCCGCCGACGATGCCCGGCGGCGCACTATCTGTGCCGAGGCCGAGCAGCGCCGGGCACTCGCCTGAGGTCGTCTTGTTTATTTGTGACGCTGTGGTAGTGTCCGGCTACGCCTCAACCCATCGAGGCCCGTGAGAACCCCGCCTTTCCTGGCGGGGTTTTGCTTTTTTGTGCAGAAAAAAGGAGTCTGCCTGAATCATGACCACCGCACCGTCCATCATCCTCACCCGTCTTGACGTGCAGCGTCTGGAGCAACTGATCGACCGCCTGGGCGACGAGTTTCCCGGTGTCGAAGCGTTGCAAGCCGAACTCGACCGCGCCGACGTGGTTGGCCACGATGAAGTGCCTGCGGGTGTCGTGACCATGAACTCCAGCGTGCATTGCCGCGAACAAGGCAGCGGCAAGGACTACCACCTGACCCTGGTGTACCCAAAGCACGCGAATGCCGACGAAGGCAAGGTTTCGATCCTGGCGCCGGTCGGCAGCGCGCTGCTCGGCCTGCAGGTTGGCCAGCACATCGACTGGCCGGCGCCCGGCGGCAAGACCCTCAAGCTGGAGTTGCTCAGCGTCGAAGGCCAGCCAAAGGACGGCGGCGCCTTTCCGCTTTAAATCTGGCTGAGTGCCTCGTTCAGCGACACTTCCAGTTCGGCCTTGTAGCGCAGGTACAGGTTGCTCGGACTTTGCACATCACCGAGCAGGCCGGACAGGTCGAGGTCGGTGATGTAGCAGCGGTAGCGCTCGGTTTCCCGGCGTTGCCCGACGATTTCCCGGGCGACCACGGTGAACAGCTGGTCGCCGAATTCCAGTTCGCAAAACTCCCGCTGATTGCAGTACAGGGTAATGCCCACCTGGCCTGGCGCCGCCCTGGCGATGATTGCCTGCACCTCATAAAAGGACGTGTTGGCCGGCGTCGAAGGCGCCGGACGCGGCTCGACCCCGCGCGCGCGGTTGCTGCCCGAAGGCAGCAGTTGGTAATACAGGACCTGGACTGCGCCCTGCGGTTGCTGTGGGTCAAGCGGCGATAACGCGTCACGCCGATAGATGATCGATTGCAGAAAACGCTGCAACGGCGCCAGCAGGCTCTGCTCGTCGTGAAACGGCAAGCGCTGTTGCCAGAGCGCGTTGAACTCATCCAGCACATACAGCTCGGCGAAGCCTTCATTGACCCGGTAGAACACCTGCACGCAATCGGCCAGGCCCATCGGCAGCAACAGCGCCAGGTCGTGACCTTCCAGGGCCATGGCATCCAGGTGCCAGGGACTGTAACTGGCCAGTTCTTCGCCCAGGTAGGCGATCAGTGCTTGCTGAGTCGGCAGCGACACATGGTTGGCCTGGCCCGGCGTCAACTCCATCACGTGATAGTGCTGCTGCACCTGCAGCAGGTAACGGTGGTTGGATTGCCCCAGCATCAAGTGTTGCGCGGTGTCGAAAATCTCCTCCACGCGCTGGGCAATGAACGGCGCACGGTTGTGGCAGAAGCAGCGCACGCGCAGGCGCGGCAGATGGTCGAGAGGCAACTGGTTGAGGTAGTCGCGCAGGCAATCGAGTAGCGCGTGGGGCCCGTCGTAACGGCTGACCATCACCTCGTTCCAGCTGTTGAGGGTGACCTGGTCCAGGGTCAGCACCAGGTTGTCGCGCACACCGGCGTAACTCAGGGAGTCGGTGCGCTCGGTGGTCATCAGGATATTCAGGTCGCGGTGGTGCTTGAGCGGATCGACGCCGACGTTGATCAGCAGCAACACCTCGTCGGGCACCGCCGAGCGCAGCAGGCGGGTTTCATCGACGCTGGGCAAGGGCAGGGGGAGGGTTTGCTGCAGGCTGCCCAGCAGGTTGAACAGTTCGAACTCGGTCATGTCGCTGGTGCCCGGGTGCAGGGCCAGGCGTGTGCTGCTGTCGATCACGCCGTTGCGGTGGCACCAGGTGAGCATTTCGAGCAGGTCACGGCTGCGCTTGATCGGTGCAAAGTGCTCCCACTCCAGGGCGGTGAGGCTGCCGTTGTACAGGCCCCAGTGGTGCTGGTCGGGCTCCTTGCGGTTAGGCGACTGCACCAGCGTCAGCGTGTCTTCGGCCAGGTCCGGGGCAATGCCGGGGTTGATGAATTCGACCTTGCCGGCCTTGCGCTCGAACGCTGCGTACAAGCGCCGGCCCAGTACATTGAGGTCGCGCCTGTTGATCAGGCTGACGGTCTGTTCGGTACGGGCGAACTGGGTCAGGAACCGGTAACTGTAATTGAGCTCGTTGACCAGGGCGCGGCGCTCGGCCGCCACCTGGCGCACTTTCCACTGGCTGCGGCTGTCCAGCAGGGCCAGTTGGCGCGGGTCCCAGCCCCACTCATCGGCCAGGCGCTCGAGCAGCAAGCGTTGCCAGCTGGCGGTGCGCTGGCCGGCGCTGAGCTTGCAGTTGACCTTCAGGTACAGTGCACGTCGTACCAGCTCCAGGCGCTCGGGTTCGTTGCGCGCGTTGAGGTACTCCTCGATACGGCGGTACATCACGATGTATGGATCCAGCTCATCCAGGTCCATACGGTCGGCGAACACGGCGCGTTTGAAGCGCAGGCTCAGGCAGTCCACGTTCGGGTGTTCGCTGGCGTAGACCTCGGTCAGCAACAGCTTGAGCAGCGACTTGTAGGGGGACTCGATGCCTTTGAACAGTTGCCAGAGCCCGGCGCCAATGAATTCACCCGGGGGAATGCGTGCCAGGTGGCCGAGGTCGAGGGTTTCATCGGCGCGGATAAAACGCTTGGAAATAAGCGTGTGGGTGAACTCGGCATATCGCGATTCTTCGTACACCGGTACCAGCCACCAGATCGGGGTGCGACCGGCCAGCCAGATGGCGGTGCGGTAGAACTCGTCCAGCAGCAGGTAGTGCTGAGTGGTGCCGCAATCGTCGGAACTCAGTTGCGTATCGCGCTCCCCCAGCACAAACCGCGTCGGCTCGATCAGGAAGAAATGCGCCTCGGCGCCCAGTGTCAGCGCCCAGGCTTCCAGCAACTGACATTTTTTACGCAGTTCGGCCAGTTCGATGTCGCCAAGGTCTGCGGCATGACACACCCACACGTCCATGTCGCTCTGGTCCGCCTGGGCCAGAGTGCCCAGGCTGCCCATCAGAAACAGGCCGTGGATCGGCCTGGGCTGGTTGCCGGGGCGCGGCTTGTAGGAGAACGAGCGGGTCAGCCGCTGGGCTTCGGCCAGGGCCTGGGCATCGGGTTCGAAATTCGACAGTCCGGCCGGCGTGCTGCCCGATACGTAGCCGGGCAACAGCGGATGGTTGACGTGGAAAAACAGCGGAAGCAGCGTCAATACGCTGTGCTGGCGCGGCGTCAGCCCTTCGACGGCACGGGCCATGCGACCTTCGTTGAGCGCCATGAAGCGCCCACGCAGTTGGGCCAGCACCTTGCGGTCGATGCCCTCGTCCAGGTCAGGGCGTATTTCATGGGTGCGGGTCATGTCGAACTCGGTGGCTCGCAGAGCCCGACGCGGGCGGCCGTGTAGGAGTCTACAGTCAGATGCGCAGGAGTTTTAGAGGGGAGTGGTGTTTAGTGTCGGAATTTTTCGCTCACCCACAGCAACGCCCGCGGAATCCGCAGGCAGCGGACTCCATGGGCGGTATCAGGTGTCAGGCGGCTTCTTTTTGGGTGGTGCTCAGGATGGTCAGCAGCCCTTGGGCGTGTTCGGCAGCATCGCGACCAAGGCTGGTCAGATAGCCACCATCGGGCAGGGTAATCAGTTCTTTGTCAAACAGGCGCCTGGCGGCGGCAACGGCAGTGGGGGCGGCGGTCTGATGGACTTTCAGGCCTTCCTGGGAGCTGTCCAGGTTGAAGAGTGCAAGGATTTCCAGTTCGGCAACCAACTCAGGGGTATACGACATAAGGACTCCAGACTTTCTAAATTTATTAGAGGCTAGCAGGCCATAAGGTGAACGCACTTTGCCGAACTGTCCAGCGTGTTGCTGCGTGCCGGGCTTATTCCTTTTCCGGTGGCAGCTCAGGCAGTGCCCGCAACGCTGTTTCGTACCAGTGGGTATCGAAGGGGCGGTCTTCGTCGAGCATCGCGTCGATCTCGAACGCCAGCACATGGGCCATCAAATTCAGGATGTCTTCGCGCTCGTAACCCACCAGCGTCAGCTTGTTGAACACGGCTTTGGCAGCCGGCGGGTTGTCGCTTTCGATCTGATTTTCGATTGCTTCGATCAGCGTGTTTTCAGTGAATTCTTCTTCGTCGTTGTCGATGTCGGTTGGCTCGCTCATGGCAGGCTCCTCAAGGAAAGGGCGCCAGTCTACCTCCATTCAGGTGGGTGATGCTGCTGGTCAGGCAGGTCGCGAGGATCTATAACGCTTGCAGCCAACCCCGCACACGGCCTGGAGGCTTTGCGATGCTCAAGCTTTACGGATTTTCGGTCAGCAACTACTACAACATGGTCAAGCTGGCGCTGCTGGAAAAGGGGCTGCCCTTTGAAGAGGTGCCTTTTTATGCCGGACAAACTCAGGAAACCCTGACGATCAGCCCGCGCGGCAAAGTGCCCGTGCTGGAGGTAAAACAGGGTTTCATCAACGAAACCAGTGTGATCCTCGAATACATCGAGCAAACCCAGGAAGGGCCGGCGCTGTTGCCGGGCGACCCCTTCGCGCGGGCCCAGGTGCTGGCGCTGTGCCGGGAAATCGAGCTGTACATCGAGTTGCCCGCCCGCGCGTGTTTCGCCGAGGCATTTTTTGGCCTGTCGGTGCCGGAGGCGATCAAGGAAAAGTCCCGCGCCGAGTTGCTGTTGGGCGTTGGTTCCCTGGGGCGTCACGGAAAGTTTGCGCCGTATGTGGCGGGGGAGAGCTTCACGATTGCCGACCTGTACTTCATGTACAGCTTGAACCTGGCGTGTGGCGTGGGCGAGAAGCTGTTTGGCCTGGATTTGCTGGCTGAGTTGCCGAAGGCGAGGGCGTTGCTCGAGCGTTTGAATGACATGCCGAACGCACGTAAGGTCGAGGCGGACCGGCAGGCGGCGATGCCGGCGTTTCGGGCGATGATTGCGGCGAAAAAGTAAGCCAGTGTGAGAGGGGGCTTGCTCCCGATAGCAGTATGTCAGTCAGCACATGTGTTGGCTGACTCTGCGCTATCGGGAGCAAGTCCACTCCCACCGTTGGAATGCATTCCAGCGGGGGAGCTGCTCGCCTGCAATGGTTTCAGCGGCTGGCGAGCAGCGCCTGGCCGCGCGCGACCGCAGCTTTCACCTGTGCCGGTGCAGTGCCGCCGATGTGGTTGCGGGCATTTACCGAGCCTTCCAGGGTCAGTACAGCGAACACGTCCTGCTCGATCTGGTCGCTGAACTGGCGCAGTTCTTCCAGGCTCATTTCTGCCAGGTCCTTGCCGCTGTCCACGCCGTACTTCACCGCATGCCCGACGATTTCGTGGCAGTCGCGGAACGGCAGGCCACGGCGCACCAGGTAGTCGGCCAGGTCTGTCGCGGTGGAGAAACCACGCAAGGCCGCTTCACGCATGATCGCGTGTTTGGGCTTGATCGCCGGGATCATGTCGGCGAACGCGCGCAGCGAGTCGCGCAGAGTGTCGGCGGCGTCGAACAGCGGTTCCTTGTCTTCCTGGTTGTCCTTGTTGTAGGCCAGCGGCTGGCCTTTCATCAGGGTCAGCAGGCCCATCAGCGCGCCGAATACGCGGCCGCTCTTACCGCGAACCAGCTCGGGCACGTCGGGGTTTTTCTTTTGCGGCATGATCGAGCTGCCGGTGCAGAAGCGGTCCGGCAGGTCGATGAACTGGAATTGCGCGCTGGTCCACAGCACCAGCTCTTCGGAGAACCGCGACAGGTGCATCATGGCGATGCTGGCGGCAGCGCAGAATTCGATGGCGAAGTCACGGTCCGACACGCCGTCCAGGGAGTTGCCGCCCACGGCATCAAAGCCAAGGAGTTGCGCGGTGTATTCGCGGTCGATCGGGTACGTGGTGCCGGCCAGTGCGGCGCTGCCCAGGGGCATGCGGTTGGCGCGCTTGCGGCAGTCCACCAGGCGCTCGTAGTCGCGGCTGAGCATTTCGAACCAGGCCAGCAAATGATGGCCGAAAGTCACTGGCTGCGCGGTCTGCAGGTGGGTGAACCCTGGCATGATGGTGTCCGATTCACGCTCGGCCTGCTCCAGCAAACCCTTTTGCAGGCGTGTGATTTCGGCCAGGATCAGGTCGATTTCATCGCGCAGCCACAGGCGGATATCGGTGGCCACCTGGTCGTTACGGCTGCGACCGGTGTGCAGCTTCTTGCCGGTTACGCCGATGCGGTCCGTAAGGCGCGCCTCGATATTCATGTGCACGTCTTCCAGATCGACGCGCCAGTCGAACGTGCCGGCTTCGATCTCACCGCCAATGGTGGTCAGACCGTCGATGATGCTGTCGCGCTCGGCATCGGTCAGCACGCCGACCTTGGCCAGCATCGTGGCGTGGGCGATGGAGCCCATGATGTCGTGGCGGTACAGGCGCTGGTCGAAATTAACGGAGGCGGTGAAGCGGGCGACGAAGGCGTCGACGGGTTCACTGAAGCGGCCGCCCCAGGACTGGTTGGTCTTGTCGGTGCTCATGGATTCGCTCGTGGTCTGCTTGAAAGAGGCGTGGAATGTGGCGCCGATAATAACAGGGTTGCCCTTGGAGGCGCTGCTGCGGGTGATCGGCAATTTATTTGTGCCAGAGGTGGCCAAGCGCCTTGCCGCCGGCCGCGTCCGAGACGAGACTGCAAGCGCGGGCTTATTGATACGATATTTGACGATTGAGCAATATCGTTCTGGCGAGCGTCTACAGTTGGACTGACAGTGTATGAACGCACCAAAGTCGGGTAATGCGGTCAGAGGCTGACTGTCCATTGAAAAAGGGGGTATTCGGATTGTGTATCAGCAAACCCTACGAAGATGCCCGGAGGCAGCAGGTCCTGGGCGCTAATGAACAGGTCCGGGTAAACATGGGTGCCGCTGCCGGGGCACTTTTTGCCGTTCGTACCAGTCTTAGCGTGGATCGCTGTGACGCAAGTCACCGCACCTGTCTACGCTATCCTTGTGCGAGACTCACGCAGGAATCCAGCGCAATATGAATGTCCTGATCGTTGATGACGAACCCCAAGCCCGCGAGCGTCTGAGCCGTCTGGTCAAAGAGCTCGAGGGTTATACAGTCCTGGAACCGAGTGCCACCACCGGCGAAGAGGCGTTGACGCTGATCGACAGCCTCAAGCCCGACGTAGTGCTGCTCGATATTCGCATGCCGGGCCTCGATGGCCTGCAAGTCGCAGCCCGCCTGAGCGAGCGCGAATCCCCCCCGGCGGTGGTGCTGTGTGCGGCAGAGGAAGAATTTTCTGCGCAGACCCTGGAAGACAGCGGTGTGAGCTTTCTGACCAAACCGGTGGCCGGCGAAGGTCTGCTCAAGGCCCTGAAAAAAGCCGAGCGCCCGAACCGCCTGCAACTGGCCGCCCTGACTCAGCCTGCCGCCCAAAGCGGTAACGGGCCGCGCAGCCATATCAGCGCGCGTACCCGCAAAGGCATCGAGCTTATCCCACTGGATCAGGTGGTCTATTTTATTGCTGATCACAAGTACGTGACCTTGCGTCACGAGGCCGGCGAAGTGTTGCTCGACGAGCCGCTCAAGGCGCTTGAGGATGAGTTTGGCGAGCGCTTCGTGCGCATCCATCGCAATGCGCTGGTGGCCCGTGAGCGTATCGAACGTTTGCAGCGCACGCCGCTGGGACACTTTCAGTTATTTCTCAAAGGGCTCAATGGCGATGCGTTGATCGTGAGTCGGCGCCATGTCGCCGGCGTGCGCAAGATGATGCAGCAGCTTTAGCCCCACGGATGGGGTGCTGCCCGTGCTGATTCAAGTCAAGGCGCACTGGCCTGAGCTGTTATTATCTGCCGTATCTACCCAGTACGGATCGTTCAATGTCTCTTCGCGAAATCCGCATCGCCACCCGTAAAAGTGCCTTGGCCTTGTGGCAGGCCGAATACGTCAAGGCCCGTCTTGAGCTGGCCCATCCGGGCCTCAAGGTGAGTCTGGTGCCCATGGTCAGTCGCGGCGACAAGCTGCTCGACTCGCCACTGTCCAAGATTGGCGGCAAGGGTCTGTTCGTCAAGGAACTGGAAACCGCACTGCTGGAAAACCACGCCGACATCGCCGTGCACTCGATGAAAGATGTGCCCATGGACTTCCCTGAAGGCCTGGGCCTTTTTTGTATCTGCGAGCGTGAAGACCCACGTGATGCCTTTGTCTCCAATACTTACGCATCCCTGGATGAGCTGCCCCTTGGCAGCATCGTCGGCACGTCGAGCCTGCGCCGTCAGGCCCAGTTGCTCACGCGTCGTCCGGACCTGCAAATCCGCTTTCTGCGGGGCAACGTCAACACCCGCCTGGCCAAGCTGGATGCCGGTGAATATGACGCGATCATTCTGGCCGCCGCCGGTTTGATCCGCCTGGGCTTCGAAGACCGTATCACCTCGGCGATCAGCGTCGAAGACAGCTTGCCCGCCGGCGGGCAGGGCGCGGTAGGCATCGAATGCCGCACCGTCGACAGTGAAATCCACGCGCTGCTCAAGCCGCTGGATCACCAGGACACCGAGGTGCGGGTCACCGCCGAGCGCGCCCTGAACAAACACCTCAACGGCGGCTGCCAGGTGCCCATTGCCTGCTACGCGGTGCTTGAGGGCGAAAACCTGTGGCTGCGCGGGCTGGTTGGCGACCCGGACGGTGGTTTGCTGCTCACCGCCGAGACGCGCGGGCCACAGCGTGAAGCGACGGCGCTGGGCATCCAGGTGGCCGAAGCATTGCTGGAAAAAGGTGCCGGCGCCATTCTGCAAAAAGTTTACGGCGAGGCCGGACCGCAGTGAGCGGCTGGCGGGTGCTGCTGACGCGGCCGGCCGAGGAGTCGACGGCCCTGGCGGCGTCGCTGGCCGACGCCGGTATTTTCAGCAGCAGCCTGCCCTTGCTGGACATCGAACCGTTGCCCGTCACCCCCGAGCAGCAGGCGGTGTTCCGTGACCTGGGCCGCTATTGCGCAGTCATCGTGGTGAGCAAGCCGGCCGCCCGCGCGGCCCTGCAACAGATGCAACCCCATTGGCGGCAAGTGCCGTGGTTCAGCGTGGGGGCCGCGACGGCGCAGGTATTGGCCGATCAGGGCCTCAAGGTTCACTGCCCGCAAACCGGCGATGACAGCGAGGCGTTGCTCGCATTGCCCGCTCTGCAGGAGGCCGTCTCACGTCCCGGTGCAAGGGTGCTGATCCTGCGCGGCGAAGGCGGACGGGAGTTGCTTGCGCAGTGTTTGCGCGCCAGAGGTGCTAGTGTCGACTATCTGGAATTGTATCGGCGTTTTCTTCCGACCTATGATTCGCGGGTGCTGGTACAACGCATCCAGTTGGAACGCTTGAACGGGCTGGTGGTCAGCAGTGGGCAGGGTTTTACACACCTGCAGGCCCTGGCGGGCGCCGATTGGCCGCTGGTGGCACAGTTGCCATTGTTCGTGCCCAGCCCGCGAGTCTGTGAGATGGCGCAGGCTGCCGGCGCAGAAAAAGTTGTGGATTGTCGCGGTGCGAGTGCCGCGGCTTTGTTAGTGGCGTTACGGAGTTATCCCGTTCCCACTCTCTGATACGCAAAGGACGGATACGTGAGCGAAACAGCCTTGCCTAAAGATGAGACTCAGCCCGCGCTCGATGCGCCGGTCGAGACACCGGTTACCGCGCCACGCCGTGGTAATGGCCTGGCAATCGTCGCCTTGCTGCTCGGCGCCGCAGGCGTTGCCGTTGGCGGTTGGGGGGTGTGGCAGGTGCGTGCGCTGCAAGCCAGCAGCCAGCAACAGCTGGGCCAGGTGCAGACCCTCGACGACCAGTCCCAGAGCCTCAAGCAGAGCCAGCAGCAACTGGCCGCGCGTCTGGCGCAACTGCCGGCTGCGGATGAACTGGAAGAGCGTCGGCGTCTGGTTGCCCAATTGCAGGGTGACCAGCAGCGGCTGAACCAGCGTCTGGAAACCGTGCTGGGCGCCAGCCGCAAGGATTGGCGTCTGGCTGAGGCCGAGCACCTGATCCGCCTGGCGAGCCTGCGCCTGTCTGCCCTGCAGGACATCAACAGTGCCCAGTCGCTGGTCCAGGGTGCCGACGAGATCCTTCGCGAACAGAGCGATCCTGGCGCTTACGCCGCCCGTGAACAGTTGGCCAAGAGCCTGGCGGCGCTGCGCAGCACCGAGCAGCCGGACCGCACCGGGTTGTACCTGCAATTGGCGGCCCTGCGTGATCAGGTGGTGCAACTGTCGGCTATCGCGCCGGAGTATTCACTCACCGAGCCCGCGTCCCAGGGGCGCCCTACCGACGATACGCAAAACCGCCTGAGCCAGTGGTGGGAACAGATTTCCCGTTACTTCCGCATCAACTTCAACCCTGACGACACGATTCGCCCATTGCTGGCAGGCCAGGGCCTGAATCAGGTGCGCCTGGCCCTCAGCCTGGCCCTGGAGCAGGCGCAGTGGGCGGCGCTCAATGGCGAATCGGCGGTGTACAGCCGCTCGCTGGGTGAGGCGCGCAGTGTGTTGCAGGACAACTTCAATCAGGACAATCCGCAGAGCAAGGCCATGCTGGCACGTATCGCCGAGCTTGAGCCCAAGGCCGTTTCGGTGGTGACGCCGGACCTCGCCGCGAGCCTGGCTGCTGTGCAGGTCTACCTCGAGCGTCGTCATTTGTCTGCCGATGAGGCCAAGGCGTCGGCAAGCAAGCCGACGACCCAGGAGTAGAGCCGATGAAGCGTTTCTATGTGATCCTGGTGCTGGCGATTGTCATTGCTCTGACTCTGGCTGTGGGCATTTCGAAACACACCGGCTACGTGCTGATTACCTATCCGCACCTGCTGCATTATGAGTCGAGCCTTTGGGCGACGCTGGTCGCGATCTTTGTGATCGGCCTGGTGATCTACCTGCTGCGGGTATTGCTGAGTCTGGTGATGACCTCCGGTGGTGTGGTCAACCCGTGGTCGCGGCGCAATCGCAGCCGTCGCGTGCAGATCGCAATCGAACAAGGCCAGATGGACCTCGCCGAAGGCCGTTGGGCCAGCGCCGAGCGCCATCTGCACCGCGCTGCCGAGGCGGAGCGTCAGCCTTTGCTTTACTACCTCGGCGCCGCCCGCGCCGCCAACGAGCAAGGGCGTTACGAGGAGTGCGACAGCCTGTTGGAGCGCGCGCTGGAGCGTCAGCCCCAGGCCGAACTGGCGGTCGCCTTGAGTCATGCACAGTTGCAGATGGATCGCGGCGATACCGACGGCGCGTTGACCACCCTGCAGGCCATGCATGCACGTCATCCTCATAACGCGCAGGTGCTGCGCCAGTTGCAACGTCTGCATCAGCAGCGTGGCGATTGGTCGTCGGTGATCCGATTGCTGCCCGAGTTGCGCAAGGACAAGGTGCTGCCTGCCGCCGAGCTGGCTGAACTGGAGCGCCGCGCCTGGGGTGAAAATCTCGGTCTGGCCGTACAGCGCGAAGAACAGGGCGAAGCGGGGTTGCAGTCGCTGGAGCGGGCTTGGCAGCAGCTGACATCCGCACAGCGTCAGGAGCCGCAACTGGTACTGGCCTACGCTGAGCAACTGCGCCAATTGGGGGCGGATGCGCAAGCCGAGGAAGCCCTGCGCGGTGCTATCAAGCGCGGCTACGACAGTCACCTGATTCGACTCTACGGTTTGCTGCGCGGCAGCGATCCGGCGCGGCAGCTGAAATTTGCCGAAGGCTGGCTCAAGGACCACCCTGGCGATGCCAGCCTGTTGCTGACTCTGGGCCGCCTGTGCCTGCAGAATAGTCTGTGGGGCAAGGCGCGTGACTACCTGGAAAGCAGCCTGCGGGTGCAGCGCAATCCTGAGGCCTGTGCTGAACTGGCACGCCTGTTGGCTCAATTGGGCGATACCGAGCGCAGCAACCAGTTGTTCCAGGAAGGCCTGGGCTTGTTGGACAGCCGGCTTCTGGCGTCTCCCTTGCCGGTCCCCGCACGGGTTTGAAGTAGGAAAAGTGATGTGGGTTGGCTCGGACGATTCTGAGGGTCAACCCATCAATTACCGCGTAACACCTGGTTCAGGTCGCCGCGTAGTAAATTCCTACCGACAGCTTCTTGAAGTCATCCAGGGTCTGACGGCATATCCCTGTGTTCTCGCGGAATTGTCTGCCCCTGCGCGTATTGAAAGGCGGCAGGACTTTCCTCTACCGTAACGACCTATCTCTTGCGGTACGGATAACAATGTCTTTGGCCCCTTCACGCTCCTTGTTTCTTCTGGCCTTCGTGGCCGGTGCGCTGACGTTGGGTGCGTCTTTTTATCTTGAGTACGGTGCGTTGTTACGGCCTTGTTTCCTGTGCCAGGTGCAACGCATCCTGATTGCCACCTTCGTGCTGATCAATCTTCTCGCCGCCCTCCATAATCCAAAACGTTCGGCCAGCTACTTTTACGGTCTGGCGAGCATGGGCTGCGCATTACTCGGTGCCGTTACGGCCGCGCGCCAAGTGCTGTTGCAGAATGCCGCTCCGGAGCAGACAGGCGACTGCTGGCCGAACCTGCAATACATGATTGAAAACCTGTCGCCATGGCAGGCGCTGCAAATGACGTTCAGGGGCACCGCCGATTGCGTCGAGATCAACTGGACACTGTTTGACCTGAGCCTTCCAGAGTGGAGCCTGTTGTTTTTCGTAGCGATGCTGATACTGGGCATCCTGCAGTTTTCACCGCTGTTGTCCGGTCGCCGAGCGGCCGTTGCGAGGCAATGACTGTGCAAGGCTATTCGTAGGACGGGATTAAACGCTTGTATGAACTTTCTGTCCTGCGTACCTTGAAGCCATAGTCATGCGGGCATAATCTGGCCCGCACGCGTCATTGAAACCGATTGTCAGTTGCAGCTTCGTGCGGCTGGCGCTTCACCGTTGAGTGTTGCGCGGCACAAGGCGAACGCATCCCCTAGGGAAGAGAGATCATCATGTTGGAAAGTTGCCGGAATGCCCAGGAACGCTGGGGTGGGGTGCACAAGCTGATAGACAGCTGGTTGAAGGCACGTCACGAACTGATTCGGTCCTTCGATGCGCTAGGCGCCAAGCCCGAAGCGCTGGCCGAAAACGGCGAATTGCTGCAGGACTTCTGCGGTGTGCTGATGGACTACGTGTCAGCCGGCCATTTCGGCGTCTACGATCAATTGACCAAGGAAGCAGAAGCCTTCGGTGATGAGCGTGGGTTGGAGTTGGCAGATACGCTTTATCCTCGCCTCGACGCGATCACTGAGAAGCTCGTTGCCTTCAACGACCTGTGTGATGCGGGCAAATGTGTTGCTGAAAAATTCAAAGAGTTGGGTGCATTGTTGCATGAGCGTTTCGAACTGGAAGATTGCCTGATCGAAGTGCTGCACAACGCTCACAAGGACGAGGCTGTGACCCAGGCCTGACCCTTGGCGGTACAAAAAACGGTGCGCATGTCGCACCGTTTTTTTTGGCTCAATGACGCGTGCCCAGCAATTCGATCTCAAACACCAGCGGTGTGTAGGACGGGATCAACTCTCCCGCGCCGTCTGCGCCATAGGCCTGCGCCGATGGAATCACCAGGCGCCATTTTGCGCCCACCGGCATCTGCTGCAACGCACTGCGCCAGCCGCTGATCACGCTGTCCAGGCGAAACCACTGCGGTTGCGTGCTCTGATCGAACACCGTGCCGTCCGGCAACCGACCCACGTATTTGACTTGAACCTGATCACTGGCTGCCGGCTTGTTGCCGTTACCCGGCGTCAGCTCCGTGAGCAGGATTCCATCGGCCAATTCGCGCACACCGGGCGCGGCTTTTTCCTTGGCGAGAAAGTGTTGCTCGGCGGCCAGTGCCTTTTCACTTTGGGGCGCCTGTGCATCGGCCTCAGTCTGTGCCTCGTGCTGGGCAAGCAGTTTTTCGATACGCGCGCTGTCCAGCGCCAACGGCTTGCCTTGATAGGCTTGTTTGAGTCCGTCGATCAAGGCCTGGATCTGCAGGTCGGGGACTTCCTGGCGCAGCCGTTCACCAAGACTGGCGCCCAGGCTGTACGCGAGGTCATGCTGGTCTTGGGTAGCCGCGCTGGACGGCGATTGTTCGCTTGCGTCAGCGACGCAAACACTCAAGCCAAGCACAAGAAAAAGGTAACGCGACATGGGCATGCTCCCGCCGAAAGTGCGACGGATTATGCCAGTGTGGAAGGGTAAAAAGTGTCGTGGATTCCGGTCAGGCCGATAAGAATTTTCGCAGGGCGCAACGCAAGTCAATCGATACTGTCAACATGCGCTAGCGGCGGTAAGAGCAGAGGGCTAGTATGAGCCGCACCCACGTCAGTCAGGAGGTAAACCATGTCGGCCAAACAGAAGCCTGTTAATACCCCGTTGCATTTGCTCCAACAACTGTCGGGCAGCCTGCTCGAACATCTGGAAAGCGCTTGTGCCCAGGCCTTGGCCGATGCAGAAAAACTGCTCGCCAAACTGGAAAAACAACGCGGCAAAGCGCAGGAAAAGCTGCACAAATCCCGCACCAAACTGCAAGACGCCGCCACTGCCGGCAAGTCCAAGGCACAAGCCAAGGCCAAAGACGCAGTCAAAGAACTCGAAGACTTGCTGGACGCTCTCAAAGATCGCCAGTCTGAGACCCGCACTTATATTGCCCAACTGAAAAAAGACGCTCAGGAAAGCCTGAAGCTGGCCCAGGGCGTTGGTCGTGTGAAAGAGGCCGTCGCCAAGGCCCTGGGCGCGCGTACGCCAGCCAAAGCGGTCGCGGCAAGCACGGCTAAAAAGCCTGCGAGCAAGGCCGCTGCAGCGAAGGCTCCGGCTAAAGCCGCTGCCAAGCCAGTTGCTAAAACAGCCGCTGCAAAACCTGCTGCCAAGCCGGTTGCTAAAACAGCTGCTGCAAAACCTGCTGCCAAGCCGGTTGCTAAAACAGCTGCTGCAAAACCAGCTGCCAAGCCGGTTGCTAAAACAGCTGCTGCAAAACCTGCTGCCAAGCCAGTTGCCAAAACAGCTGCTGCAAAACCGGCCGCCAAGCCAGTTGCCAAAACAGCTGCTGCAAAACCGGCCGCCAAGCCAGTTGCCAAAACAGCTGCTGCAAAACCGGCCGCCAAGTCAGCCGCTAAACCAGCTGCTGCAAAACCGGCCGCCAAGCCAGTTGCTAAACCAGCTGCTGCAAAACCGGCCGCCAAGCCAGTTGCTAAACCAGCTGCTGCAAAACCGGCCGCCAAGCCAGCTGCCAAACCTGCTGCTGCAAAACCAGCACCGGCCAAGCCTGCTGCATCGACCGCTACTTCGACAGCATCCACCGCTCCAACCGCACCGGCCAGCAGCACCTCTGCACCGGCAGCACCAGGCACCACGCCAACCAGCGCTTCCTAAGTGCTGGCAACCACGACGCGCAGTTGCTGGAGCGCGTTGTGGTCAAGGTTGGCGACTTCGGTCGCCAGGCCTTCAAGCCATCCGTAGTGACCCTTCGCCTCATCCTGCGGCCAGCCCTGCGCCAGTTGTTCCAGGCGAGTCAACAGCGCCCGTTCCGCTTCCAGTTCCAGCGCCTTGACCGCCGTGCGTAACGGCTCCAGTTGACCCTCCTGCTGCGCCAATTCACGCCATTGCACGCGTAGCGCTCGCAACGGCTCGACAACCTGTTCGCGCCACGGACGAGCAAGCTGCTGCAACGCCTCCAGACGTTCGGCCTTCGGCGCTACGCCCCGCGCCTCCAGCCAGGCGCCACACAGTAAGAGGCACACATCCGCGCCAGTTTCCTGCAAGCGCAGGCACGCGGCTTCGACGCCGGGACGGGCGTAGGTCGATAGGGCAAAGCTCCACAGGTCAGCGCACATATTCACACCCAAGCCAGCGGCCAACGAAGCTGGTAGACTCCGCCGCCATTATGATCCGACTTCAAAGCCTAACATTACAGCGTGGCCCGCAACGTCTTCTTGAAGATGCCGAGCTGACCCTGCACGCCGGTCACAAAGCCGGCCTGATCGGTGCCAATGGCGCCGGAAAATCCACGTTGTTCGCCTTGTTGCTCGGTGAGCTGACCCCGGATTCCGGAGACTGCCTGCTGCCGGCCGACTGGCGCATCGCCCATATGCGCCAGGAGATCGACACCCTGGACCGCATCGCGATCGACTACGTGCTCGATGGCGACCTGCGTCTGCGTCAGGTGCAACACGACCTCGCCGAGGCCGAGAAAGCCCAGGACGGCGCCGCCCAGGCCCGCCTGCACGCCGAGCTGGACAGCGCCGATGGCTACACCGCCGACGCCCGCGCGCGCAAAATGCTCGCCGGCCTGGGGTTTGCCAACGAACAGATGGACCGCCCGGTCGCCGACTTCTCCGGCGGCTGGCGCATGCGCCTGAACCTGGCCCAGGCGCTGATGTGCCCCTCCGACCTGCTGCTGCTCGATGAGCCGACCAACCACCTGGACCTCGATGCGATCCTGTGGCTGGAAGACTTCCTCAAGAACTACCAGGGCACCTTGCTGCTGATTTCCCACGACCGGGATTTCCTTGACGCCGTGGTCGACAACATCGCCCACGTCGAACAGAAGAAAATCACCCTCTACCGTGGCGGCTACACCGCCTTCGAGCGCGCGCGCGCCGAACGCCTGGCCCAGCAGCAACAGGCGTTCGAGAAACAACAGGCGCAGCGGGCGCACATGGAAAGCTACATCGCAAGGTTCAAGGCCCAGGCCACCAAGGCGCGCCAGGCACAGAGCCGCATCAAGGCCCTGGAGCGCATGGAAGAACTGTCGGCGGCCCACGTGGATTCGCCGTTCGACTTCGTGTTCCGCGAGTCGGTGAAAATCTCCAGCCCGTTGCTGGACCTCTCGGATGCGCGCCTGGGTTACGGCGACAAGACCATCCTGGAGAAGGTCCGGCTGCAGCTTACGCCGGGCGCGCGCATTGGTTTGCTCGGCCCCAACGGCGCGGGCAAGTCGACGCTGATCAAGAACCTGTCCGGTGAGCTTTCGCCGCTGGCCGGCCGCCTCACCCGCGGCGAAAACACCGTGGTGGGCTACTTCGCCCAGCACCAGCTCGACTCGCTCGATTCCAAGGCCAGCCCGTTGCTGCACCTGCAGCGGCTGGCGCCGACCGAACGTGAACAGGTCCTGCGCGATTTCCTCGGCGGTTTCGACTTCCGTGGCGCGCGCATCGATGAACCGGTGCTGAACTTTTCCGGCGGCGAAAAGGCCCGCCTGGCCCTGGCTTTGATCGCCTGGGACCGGCCGAACCTGCTGCTGCTCGACGAACCGACCAACCACCTGGACCTGGAAATGCGCCTGGCGTTGACCATGGCCCTGCAGGAGTTCAGCGGCGCGGTTCTGGTGGTGTCTCACGATCGTCACTTGCTCAAGAGCACCACCGACAACTTCCTGCTGGTGGCTGACGGCAAAGTCGAAGAGTTCGATGGCGACCTGGATGACTACGCACGCTGGCTGACCGATTACCGTCTGCGCAACGCGCCGGCCAGCAACACGCCAGTCAACCCGGACAAGACCGACAAGAAGGCCCAGCGCCAGGCCGCTGCCGCCTTGCGCCAGCAGTTGGCGCCGCACAAGCGCGAAGCCGACAAGCTGGAAGCTGAGTTGGGCAAGGAGCACGAGCGCCTGGCCAGCATCGAAGCCAGCCTGGGTGACAGCGCCGTGTACGAGGCCGCACGCAAGGATGAGTTGCGCGACCTGCTGGCCGAGCAGGCCAGACTCAAGGTGCGTGAAGGCCAGTTGGAGGAAACCTGGATGGAAGCCCTCGAACTGCTGGAATCCCTGCAGGCGGAGCTGGAGGCGCTGTCCTGATGGAAGCGCTGCAACTGCCGCTGCCGGCGCAATGGGTGGCGCCGATCTGGATCGGTGTGCAGATCCTGCTCATTCTGCTGGCCGGCTATTTTGCCCAACGCTTCGTTGCCAAGGGCCTGACTCGCCTGGGTGAGCGCTACCCCTTCCCGCCCCAGTTGCTGATGCCCCTGCGCGGTGGGCTGCGCTGGCTGATCATGGGCAGTGCGTTGATCTTCGTGCTGGGCCGCCTGGGCGTTTCCGCCACGGTGTTGTGGACGGCGTTGTCAGGGTTCGTGGCGGTGGCGGCGGTGGCGTTCTTCGCCATGTGGTCGGTGTTGTCCAACCTGCTGTGCGCGATTTTGATCTTTACCGTCGGGCCGTTTCGCCTGGGTGACATCGTCGAACTGGTGGACACCGTCGACAAGCCCGGCGTTAAGGGGCGCGTGGTCGCGATCAACCTGCTTTACACCACGTTGATCGAAGTGGAAGAGGCCGGCACCAACAGTGCCATTGTGCAGGTGCCCAACAGCCTGTTCTTCCAGCGTTCGGTGCGGCGCTGGCCCGGCAATATCTCGCCGCTGTAAAAAACTGATAGCCAGCCTTCATTCGGCGGCGTTAGCTTAGGGCACAACAGCAAACTCCCCCTTGAGGTGTGCAATGGCACTCGACACATGGCTGGCGTTTTTCCTCGCCAGTTGGATCATCTCCCTGTCCCCTGGCGCGGGCGCTATCGCCTCGATGTCCAGCGGCCTGCAATACGGTTTTGCGCGTGGCTACTGGAACGCCATTGGCCTGCAACTGGGCCTGGCGATGCAGATTGCCGTGGTGGCGGGGGGGCTGGGTGCCATTCTGGCGACGTCGTCCACCGCGTTCTATGCGATCAAATGGTTTGGCGTGGCGTATCTCGTGTACCTGGCCATCAAGCAATGGCGCGCCTTGCCCATGGACCTCACCGATGACGCCACTCCGCGCCAGATCGGCAAGCCGATGGCCATGATGTTTCGCGGTTTCCTGGTCAATGCCAGCAACCCCAAGGCCTTGGTTTTCATGCTGGCGGTGTTGCCGCAGTTCGTGAATCCGCAGGCGCCGCTGGCGATCCAGTACCTGATCATCGGCGCGACCATGATCAGCGTCGACATGATCGTGATGGCCGGTTACACCGGGCTGGCCTCCAAAGTCCTGCGCCTGTTGCGCACGCCCACGCAGCAGAAGCGCGTGAACCGCACGTTCGCCGGGTTGTTCGTGGGGGCAGCAGGTTTCCTCGCCAGCCTGCACCGCGCCACGGCATAACGTGCACTGAACACAGATCAACCTGTGGGAGGGAGCAAGTCCCCCCACAGTGGTGTGTGGCGGTGTCAAATAAGCTTGAGTCCAATCGGTTAAAGCTGAACAATAGTGTTACTTCGTATTTCCCCCTGAGATTCATTCATGACCGCCCCCTTCCGTTTTCTCGCCTGGCTGCTGTTGCCGGGGTTGATGTCGTGCAGCCTCAATCTGCTGGCCGCCACCGCTGAAGGTGCCCCACAAGCCTTGCATCTGCTGGACTACGTTAGCGCCGACTACCCACCGACCGTGGCGGCGGGCGAGGTGGTGGATCCATCGCACTACCGCGAGCAAGTGGAGTCTATCGGCGCATTGCAGGGGCTGGTCGCGCAGTTGCCGGAAAAGCCTGAACGCGCCGAATTGGTTACAGGCGTCGATCAGTTGCTGGCCGCTGTCAGCGCCCGTGCGGACGGCGCCACAGTCGCCCGCCAGGCCCGGCAATTGGGCGCCAGGCTGGCGGTGGCCTATGAAATCAGCCAGGCACCGGCCATTACGCCGGACCCGGCGCGCGGCGCGCCGCTCTACGCTCAGCATTGCTCGGTGTGCCATGGCGCCACCGGCGCCGGAGACGGCCCGGCCGCGCTGGGCATGGAGCCTGCGCCTGGTGACCTGCGCGACGCGGCGCGTTTCGACCGCCTGAGCCTCTACGCGATCTACAACACCCTTGGCCTGGGCATCGAAGGCAGCGATATGCCATCGTTCGCCGATCAGTTGGACGAACGTCAGCGTTGGGACCTGGCCACCTACCTCGCGGGCTTCACCGCCGACCCGGCCGCGGCCAGGAGCGGGCAGCCCTTCAACCTCGCTGACCTGGCCCGCCAGACCCCCAATGAGGTGCTGACCACCAGCGGCCCGGCCGCCGCCGCGACCTTCCGCGCCCAGCGTGCGCAGCCACCGCAGGTCACGCGCGGCCCCGCGCAATTGCTTGAATACACCGCCACCACGCTGGACAAAAGCATCGCCGCGTTCCGTAACGGTGACCACGAGCAGGCCTACGACTTATCCGTTGCGGCCTACCTGGAAGGCTTCGAGCTGGTGGAAAGCTCGCTGGACAACGTCGACGCCAACGTGCGCAAGGACACCGAGAAAGCCCTGATGGCCTATCGGCAGTCGCTGCAGGACGGCCTGCCGCTGGAACAGGTGCAGCAGCGCCTGGACGTGGCCAAGGGCAAGCTCGGCGAGTCCGCCGACCTGCTCGGCAGCGACGGCTTGAGCTGGTCGCTGAGCTATATCTCCGGCCTGTTGATTCTGTTGCGCGAAGGCCTGGAGGCGATTCTGGTGCTGGCGGCGATCCTTGCGTTTCTGCGCAATACCGGCCAGCAATCGGCGGTGCGCAGTGTCAATGTGGGCTGGGGCCTGGCGCTGGTGGCCGGCCTCGCGACCTGGGCATTGGCGGCGTACGTGATCGACGTCAGCGGTGCCCAGCGCGAACTGCTCGAAGGCTGCACGGCGCTGTTCGCCAGCGTGATGGTGCTGTGGCTTGGCGTGTGGATGCACAACCGCCGTCATGCGGCGGCTTGGCAAGATTACATCAAGAGCAGCCTGGTGGGCGGCGGCGGGCGGTTCGGCTTTGCGCTGCTGGCGTTCTTCTCGGTGTACCGCGAGCTGTTCGAGGTGATCCTGTTCTACGAAACCCTGTGGCTGCAAGCCGGCCCGGCCGGGCACAACGCGGTACTGGCCGGTGGCGCCACGGCGCTGGTGTTGTTGGTGGGCCTGGCCTGGGTGATTCTGCGCGGCTCGGCGAGGTTGCCGCTGGCACTGTTCTTCGGCATCAACGCAGCGCTGCTGTGCGCGCTGTCGGTGGTGTTCGCCGGGCATGGCGTCAAGGCCCTGCAGGAGGCCGGTGTCTTTGGCACACGGCCGGTGGCGTTCTTTGAGTTCGACTGGCTGGGGATTCACGCCGACGCGTATTCGTTAAGCGCGCAGGCGGTGGCTATCCTGGCGATTGTGGTGTTGTACCGCCGCAGCCGGTAAAAAATGTGGGAGGCTCCGCCGGGTCTTCGGCTTAGCGCTGTCGCGCAGCAAACTGGAGCCTTTGTGGCTGCCTGAAATTTCAGGGTTTGAAATCAGCACGCTATTTTGTGTTTGATAAGAGGGGGCTTGCTCCCACAATTGCATGTGTGGAGATGCTGTATGCGCGTATGGATCGATGCCGACGCCTGCCCTCGGGCGGCCAAGGATCAGGTGGTGAAGTTCGCCCTCAAGCGCCGGTTCGAAGTGGTTCTGGTAGCCGGGCAGAGTCAGATCAAGCCAGGCTTTGCCTGCGTGAAGCTGATCGTGGTGCCCAGCGGGCCGGATGCGGCGGACGATTACCTGGTGGAACACGCCGCGCCCGGCGAGTTGGTGATTTGCAGCGATGTGCCTCTGGCCGATCGCCTGGTGAAAAAGGGCGTCACCGCCCTTGACCCGCGTGGCAAGGAATTCAGCCCGGCCAACATGAGCGAACGGCTGGCGGTGCGCAACCTGTTCACCGACCTGCGTGAACAAGGTCAGATGGGTGGCGGGCCGCCGCCCCATGGCGAGAAGGACAAACAGGCGTTCGCCAACTCACTGGACCGTATTCTGACCCAATTGATGCGCCAGTCCTGACCCTCAGTCGTTCTCGTGAGTCAGTTCCAGCACGCGATCCACCAGCTTATTGATGCCCGAAGCCACCTCACTGATGTTCTTGCCCAGCATGTAGGCCGGCGTACTCACCAGCTTGCGCGCGTAGTCCTCGACAATATCCTCCACCGCGCATTCCTGATGCGTGGCGCCCATCTTGTCGAGGGCGGCGGCGGTGTCGGCGCAGTTGCCGATGGTGCAGGTCACGCCCGGGCCGTAGATCTTCGCGGCCAGGGCTGGCGAGATGCAGATCAGGCCCACTGGCTTGCCGGCTTCGGCAAAGGCTTCGGCCAGCGCCAGTACCTGCGGGTTGACACTGCAAGCGGCACCTTGCACGGCGAAATTCGACAGGTTCTTCGCCGCGCCAAACCCGCCCGGCACGATCAGCGCGTCAAAGTCGGCGGCGCTGGCTTCAGCAATGTCCTTGACCTCACCACGGGCGATGCGCGCCGACTCCACCAGCACATTGCGCGACTCGGGCATCTCTTCGCCCGTGAGGTGATTGATCACGTGCAACTGCGCCATATCCGGAGCAAAGCATTGGACCTGAGCACCGCGCTGATCCAGGCGCAGCAGGGTGATCACGCACTCCTGGATTTCTGCACCGTCGTACACGCCACAGCCGGAAAGGATCACTGCAATTTTTTTGCTCATGGGCATTTCTCCTGGTTGATGGCGTGGGATGGCGATTGACGGGTAACCGGCACCCCGCGCATGGAACGCTCTCTAGATGGATCGCAACGGCGGCGGGGTGTTCATTATTTGCGGTCGGTTTGCTCGACAGGCGTTTCGGCCGCAACGGGGTCGGCCGCCTCTCGGGCCCTGGCCTGGGCGCATTCTTCGCGGGCAATCCGCGCATTCTTGAAGCGGCGCCGCAGCCACAGGACAAAGCCCAGCAGGATCAGGGCGCCGAGCACCCACAGCTCGTATTTCTTCACGCTGCCCAGCATGCCTTCAAGCACAGCGCCAAAGTGATAGGCCGCTGCGCCCAACGCTGCTGCCCAGATCGCAGCGCCAATGCCGTTGAGGACCAGATAGCGCAGCGGCGGGTACCCCGACAGGCCGATTGCCACGGGCATCACCGTGCGCAATCCGTAGACGAAGCGGAAGCTCAGCACCCAGATATCCGGGTGCTTGCGGATGTGCTCCAGGGCCTTGTCGCCCATCAATTGCCAGCGCGGCTTGCGCGCCAGCAATTTGCGGCCGTGCTTGCGGCCCATGTAATACCAAAGCTGGTCGCCGGCGTAGCTGCCGAAAAAGGCCACCACCACCACCAGGTTGATGTCCATGTATTCACGGAACGCCAGGAAGCCTGCGAGTACCAGAATGGTCTCACCTTCGAAGAACGTGCCGAGGAAGAGGGCAAAGTAGCCGAAGTCATGCAGAAATTGTTGAAGCATGGTCTGGGTGCTGGCGAAATGAACGCGCAGCCTACGCCTTCACGAAGATTCATGAAAGTATCGAGATGTGTCACGAAGTGAACAATTCCTACGTGAATGACGAATGTGCCTACAGGTCGCGCCGATAAGCACAACTGTCATTCCTTCGTCATAATGGCCGCTTATAACTGCAACGCTCGCCCGTGAAACGCGGGCTCAGGAGTCTGTCGTGAGCTTTACCCCTGCCAATCGCCTGTTCCCCGCCACTCGTCTGCGTCGCAATCGTCGTGATGATTTTTCTCGCCGCCTGGTGCGTGAACATGTGCTGACGACGAATGACCTGATCCTGCCGGTGTTTGTGCTCGACGGTGAAAATCGCCGGGAAGCGGTGGCGTCGATGCCGGGTGTGGAGCGCTTGACCCTTGATCTGCTGCTTGAAGAAGCGGCGCAGTGGGTTGAACTGGGGATCCCGGCGCTGGCGCTGTTTCCCGTGACGCCGCCTGCGCTCAAGTCTCTGGATGCCGCCGAAGCCTGGAACCCGCGAGGCATTGCGCAGCGCGCTACCCGCGCCCTGCGCGAGCGCTTCCCGCAACTGGGTATCATCACCGACGTGGCGCTAGACCCGTTCACCACCCATGGCCAGGACGGCATTCTGGATCAGGACGGTTATGTCGAGAACGACATCACCGTCGATGCGCTGGTCAAACAGGCGTTGTCCCATGCCGCCGCAGGCGCCCAGGTGGTGGCGCCGTCGGACATGATGGACGGTCGCATCCAGGCGATCCGCGAAGCCCTGGAGCTGGCCGGCCACGTCAATGTGCGGATCATGGCCTATTCGGCCAAGTACGCCAGCGCCTATTACGGCCCGTTCCGCGATGCGGTGGGCTCGGCGCTTAACCTGGGCAAGGCCGACAAGGCCTCGTACCAGATGGACCCGGCCAACAGCCATGAGGCCCTGCACGAAGTGGCGGCCGACCTGGCCGAAGGCGCCGACATGGTGATGGTCAAGCCCGGTATGCCGTACCTGGACATCCTTTACCGGGTCAAACAGGAATTCAAGGTGCCGACCTTTGTCTATCAGGTCAGCGGCGAATACGCCATGCACATGGCGGCAATACAGAATGGCTGGTTGAGTGAAGGGGTAATCCTGGAATCCCTGACTGCCTTTAAACGTGCCGGGGCCGATGGCATCCTGACCTATTTTGCCGCCCGCGCAGCCCAATTGCTTAGAGAGCAACAATAGCCCTCACAGGAACACTCGATGAATACCGAAGGACTTACCGACGTTGCCGTAAAAGACGCTCACCCGGTGGTTGAACAAGTCGCCGAGACCCCGCCGGAGCTTGAGCAGGCCCCGCCTGCCGTGGTCGCCGATGTGCCTGCGCCGGCCCCGGTGGTCGCGGTGACCAACCTGGATGACAGCAGCCTGTACATCCACCGCGAGCTGTCACAGCTGCAATTCAACATCCGCGTGCTGGAGCAGGCGCTGGATGAGTCCTACCCGCTGCTGGAGCGGCTCAAGTTCCTGCTGATCTTCTCCAGCAACCTGGACGAGTTCTTCGAGATCCGCGTGGCCGGCCTCAAGAAGCAGATCACCTTCGCCCGTGAACAGGCCGGCGCCGACGGCCTGCAGCCGCACCAGGCACTGGCGCGCATCAGCGAGCTGGTGCACGGTCATGTGGACCGCCAGTACGCGATCCTCAACGACATCCTGCTGCCGGAGCTGGAAAAGCATCAGGTTCGCTTTATCCGTCGTCGTCAGTGGACCACCAAGATCAAGACCTGGGTGCGTCGCTATTTCCGCGACGAGATTTCGCCGATCATCACCCCCATCGGCCTCGACCCGACGCACCCGTTCCCGTTGCTGGTGAACAAGAGCCTCAACTTCATCGTCGAGCTGGAAGGCATCGATGCGTTCGGCCGCGACTCGGGCCTGGCGATCATCCCGGCGCCGCGCCTGTTGCCACGCATCATCAAGGTACCGGAAGAGGTGGGGGGCGCTGGCGACAATTATGTATTCCTGTCGTCGATGATCCACGCGCACGCCGATGACCTGTTCCAGGGCATGAAGGTCAAGGGCTGCTACCAGTTCCGCCTGACCCGTAACGCCGACCTGGCGCTGGATTCCGAAGACGTCGAAGACCTGGCCCGCGCTCTGCGTGGCGAGCTGTTTTCGCGACGCTACGGCGATGCCGTGCGCCTGGAAGTGGCCGACACCTGCCCCAAACACCTGTCGGACTACCTGCTCAAGCAGTTCAACCTCGCCGAGTCCGAGCTGTACCAGGTCAATGGCCCGGTCAACCTCACGCGGCTGTTCAGCATCACCGGCCTGGACAGTCACCCGGAGCTGCAATACACGCCGTTCACCCCGCAGATCCCCAAGCTGCTGCAAAACAGCGAGAACATTTTCAGCGTGGTGAGCAAGCAGGACATCCTGCTGCTGCACCCGTTCGAGTCGTTCACGCCAGTGGTCGACCTGCTGCGTCAGGCTGCCAAGGACCCGCATGTGCTGGCTGTGCGCCAGACCCTCTACCGTTCCGGCGCCAACTCGGAAATCGTCGACGCCCTGGTCGACGCCGCGCGCAACGGCAAGGAAGTCACGGCGGTGATCGAGCTGCGTGCGCGCTTTGACGAAGAGTCCAACCTGCAACTGGCCAGCCGCCTGCAGGCGGCCGGCGCGGTGGTGATCTACGGCGTGGTCGGCTTCAAGACCCATGCCAAGATGATGCTGATCCTGCGCCGCGAGGCCGGTGAGATCGTGCGTTACGCGCACTTGGGTACCGGCAACTACCACGCCGGCAACGCCAAGCTCTACACCGACTACAGCCTGCTGACCTCCGACGACGCCTTGTGTGAAGACGTCGGCAAGTTGTTCAGCCAGTTGATCGGCATGGGCAAGACCTTGCGCATGAAGAAGCTGCTGCACGCGCCGTTCACGCTCAAGAAGGGCATGCTCGACATGATTGCCCGCGAGACCCAGTTCGCCCTCGACGGCAAACCGGCGCACATCATTGCCAAGTTCAACTCGCTGACCGATCCGAAGATCATCCGCGCGCTGTACAAGGCCAGCCAGTCCGGCGTACGCATCGATCTGGTGGTGCGCGGCATGTGCTGCCTGCGTCCGGGCATCGTCGGGGTGTCGCACAACATCCACGTGCGCTCGATCATCGGCCGCTTCCTGGAGCACACGCGGGTGTTCTACTTCCTCAACGGCGGTGAAGAGCAGATGTTCCTCTCCAGTGCCGACTGGATGGAGCGCAACCTCGACAAGCGCGTGGAGACCTGCTTCCCGGTAGAGGGCAAGAAGCTGATCATGCGGGTCAAGAAGGAGCTGGAAAGTTATCTCACCGATAACACCCACAGCTGGAGCCTGCAGTCGGACGGCCGCTACGTGCGCAACACGCCAACCGGCAACCAGAACCCGCGCAGTGCGCAGGCGACGTTGCTGGAGAAGCTGGGTAGCCCGATTTTGTCGGTGAACTAACAGACAATAGGGTCTGAAAATGTGGGAGGGAGCAAGCCCCTCCCACATTTGTTTTGTGGTGTGCTTTAGCGCAGGTTCAGGCTGAACCCCACCCGCGTCAGCCACTCGGCTTCCTGGGCGAAGTCCGCCTGGGTCAGTTGGTTCTCGTCCAGCCAGCCTTCGGGGAACACCACGTCCAGGCTGTCGCCGTTGGCGCGCAGGGTGACCTGGGGCATCTCCTGGGTGCCACGGATGTGGTGGAACAGGATCGCAAAGCGCAGCAGCGCACACAGGCGGATCAGCTTGATGCCGTCGTCGCCGAACTCGGCGAACTTGTCCTTGGGAATGTTACGGCGATGGCCGCGCACCAGCAGCGCAAGCATTTGCTGGTCTTCCCGGGAAAAGCCGGCGAGGTCCGAGTGCTCGATCAGGTAGGCGCCGTGCTTGTGGTAATGGTAGTGGGCGATGTCCAGGCCCACCTCATGCACCTTGGCGGCCCAGCCCAGCAGCTCGCGCCAGACGCCGTCTTCCAGGTCCCAGTCGGCGGCCACCTGGTCGAACGCATGCAGCGCCTTGCGCTCCACGCGGGCGGCCTGTTCCTGGTCGACGTGATAACGCTCCATCAACGAGGTGAGGGTGCGCTCGCGCACGTCTTCGTGGTGATGACGGCCCAGCAGGTCGTACAGCACGCCTTCACGCAGGGCGCCGTCGCAGTGGTCCATGCGTTGCAGCTCGAGGGCGTCGAAGATCGCTTCGAGAATCGCAAGGCCGGCCGGGAAGATGGCGCGGCGGTCGGGCTTGATGCCGTCGAAGTCGATTTTCTCGATATCGCCCAGCTTGAACAGTTTGCGCTTGAGCCACGCCAGCCCTTCGGCATTCACTTCGCCGGTGCCATGGCCGCCGGCCTTCAGGGCCAGGCCGATGGCGCGGATGGTGCCGGAGGAGCCAATGGCCTCATCCCAGGTGAGGCGGTGCAGGGCATGCTCAATGCTCATGATCTCCAGCCGCGCGGCGGTGTAGGCCTGGGCATAGCGCGCCGGGGTGATCTTGCCGTCCTTGAAATAACGCTGGGTGTAGCTGACGCAACCCATCTGCAGGCTTTCACGCAGCAGTGGCTCGAATCGCTGACCGATGATGAACTCGGTACTGCCGCCGCCGATGTCCGCCACCAGACGCTTGCCGGGGGTGTCTGCGAGGGTGTGGGACACGCCGAGGTAGATCAGGCGCGCTTCTTCACGGCCGGAGATGACTTCCACCGGGTGACCGAGGATCTCTTCGGCACGGCGGATGAATTCGCCCCGGTTGCGCGCTTCACGCAGGGCATTGGTGCCGACGATGCGCACCGCGCCCAAAGGCATGCCGTTGATCAGTTGGGCAAAGCGCTTGAGGCAATCGAGCCCGCGCTGCATGGATTCTTCGTTGAGCTGGCGCGCGTCGTCGATGCCGGCCGCCAACTGCACTTTTTCGCCGAGCCGCTCAAGGATGCGGATCTCACCGTTCTGGGCCTTGGCCACGACCATGTGAAAGCTGTTGGAGCCCAGGTCTATGGCAGCGATCAGGGACAGATTCTTGGCTTGGGATTGCGGCATGGTTTGGGGCTCTCGGTCGATAACCTTGCCATCGTGCCACGATCGACCGCTGGCGCCAACGCGTAGTGCTGCGGTAATTTTCCTGAGGCCTTTTGCAGAGGGGTGTTGCAGGAAATTTAGGCTGTTGCTCTGTACCTATGTTGAAAGTTGCGGATGACTATGTAGGAATTTTTGACCTTGCGCTGTTGTAAAGCTGACGGCGATTCCGGCTACAACTGCAACGATTAAGTTCTCATCTGTGTTTTGAGTTTGCTTACAGCCGCAGGGCGTTTAAAACGGCAGTTGGTTTTAATGGTTCCCACAGTAACTGACGTGTTGTCTTATTCTTTTGCGGGCTGACAAAGCGACAGACTGTCACTCGGCGATTTTGCCGTGGTGTTATTTATTTATGCTTTTTGATTTCAAAAACAATAAATGCACCTGATAACTCTCAGTGACAGGATGATTATGAAAAACATTGTTGGAATGACATTTGTTATTGCGTGTCTGGCGGCTGCGGTCAATGCCCAGGCCTCCACCAGTGCCCAGTTGTCTGTCAGGGGGACGATCACACCGGCCTCCTGCAACCTCAGTTTGACGGGGAGCGGTACCATCGATTACGGCGTCATTCGTTCCGGCGAGTTGTCGCAAACGGCGTTCAATCCGCGTGAAGAGCGCACCACCTCGCTGTCGATCAACTGCGGTTCCACACCCGCCAGGTTCGGGCTGGCGTTTACCGACCTGCAAGCCGGCAGCAAGGTCCCTGGTATCCTGGGCGCAGGCTTCACCGAAGCGCAGAACTATGGCCTCGGCTCTGTCGCCAGCAGGCGAACCGGTGGCTACTCGATCACCCTGAAAGACCTGAGGTCTTCGGCCACAACTCTCTATCCCATCATGCGAACCAGCAGCAGCGGTGCCTGGCAAACCAGCGACGGCAAGGTTGCCCAGGTGCCCAGCCAGTATTCGTGGCGCAACAGTTCATCTCTCAGCCCGGTATCGGTGACTCAAATGACCGGCACCATTGCCATCAAAGCGGTTATCAACAAGGCGCAGGACCTGAACCTGAGCAGTGACGTCACTATCGACGGTCGCGCCACGCTGGTGCTGAGTTACCTCTAAGTAACAGTGTGCAGCCGATAAGGAAGCATTGATTTCTTGTCGGCTTTTTTATATGGGCGCCAACTATCGGCAGTGGCTTTATAAGTCATGGGGAACTCAAGTGTGTGGTCTTTCAATAATAAGCAAGGCACTTCTTTGGAGTGCAAGTGTATGTATCTGTTTGTCGACGGTCGCCGTGGCGGGTGGCATGCGACCTGAAAGCACGTTGGTCATGCTGTATGAGGAAGACGGCGAAGCCACGATCAATATCATCAACACCGATGACGGACCGGCGCTTCTTCATTCGGTGGTGGAGAACGTGCCCGAGGATCACGAGCCGTTGGTCATTGTCACGCCGCCTGTCACGCGGGTGGAGGCGGGCGATATTCAATTGGTGCGGTTCATCAGCACCCTGAAAACGCCGCTCAAGACCCAGCGGCTCAAGCGCGTGTCATTCGAGGGCATTCCCCAGGCGCGCGCGGCGGGCGGCGCGACCATTGGCATCACGTTGCGCCAGAACCTGCCACTGATCCTGCACCCCAAGGGTTTGCCTCGGCATGAATCGCCATGGGAGTTACTCAAGTGGACGCGGGTTGGCGAACATCTGTCGGTGCAAAACGACAGCGCCTACGTGGTGCGCCTGGCACCCGAAGTGCGTCTGCTTCCCAAAACGGGCGTGGCGACGTTACCGCGCACTTACATTCTGCCGGGGGAGACCCTGCGCGCCACGGTCGAAGGCGGTATGACCGGCGTGTCCACCGTCGAGATTCAACCGGCAACGGTCTATGGCTTCTCGGTGGATAACTACCGGACCACGATCAATGCCAGCGGGGGTTGATCGGCGTATGAGCAGACCCAAACGCCGACCCACGATACTTGTTGGACTGGCGACGCTGTGCGGCCTGCCCGGCTTCGCATCGGCGCTGGAGGTGGGAGAAGGCTTTGATCTCGTGGCCCTGAACGCCCATGGCATCGACCCCAGGGTCTCCGACTATTTTCGCAATGCCGCGCGTTTTCGCGAGGGCTCTCAGGTGGTGGGCCTGCGCGTCAACGGCAACCCGTTGGGGTTGGTGGATGCGCAATTCGATTCCAGCGGCCAGCTGTGCTTTACCCCAGGGCTTCTGGCCAAGGCCGGGCTGATAAAGCCCGCCGGGGTGCTGCGCGAAGGTGCGACGCCGGACCAGGCCTGCCATGACTTCCTGGGCGCCTTCCCAACGACCATGGTGCGATTGCGCCCCGGCTCGGACGAAGTCACGCTGGTCGTGCCGACCCAGTCACTGCGTGCGCCTGAATGGGAGGCCACGGGTTTTTCCAGCGGCGGTGCGGCGGCGTTGTTCAATTATGACATGCTGGGCTTTGACAGCCGCTCGCGCAGTGGGTCCAGCCGGTATGTGTCGGCCTATACCGAGGCCGGTTTCAACCTGGGCGACTGGATCGTGCGCAGTCGCCAGTTCTATGTGTCCGACGATGGCAAGGCGCGCACCGAGCATCTGTACGCCTACGCCCAGCGAGATATAGCAGCGCTGCATTCCACGTTTCAGGCGGGGCAGTTGTCCAGCAACAGTCCAGTGTTTGGCGGTGTTCAGTTTTCCGGTTTCCAGTTGGCGCCCGACGGTCAGTCACGCACGCCAGCGGGCAGCAATAATGCGGTGGTTGAGGGGCTGGCCCAAAGTCAGTCGCGAATCGAGGTGCGCCAATCCGGGGTGTTGATCCACACCACACTGGTGCCCGAGGGGCCTTTCCGGCTGACCGGTTTGCCGTTGCTCAACGGCACCAGCGACCTGGAGGTGAGCGTCATTGATGTGCGCGGGGCCAGGCGCAGTTTTGTCGTGCCGGCGGCCTCGCTCCAGGGGGCTGCGCAGGCGGCGCCGGGTTACTACCTGTCGGTGGGCAAGGTGCGTGAATCGGCACCCGGCGAAAACCAGACGCCTTCGGTTGTCATGGGCAGCGGCACCTGGGGCCTGGGCGGCTCCACATCGGCGGGCCTGGGTGTGTTGGGCAGCGAGGATTACGGCGCCGTCGGGGCGAGCCTGGGTAGCGTGTTCTTCCAGAAAGTTTCCGTGAGCACCCGGCATAACCTGTCCCGCGACACACGCGACGCGGTGTCCGGAGCGCGCAGCACCTTGTCGTTGAGCAGTCCGGTGTATGCCGACCTTGACGTCACCCTCAGCGCCACCACTCAAAGCCTTGGTTATCGCGAGGTTCTTGAAGCCGGACGATCCTCACGGCTGGATACCCTGGATTCTCGCTTCAAAAACCAGTACACGGCGGGCATGACCTGGGTTGATCCGGCACTGGGTGGTTTCAGCGTGGGATACAGCCGCAGCGCACAATTTGACGGGCAATCGCTCGAGCACGTATTTGCGTCGTGGAACAAAACGTTCAGCGGCGCCGACGTGACCCTGATCGCCGACTCCCGAGTGGGCGGCAGGCAGGCACGTGAGCATGCGGCGGCGCTGGAGAACCGCCGGGATCGGGGACTGGACAACGACCTTTCGGTGCGCTTGCAGGTCAGCGTGCCGTTGGGCGATGACCGCCGCTTGAGCAGCTACGTTAGCCGTCGCGGGCAACAGCTCAATGCAGGCACGGCCCTCAGTGAACGGGTCAACGAATCGGTGAACTACGAGGTGGCGGTTGAGCGCGATGTTTCGGCGCGCGAGCAATCGGTTCGCGGCCAGTTGAACATGTTGCCGCGCTATACCCAGGTCGGCCTGGGCGTCAGCCGCGACCCACAGGGCGCCACCTACTCGGGGCAGCTGCGCGGAGGCGTGGTGGCCCACAAGCGCGGCGTGACGTTTTCGCCGTATACCGTGCAGGACACCTTCGGCATCGTGTCGGTGGGCGACATTGGCTCGGCCAGGGTCGATACCCCCCAGGGGCCGGTATGGACCGACTTTACCGGGCAGGCGGTGATTGCCGGATTGCCCGCTTACACCCACAGCCGTGTCGAAGTGCAGACCCGCTCGCTGCCCAAACGCGTCGACCTCAAAAACGGCACCCAGGTCCTCACCGCCGGGCGTGGCTCCGTCAGTACGGTGGATTTCGAGGTGGTCAAGGTGCGCCGTGTGCTGGTCCAGGCGCAGGACAACCAGGGCAAGCCGTTGACTCAAGGATCGCCGGTATTCGGCAAGGACAATCGCTTCCTGACCAGCGTGGTCGGCGACGGCATGATCTACCTGAGCGACGTTCAGGGGCCGCAAAGCCTGCGCGTGACGCTGCCGAATGCCTCCACCTGCGTGCTGCGCCTTGAAACCGACAGCAAGCCTGACGACGAGAAACTATATGAAACCACGACGGCGGTGTGTCATGCGCTTTAAACCCATGGCCCTGTGCCTGATGCTCTGGGGCGGCGTGATGAGCCATGCCGCGCGGGCCGACAACTGCCGACTGTCCCTCAGCCAGCCCCAGGTCGAGTACGGCGTGGTTCACCGCGAAAGCCTCGATGACCGCGCCACCGTCGCCCTCGGAACGCGAACGCTGCACTTGAACATCCTGTGTCTTGCGCCCGCGGCCATCGGTGTGCGCTTCAATGGCGCGGCGGCTGACGGGCAGGGCTATCGCTTTGGGCGCGAGGGGCGTTTTCGCCTGAGTCTCAAACATGCGCAGGTGGATGGGCGGCCTGTGCAATGGCGTGCAGCGCAGTCGTCAGGCGAACCCGACGATGGCCGCTTGCTGCCTGGCAAGACCTTGCTGGCGCAGGCCACAGGTCGACGATTGACGGCTCAGGTCGAGATCGACGCCGAACTGCCCGCCGATGCCTTGCAGGTGCGCTACCGGACATTGCTGCAAGGGCAGGGCAGTTTCGAACTGGTCAGCCCGGCTGCTCCACCGAACCAATGAAGTTGGCCAGTTCCGCCGTTTTCGGGTTGGCGAACAACACCTTCGGATCGCCCACTTCATGCACCTTGCCCTGGTGCATGAACACCAGCTTGTCGCCGACCTCGCGGGCGAAGCGCATTTCGTGGGTGACCATGATCAGCGTCATGCCGTCCCTGGCCAGTTGACGCACCACGCTGAGCACTTCGTTGACCAGTTCCGGGTCCAGCGCCGAGGTGATTTCGTCGCACAGCAGCACCTTGGGCGACATGGCCAGCGCGCGGGCAATGGCGACGCGCTGCTGCTGGCCGCCGGACAGGCGATCGGGGAAGGCGTCGAACTTTTCCCCGAGCCCCACGCGCTCCAGCATCTGCCTGGCGAGCTGCGCGGCTTTGGCCTTGGGCACTTTCTGCACCACCTGGGGCGCGAGCATCACGTTTTCGCCAACGGTGAGGTGCGGGAACAGGTTGAACTGCTGGAACACCATGCCGACTTTCTGCCGCAAGCTGCGCAGGTCGGCGCGTGCCGCATCGATGTATTCGCCATCGACTTCGATCACGCCGTCGTTGATCGATTCGAGGCCGTTGAGGGTGCGCAGCAGGGTGGATTTACCCGAGCCACTGCGGCCGATGATCGCCACCACCTGGCCTTCTTCAACGGTCAGGTCGATGCCCTTGAGGACGTGGTGATCGCCGTAATACTTATGCAGGGCGGAAATTCTAAGCAGAGGCATGCAGTCTCCTTTCCAGGTAGCGCGCACTGAGGGACAAGGGGTAGCAGAGCAGAAAGTAACCAAGGGCCACCAGGCCGTAGACCATGAAGGGTTCGAAGGTGGCGTTGGCGAGCATGCCGCCGGTCTTGGTCAGTTCGGTGAAACCGATGATCGAGGTCACGGCGGTGCCTTTGACCACCTGCACCGAGAAACCCACGGTGGGTGCCACGGCAATGCGCAGCGCCTGGGGCAGGATCACGTAGCGCAGTTGCTCAAGCGGGTTGAGCGCCAGGCTGGCCGAGGCTTCCCACTGCCCATTGGCGATGGAATCGACGCAGCCGCGCCAGATTTCGGCCAGGTAGGCGCTGGTAAACAGGGTCAAGGCAATCGCGGCGGCGAGCCAGGGCGAGATATCCACGCCGAGCAGGGCCACACCGAAAAACACCAGGAACAGCTGCATCAGCAGCGGCGTGCCCTGGAACAGTTCGATATAGCCGCGCGCCACATTGCGCGCAAAGGCCTTGCGGCTGATGCGCATCGTCATCACCAGCAGGCCTATCACGCCGCCGCCGACGAAGGCCACCAGCGACAGCAACAGCGTCCATTGCAGGCCGGTGAGCAGGTTGCGCACGATGTCCCAGAACGAAAAATCACTCATCGGGCGTTCCTCATCACAAAGCGGCGCCCGATCCAGTTGAGCAACTGACGAATCATCAGCGCCATGCACAGGTACACCAGGGTGGTCAGGGCATAGGTTTCAAACGCACGGAAATTGCGCGACTGGATGAAGTTGGCGGCAAAGCTGAGTTCTTCGGTGGCGATCTGCGAACACACCGCCGAACCGAGCATCACGATGATGATCTGGCTGCTCAATGCCGGCCACACCTTGCCCAGCGCAGGCAGCAGCACCACGTGGCGGAACGCTTCGAAGCGCGTCATCGCCAGCGCCGCCGCGGCTTCCAGTTGCCCACGCGGGATAGCCTGGATGCCGGCGCGGATGATCTCGGTGGAATAGGCCCCAAGGTTGATCACCATCGCCAGCACGGCGGCCTGCCATTCGGTGATTTTCAGGCCCAGGGACGGCAGGCCGAAGAAGATGAAGAACAACTGCACCAGAAACGGCGTGTTGCGGATCAACTCGACATAGACGCCGAAGCACCAGGCGAATGGCTGGATCTTCCATGCGCGCACCACCGCCCCGACGATGCCCAGGGCCACCCCCAGGATCGCGCCGATGGCCGTCAGCTCAAGGGTGAACAGCGCGCCGCGTAACAGCAGGTCGGTGTTGGCCAGCACCGGCACGAAGTCAAATTGATACGCCATAACTCAGCTCCGTGGTATCAGAGGTCGGCAGGAAATGGCTCTTTAAGCCACTGCAGTGCGTTCTTTTCCAGGCTGCCATCGGCCTTGGCCGCCGCCAGGATCTGGTTGACCTTCTCCAGCAGTGCCGGCTCGTTCTTGTTCACGCCCACGTACACCGGCGAATCCTTGAGTTTCACTTTCAGCGCCGGCACGCGTTTGGGGTTGCGCTCGCTGATTGCCACCATCACCACGTTGCCGCTGGCGATCAGGTCGACCTGGCCGGCGAGGTAGGCAGCGATGGTCGAGTTGTTGTCTTCGAAGCGCTTGATGGTCGCTTCCTTGGGCGCCACGGCGCTCAGCTCGATGTCTTCGATGGCGCCGCGGGTGACGCTGATGGTCTTGCCCTTGAGGTCGTCGGTGGTGCTGACGGCGGCGTCAGGCGGGCCGAATACGGCCAGGTAGAACGGCGCGTAGGCCCGGGAGAAGTCGATGACCTTCTCGCGCTCAGGGTTCTTGCCCAGGCTGGAGATCACCAGGTCGACCTTGCCGGTGGTGAGGAACGGGATGCGGTTGGTGCTATTGACCGGCGTCAGTTCCAGTTTGACCTTGAGCTGGTCGGCCAGCAGCTTGGCAGTGTCGATGTCCAGGCCGCGCGGCTTCATGTCGGGGCCGACCGAACCGAACGGCGGGAAGTCCTGGGGCACGGCGACCTTCAGGGTGCCACGGGCGACGATATCGTCCAGACCGTTGGCCTGGGCGGGCGCCTGGCTCAGCATCAGGCTGGCAAACAGGGCAGTGAGCAGGGCGCTGTAGCGCTTGGTCATGGCAACTCTCCGGGAAGGGCGAAGGGGGTTTCTGAATTCGACTGCTGTGCGTGATTGCACAGCCCATGCCAGCCTTCCCTGAATCGTCTGCGGGGCCGGGATTTGCTGAGTTCAGGTGGTCTTACTGGTCTGAACAGTTCGCGCGCTTTTCGCACCTTTTTCGAGCGTCGCCAAAACCGCACGAGCCCCTTTGGGGCGTGGCTTGCCGACGGCCCGGAATAGCTTTACAACTAGCCGCTCAGTTGACTGGAACCTTGAGTTTTTTATGCATTCCATCGCCCAAGCCGTACCGGAAGCGGCCCTGCAGGCCATCCGCAAACTGATCAAGGAGCAAGGCTTTTGCGCGGGCGATGCACTGCCGTCCCAGCGTGACCTGGCGCTGCAGTTGGGGGTGAGCCGCGCGTCGTTGCGCGAGGCGTTGTCGTCCCTGAGTGCCTTGGGCGTGGTCAGTGTGCAGCCGGGCAAAGGCGTGTTCGTGCAGGCGGCGCAGGAGTCGCCCGGGTTCGCCTGGCCGTTTGCAGCGCAGGCCACGCCGCTGGATATCTTTCAATTGCGCTATGCCCTTGAAGGGTTCGCCGCCGGTTTGGCGGCGATGACGTTGACCCTCGATGAACTCGATGGCCTGGAAGACAATGTCGAGGCGATGCGCAAGGTGCTCAGGGCCGGCGATTTCGAAGCGGCGGCGCGGCTGGACTTCGACTTTCACCAACGCATCCTGCTCGCCAGCGGTAACCAGGCGATGGTGAGCATCCTCAGTGCCAGCGCCGAGGTGTTCCTGGAAAGCCAGAAGCTACCGTTCATCCGGCCGGAGAGGGCGATGGAGACCTGGCAGGAACACCGCAGGATCCTGCGCGCCCTGGCCCGGCGCGCGAGCGCAGCGGCGCAGAAAGCCATGCAGGAACACGTACGCAATGCAGCGTTGCGCACCGGGATTGCCTTCGTGACCCCCGTGTCGCCCTGAGTGGCTCATACCCAAACTCATGCGCCGCCATAGCAACACTCAATCAGAGGCGACTTCCTGAACGGGGGAAGGGCGGCTATGATGGGCGACGTTTTTTTGCTTACAACCTGGAGACTTCCATGAGCAGCGATCTTATCAAACACGTTAGCGACGCTAGCTTCGAAGCTGATGTACTCAAGGCTACCGGCCCTGTACTGGTTGATTACTGGGCAGAGTGGTGCGGTCCTTGCAAAATGATCGCCCCGGTCCTGGACGACATTGCAACCACGTATGCAGGCAAGCTGACCATTGCCAAGCTGAACATCGACGAGAACCAGGAAACCCCGGCCAAGCATGGCGTGCGTGGTATCCCTACGTTGATGCTGTTCAAGAACGGCAACGTTGAGGCCACCAAGGTTGGCGCGCTGTCGAAGTCCCAACTGCAAGCTTTCCTCGACGCCAACATCTAAGCGTCGTCAAAAAAGCCCCGCAAATCGCGGGGCTTTTTCGTGAAACAGGGCTGGACGCTCCGAAATTCAGGTGGTACATTCGGCCCCGCACTGGTTTCTCCACTGCCCCCTGCAAGCCGTCGCCGACGCATTCCTTTTCGATTAGTACGCGATCCTGTCGCCTTCTCTGCGGCGCGGCCTCATTAAGCCAAAAGCTTAATTTCCCCCCTCCATAAATGATTACGTCATTCCTATATGAATCTGACTGAACTCAAGCAAAAGCCGATTACCGACCTGCTCCAACTGGCCGAAGAAATGGGCATAGAAAATATGGCCCGTTCGCGCAAGCAGGACGTGATTTTCTCCCTGCTCAAAAAGCACGCAAAAAGCGGCGAGGAAATCTCCGGTGATGGCGTGCTGGAGATTCTCCAGGACGGCTTCGGCTTCCTCCGCTCTGCAGACGCTTCCTATCTCGCCGGCCCGGACGATATCTACGTCTCGCCGAGCCAGATCCGTCGCTTCAACTTGCGCACCGGTGACACCATCGTCGGCAAGATCCGCCCTCCGAAGGAAGGCGAGCGTTATTTCGCCCTGCTCAAGGTCGATACGATCAACTTCGATCGTCCCGAGAACGCGAAAAACAAGATTCTCTTCGAGAACCTGACCCCGCTGTTCCCGACCGTGCGCATGAAGATGGAAGCCGGCAACGGTTCCACCGAAGACTTGACCGGTCGCGTGATCGACCTGTGCGCGCCGATCGGCAAGGGCCAGCGCGGTCTGATCGTCGCCCCGCCGAAAGCCGGTAAAACGATCATGCTGCAGAACATTGCCGCAAACATCGCGCGTAACAATCCTGAAGTTCACCTGATCGTATTGCTGATCGATGAGCGTCCGGAAGAAGTGACCGAAATGCAGCGCACCGTGCGCGGCGAAGTGGTTGCCTCGACGTTCGACGAGCCGCCAACCCGCCACGTGCAGGTTGCCGAAATGGTGATCGAAAAGGCCAAGCGCCTGGTCGAGCACAAGAAGGACGTGGTGATCCTGCTCGACTCCATCACCCGTCTGGCGCGTGCCTACAACACCGTGATCCCGAGCTCCGGCAAGGTACTCACCGGTGGTGTCGACGCCCACGCTCTGGAGAAACCGAAACGTTTCTTCGGCGCCGCGCGCAACATCGAAGAAGGCGGCTCGCTGACCATCATCGCCACCGCGCTGGTTGAAACCGGCTCGAAGATGGATGAAGTGATCTACGAAGAGTTCAAGGGTACCGGCAACATGGAACTGCCCCTGGACCGTCGCATCGCTGAAAAACGCGTGTTCCCGGCCATCAACATCAACCGTTCCGGCACCCGCCGCGAAGAGTTGCTGACGGCTGACGACGAACTGCAGCGCATGTGGATCCTGCGCAAGCTGCTGCACCCGATGGATGAAGTCGCTGCCATCGAGTTTTTGATCGACAAGCTGAAAACCACCAAGACCAACGACGAGTTTTTCTTGTCGATGAAGCGTAAATAACACTTCAGGTCCGTGAGAATGGCGCCCTTTGGGGCGCCATTTTTTTGTGTCACAAATGAGCGGTTCGCGGCATACGTGTCAGTTGAGACACAAAAAAACACGAGTGCGTCTACGCTCATCCCCATTCGTATCTGGCTGACATTGATTTATGACTGTTCTTGCTTACCGAAGAGACATTGATGGCCTGCGTGCTATCGCGGTTCTGGCTGTTGTGTTGTTTCACTTTGGCGTGCCGGGCGTCACCGGCGGCTTTGTTGGCGTTGATGTGTTCTTCGTGATTTCGGGTTTCCTGATCACCTCGATCATCTGGCGCGAACGCCAGGCCGGGCGCTTCAGTTTTGTAGAGTTCTGGGCGCGGCGTGCCCGGCGCATTCTGCCGGCGCTGTTCGTGATGATCGTGGCGACGCTGGTGGCGGGCTGGTTCCTGCTGGCGCCCAAAGACTATGAGGAGCTGGGGCGGGCGGCGCACTATCAGGTGATCTTCACCTCCAACCTGCTGTTTGCGCGCCAGCACGGCTATTTCGAGGCGGCGTCCGACATCAAGCCGCTGCTGCACACCTGGTCGCTGGCGGTCGAAGAACAGTTCTATATCCTCTTTCCCTTGCTACTGACCCTGCTTTCAAGCCGCTTGAAGCACTGGCGCCTGGCCCTGTTCGGCGTGCTGCTGGTGTCGTTCGGCATGAGCGTCTGGGCGGTGGAGCATGAACCGCAAAAAGCTTTCTTCCTGTTGCATTTGCGCGCCTGGGAATTGCTCGCCGGCGCCATGCTGGCGGTGCTGCCCGCGCGTGAGTGGCGCGCCTCACCGGCCCTGGCCCAATGGGTCAGCCTGGGGGCGATGGGGTTGATCCTGATTGCCGTATTCGGCTTCGATTCACAGACAGCCTTCCCCGGCGCCGCCGCTCTGCTGCCGGTGCTTGGCGTGGTCGGACTGATCTGGGCCAACGGGCAGCAATACACCTGGGTGGGCCGCCTGCTGAGCTCGAAGGTGATGGTGGGCCTTGGGCTTATCTCGTACTCCTGGTACCTCTGGCACTGGCCGGTATTCGTGTACGCCAACTACGCGGCGGTCGATGGCTTGAGCGCCACGGAACTGGGCGCTCTGATGCTGCTGAGCCTGGTGTTGGGCTATCTGTCCTGGCGCTTTGTGGAAACCCCCTTCAGGGAGAAGCGTCTACTGGCAACACGCAAGTCGATTCTCGTTGCGGCAGCGGTTGGCATCCTGTCCATCGGCCTCACGGGCGTGGCGCTGCGCAAGGCCGATGGGGTGCCGTCGCGCTTGTCCGAGCAGGCGCTGCGGTATGCCCAGGCGAAGAAGTGGAGCCCCGAGTTGATGGCCTGCATGGCAGACAAGGACACGCCCGATGAGCGCCTGTTCTGTCACTTCGGTCCGAAAAATCCGGCGGTGTCTGCGTTGGTGTGGGGCGACAGCCATGCCACTGCGTTGATCCCGGCGCTCGAAATCGGCGCGAAGAAGCACGACATCAGCTTGATGGAGGCCAGTTTCGCCGGTTGTGTGCCGCTGGATGGCCTGGAAAACATTGCCCGCTGCGCGCATTTCAATCGACGCGTCGAGAAAGCCATGAGCGAACGGCCGATCAGCGATGTGGTGCTGGCGGCACGCTGGAGCCTGTATCTGTATGGGCAGATGTCCGGTGACAAGGAGCATGCGCTCAAAGACCCGAGCACCGGCCAGTACGTACGCGCGGTAGCTGAACAACGCTTCGCCGACGGCATGCGCGCGCGCATCAAGGGCCTGCGTGCAGCGGGGCACCGTGTATGGCTGGTCAAGGAGGTGCCGCTGCAGGAAATCATCGTGCCGTATCGCCTCAGCCGCCTGGCCATGATGCACCGGCCGGTGGACCGTGAAGGACTGCCGATCGCCAAGCACCTGGCGCGCGAGGCATTCATCGCCAACCTGTTCGACGAATTGGCCGCCGCCGACAGCGGTGTAAGGGTGCTGGACCCGGCGCCACAGCTGTGTGGCACCGATGGCCTGTGCCGGGTCGAACTCAATGGGCGCGCGCTGTACACCGACGATAATCACCTGTCCGACGTGGGCGCGCGGCACATCGAGGCGTTCCTGGAGCCCTTGTTCAGTTCGCTCCAATCACGGGGGCTGACGGCCAATTAAGCTGCCAGCCGTCCTCAGAGCAGGTAGGATGTAAGCCTATTTTACGGGTGGCAGGGTTAATGAAATTCAAGGATCTTCGGGATTTCGTGCAGCAACTTGAGCAGCGCGGAGAGTTGAAACGCATCCAGATGCCGATTTCCCCGGTGCTGGAAATGACTGAGATTTGCGACCGCACCTTGCGCAGCAAGGGCCCGGCGCTGCTGTTCGAGAACCCGACCGGCTTTGATATCCCGGTGCTCGGCAACCTGTTCGGCACACCCGAGCGCGTGGCCTTTGGCATGGGCGCCGAGTCCGTCAGCGAGCTGCGCGAGATCGGCAAGCTGTTGGCCTTCCTCAAGGAGCCCGAGCCGCCCAAGGGTTTGAAGGATGCCTGGTCGAAGCTGCCGATCTTTCGCAAGATCATTGCCATGGCGCCCAAGGTGGTCAAGGACGCGGTGTGCCAGGAAGTGGTCATCGAAGGCGATGACGTGGACCTGGCCATGCTCCCTGTGCAGACCTGCTGGCCCGGTGACGTCGGCCCGCTGATCACCTGGGGGCTGACCGTCACCAAAGGCCCGAACAAGGATCGCCAGAACCTCGGCATTTACCGTCAGCAAGTGATCGGCCGCAACAAGGTGATCATGCGCTGGCTGAGCCACCGTGGCGGCGCCCTTGATTTCCGCGAGTGGTGCGAAAAGCATCCCGGGCAGCCGTTCCCGGTCTCCGTGGCGCTGGGTGCCGACCCGGCCACGATCCTGGGTGCCGTGACCCCGGTGCCCGACAGCCTCTCCGAATACGCGTTCGCCGGCCTGTTGCGGGGTAACCGCACCGAGCTGGTGAAATGCCGTGGCAACGACCTGCAAGTGCCGGCCACTGCCGAAATCATCCTTGAAGGCGTGATTCATCCGGGCGAAATGGCCGATGAAGGCCCCTACGGCGACCACACCGGCTACTACAACGAAGTCGACAGCTTCCCGGTGTTTACCGTGGAGCGCATCACCCATCGCATCAAGCCGATCTATCACAGCACCTACACCGGCCGGCCGCCCGATGAGCCCGCCATTCTCGGCGTGGCGCTCAACGAAGTGTTCGTGCCGATTCTGCAAAAGCAGTTCCCGGAAATCACCGACTTCTATCTGCCGCCCGAAGGCTGTTCGTACCGGATGGCCATCGTGACCATGAAGAAGTCGTACCCGGGCCATGCCAAGCGGGTAATGCTGGGTGTGTGGTCGTTTTTGCGACAGTTCATGTACACCAAGTTCGTTATCGTCACCGACGACGACATCAATGCCCGCGACTGGAATGACGTGATCTGGGCCATCACCACGCGCATGGACCCCAAGCGCGACACGGTGATGATCGATAACACGCCGATCGACTACCTTGACTTCGCCTCGCCGGTGTCGGGCCTGGGTTCGAAAATGGGCCTGGATGCCACGCATAAATGGCCGGGCGAAACCACCCGCGAGTGGGGCAGGGTGATCGTCAAGGATGAAGCTGTCACGGCACGTGTCGATGCGATCTGGAAAGAATTGGGAATAGATTGATGCGTGTAACCCTGCAACCTTCCGGCGCTGTATTGGAGCTTGTCCCCGGCGAGCGAATCCTCGAAGGCGCACGCCGCCTGGGCTACGAATGCCCCCAGGCGTGTCGTAATGGCGTGTGCCATGTGTGCGTGGCGCTGCTGGTGGAAGGGCGCGTGCAACAAAATGGCGAGGTGCTCGACCATGGTGAGTTCTACACCTGCATCGCCGAGCCGCTGGAAGATTGCATTGTGTTGTGGGATGGCGTGCTGGCGCCGGGAGAGTTGCCGTTGCGCAAATTGGCGTGCCAATTGAGTGAATGCGTCGAGGTCGGTGGCGATGTATGGCGCGTGCGCCTGCTTGCACCGGCCGGCAAGGCGGTGCGTTACCACGCCGGGCAGTACCTGATGATCGAGCGGGACAATGGCGAGAAAAAGTCGGCGTTTTCCCTGGCGTCGGCGCCCCATTCCGGGCGCGAGCTGGAACTGCATGTGCTGGTGCGCGAGGACAGCGCCCGCGACTTGCTCGAACAATTGCAGCGAGACCGGATGGCCCGCGTCGAATTGCCGTTTGGCGATACGCACCTGGCCGAGCTGCCGGACGGTCCGCTGGTGCTGATCGCCGCCGGCACCGGTATGGCACAGATGAACAGCCTGATCGAGCACTGCCGCGCGTCGGGCTTCAAACACCCGGTACACCTGTACTGGGGCGTGCGGCGCCCGGAAGACTTCTACGAAATCGAACACTGGGACCAGTGGCTGCAATTGCCCAACCTGTTTCTGCACAAGGTGGTCAGCGACCTGTGCGGCTGGGAAGGGCGCTGCGGATTGCTGCATGAAGCCGTGTGCGAAGACATCACCGACCTTACGGCGGTGCACGTCTACGCCAGCGGTTCACCCGCCATGATCTACGGTACCCTTGATGCGCTGGTCGAAGCAGGCATGGACGCCCACCAGATGCGCGCCGACGTGTTCGCCTACGCCCCACGCCCCTGAGGCTTGGCAGCGTGGACAATGTTCGAGACGCACCGCGTGCCGCTCGCCACATAACCCCTATGCACGGCGGTGAGCCGGGTCTCGGACCTAGAATCGCACGCCCGTGGTCAGCATCACTGCATTGAACCCGAGCAACACCACCTCCGCCGCCACCGGCCCGTAATACGTGCCCACCGACGGGATAACCACCGGCGCCACGCCAAGCCGGTTCAGTGGGATCTTGTCGCGGTATTTACCGCGATAGCCCTGGATCGCCCCGCCCGTGATCTTCAGGTAGACGGGGTAATTCGCCATGTCATAGCGCTGGCCTGCGTAGGCGTAGTACGAACGCTGGCCGAACGAGTTGCGGAACGTCGCCCCGCCATACACAAAACCTGAGGCCTCATTGCGTTCCAGGCCGATCAGATTCTGTTTGTTGTTGTGGTCAGGGTCGGGCGAAAAGTGCCGGGTATACACGCTGGTCTGCGCATACCAGAAGCCTTTGTCGTCTTCGGCCGGTGGCACTTCTGCAGCGAAAGCGGTGGTGGCCTGGGCCAGAAACAGCAGGCCTGGCAGTCGGATCTTTTTCATGGAGGCGACCTCGGTAGTCAGTGTGAGGAGCGGACAACGGGCCGTAACGTGTGCGCCATTCTGGCGCCGGGACGCGTTACAAGGCTGAACCGGGGCTGAAAGTAGCGGAAGTGCCGGGCTCAATCCTGACCAAAGGTGGGCCATGCGCTTACAGCGCTGCGTTCTATTGCGGTAAAGTCCCTCACAACTGGTAATACACAGGAGGCGCACCGCTTTTCGCCATGACCGCCATAGAAACCGATCTTCTGCAATTGGCTTACCCTCCGCGACTCGATCTGGGGCCGCAACTCACTCACGAACAATTGATGAGCTCGATGCAGGCCACCATGGCGCGGCACAAGGGTGGGCCGGTGTGGCTGTTTGCTTACGGTTCGTTAATCTGGCGCCCTGAATGTTCGTCGACCGAACGCGTGCGGGCACGGGTGCATGGCTATCATCGCGGGCTGTACCTGTGGTCCCACGAGCACCGGGGTACGCCGGAGTTGCCGGGGCTGGTATTCGGGCTTGATCGCGGCGGCTCGTGCAGCGGGTTCGCCTATCGTTTGCCGGAAGATCAACTGGAGGCGTCGCTTTACGCCTTGTGGCAGCGCGAGATGCCTTACCCCTCCTACAAGCCGCACTGGCTCAGCTGCCGTCTGGAAGATGGCAGTCAGGTTCAGGCGCTGGGATTTGTCTTGGAGCGACACTTGCCCAGCTATGCCGGCAACTTGCCCGATATCGTGCTCAATCACGTACTGCAGAGCGCTTGCGGGCGATACGGCACCACTCGCGATTATGTCGAGCAGACCGTCAACGCCCTGCGCAGCCACGCCATGCCAGATAAAAACCTGGAGGCGCGGCTCAAGCGTTGTATCAAGGATTGCGCGGCGGATTAACGCGCCGAGCTCACACTGTTGGTGTGCCACAGGGTCGGGATCAGGAACGCAATCGCCAGCAGGCACGCGCCGATCAGCAACACAAAGCCACCGTCCCAGCCGAAATGGTCCACGGTGTAGCCCATGGCGGCACTTGCGGCCACCGAACCACCCAGGTAACCGAACAGACCGGTGAAGCCTGCAGCGGTGCCGGCGGCCTTTTTCGGCGCCAGTTCCAGCGCCTGCAGGCCGATCAGCATCACCGGGCCATAGATCAGGAAGCCGATCGACACCAGGGCGATCATATCGACAGTCGGGTTGCCCGGTGGGTTGAGCCAGTACACCAGAGTCGCCACGGTCACCAGGGCCATGAACACAATGCCGGTCAGGCCACGGTTGCCGCGGAAGATCTTGTCCGACATCCAGCCGCACAGCAGCGTGCCCGGAATGCCTGCCCACTCGTAGAAGAAGTAGGCCCACGATGACTTGTCGACGGTAAAGTGTTTGGCTTCCTTGAGGTACGTTGGTGCCCAATCCAGCACGCCGTAGCGCAGCAGGTAAACGAAGACGTTGGCAAGCGCGATGTACCACAGCATTTTGTTGCGCAGCACATACTTGACGAAGATTTCCTTGGCGCTGAATTCTTCTTCGTGGCTGGCATCGTAGCCTTCCGGGTAATCGTTCTTGTATTGCTCGATGGGCGGCAGGCCCACCGATTGCGGCGTGTCACGCATGGTGATGAAGGCAAACGCCGCCACCAGCAACGCCACGGTCGCCGGCACGTAGAAGGCTGCATGCCAGTCGTTGAACCAGGCCATGCCCAGCAGGAACAGCGGACCGATCAGGCCGCCACCGACGTTGTGCGCCACGTTCCACACCGACACCACGCCGCCGCGCTCTTTCTGCGACCACCAGTGCACCATAGTCCGCCCGCTTGGCGGCCAGCCCATGCCCTGGGCCCAGCCATTGATGAACAGCAGGATGAACATCATGGTCACGCTGGACGTTGCCCAAGGTGCGAAACCGAAAATGAACATCACACCCGCCGACACCAGCAGGCCGAAGGGCAGGAAGTAGCGCGGGTTGGAGCGGTCGGACACCAGGCCCATGAGGAACTTGGACAGGCCGTAGGCAATCGCGATCGCCGACATCGCCAGGCCCAGTTGACCACGGGTATAACCCTCGTCGATCAGGTAGGGCATGGCCAGGGAGAAGTTTTTGCGCAGCAGGTAGTAACCGGCGTAACCGATGAAAATACCGGCGAAGATCTGCCAGCGCAGTCGTCGGTAGGTACTGTCTATTTTTTCTTCAGGCAGGGGCGCCTGGTGCGCGGCAGGACGAAAGAAAGCAAACATTCAAGAGCTCCAGATTTCTTGTTTTGACTGCGGATGCGAATGTTACAGTTTCGTTACCGAAAATAGCACCGCCTCTCATGGGCAAACACAAGAAATCCGAACACGTCGTAAATGGATAAGTGCGAGTCGTGGTTGCGCGCCAGGGCACATCAGCGCTGCAGATGTAGGCGGGGGCTTGCTCCCGATAGCGGTGGGTCAGCAATCGGGAGCGAGCCCCTTCCCGCAGTGATTGCATTTCACTGCATTCAGCGAGTTTGGACGACCACTTTGCCGACAGCCTTGCGCTGCCCCAAGTCGTTGATCGCCTGGGCCGCCTGATCCAGCGGATACATTTTCGACACCAGCGGTTTCAACCGGCCTTCGCCATACCAGGTGAACAACTGCTGAAAGTTCGCCGCATTGTCCTGCGGCTGACGCTGCGCGAAAGAGCCCCAGAACACGCCGACCACCGCCGCCCCCTTGAGCAGCGCCAGATTCACCGGCAGTTCGGGAATGCGTCCGCTGGCAAAACCGACCACCAGCAAGCGGCCGTTCCAGGCAATGGCGCGGATGGCCTGGTCAAACAGGTCGCCACCTACTGGGTCGTAGATCACATCGGCGCCATTGCCGTCGGTCAGGCGCTTGACCTCGTCCTTGAGGCTGGCGTCGCTGTAGTTGATCAGTTCATCGGCGCCGGCCGCCTTGGCCACGGCGAGTTTGTCGGCGCTGCTGGCGGCGGCGATCACCCGCGCGCCCATGGCCTTGCCGATTTCCACGGCGGCCAGGCCCACGCCCCCGGAAGCGCCGAGTACCAGCAAGGTCTCGCCGGGTTGCAGGTTGGCCCGTTGCTTGAGCGCGTGCATCGAGGTGCCGTAAGTCATGCTGAAGGCGGCGGCGATGTTGAAGTCCATGCTCGGCGGGATCGGCAGTACGTTGTAGCCGGGAACGGCGACCTGTTCGGCAAAGCTGCCCCAGCCCGTCAGAGCCATCACGCGGTCGCCGACTTTCAGGTGGCTGACTTTTTCGCCGACTGCGCTGACCACCCCGGCCGCTTCGCCGCCCGGTGAGAACGGGAAGGGCGGCTTGAACTGGTACTTGCCCTCGATAATAAGAGTGTCCGGGAAATTCACCCCGGCCGCGTGCACGTCCAGCAGCACTTCGTTCTTTTTGAACGCCGGGCTTTCGATCTCTTCCAGCACCAGGGTTTCGGCGGGGCCGAAGGCTTTGCACAGCACAGCTTTCATCGGACTATTCCTTTTGGCGTCTTGGCCGATAAGTGTAGGAGGGAACGCCCGTGGGTCAACGAGCATGCCCGGGCCTGATGAGTCGCCATAAGCTTGTGCTCTGCCTCGCTGGCGTTATGCTGCTTGGCAACCAAATGTGAGGAATGAATTGTGAAAGCGTGGATCCTGTTGATGCTGGCCCTGACCTTGCCGATGGCGGCTCAGGCCGAAGAGGCCAAGGAAGGTGAGGCGCCGAAGGTCAGTTATATCAGCCTGACCCCGCCGTTCGTGGGCAACTATGGCCTCGATGGCACGGCGAAACTCAAGGTGTTCAAAGCCGATATTGCCCTGCGTGTCACTGGTACCGAAGCGGCTGCGGCGGTCAAGGCCAATGACCCGCTGATCCGTAATCAGTTGGTGGCGCTGTTTACCCAACAGACCAACGAAGCCATGAGCACCGTCGAAGGCAAGGAAAAACTGCGTCAGGAAGCTCTGAAGCAAACCCAGCAGGTCATGAACGATGAGACCGGCAAGCCGATGGTGGAAGATCTGTTGTTCAACAACCTGATCATTCAGTAACCGGCGGCACCTCCCATATCTTCAGCAAGGCTGCGGTAAACGCGGGCTCCAGTACGCGGTTGCCATGGCCACTGAGGTGGTTGGAGTCGAAGAACAACGGTTTGGCGTTTTCCTCGTAGGCCGAACAGGTGGCACCGGGGCATAACAGCGGCAATGGATCCCAGGTATGTAAGGCCGGATAACGCGTCTCCAGTTGTCGCAGCAATTGCATCTGCGGCGCGCGCAGCCGCTCAAGCTGATTGCGCTCCATCGTCAGGCCCGGCTCGCACACCGGGTTCATGCGATTGAACCAGTCCGAGCAACGATTGGGCGCGGCCTTGAACACAGGTTTGGGGGCGTCGATCAGGATGTTGAGCTGCGCCGCCTGCAGGCGTTGCAATAATCGCTCGGCATCGGTTCGCGCCGCTTCCATGTTCTCGTCAGTCAGTTCTTTCAAGGCTTCATCGATTATCGCTGACTCACCTTTGCGCCAGGGGCGGGCGGTGAGTTCGGGCATGCGCAGGGAGGCGAGGAACACCACGTCACCCGGCTTGGCGCGGGCCTCGATCTGCTTGAGCTGGGCTTCGCGCGACGGGGCGCAGCGCGCGGGGTCCGGCCCGATCAAGCTGGCGACAGCGCAACCCCCTTGTTCATATTCCACCACCGTCACCCCGAGCTTGAGCGAGATCAACTTCAACAAGGTGCGGTAGGCCGCCGTATGCGAGTCCCCCATGACGAACAGCTGGCGTCCCTGCACACGCGGGTCATCGAGGGTTTCAAAGTCTTCCTGTGGATAATGTTTGTAGGCATACCAGGTGTAACTGTCGCGGGTCTGGCTGAGTGACAGGGTCGATGCGTTCGTCGATACCCACTGCGCCCCCAGCCACAGCAGCCCGGTGACGCCCGCAACACGGGCAATCGCAGGCCATGCCTGGCGTTGCACCACGGAGCGGCCGGTGCGAATCGGCATCTCGATCCAGTGGTAGGACGCTGCCGCGAGGGCGAGTACCAGCACCGGGTAAAGCAGTTGCACCGCAAGCAGCTCGAGCCCGGTGGTCCAGCGCAGGAACACCGCGACCGGCCAATGCCACAGGTACAGCGAATACGACAGTCGGCCGAGGTAGGTCACCACCCGGTTTTGCAGCAGGCGTTGCAGCGCACCGGGTGGTTGATCGGCTTGCAGCACGATTCCGGCGAGCATCGAGAGCGCGCCCGCCACGCTGACCATCGCCCAGGGGAACGGGAATTGGCCGGGGTTGGCGAACAGCAAACCGACGATGACCAAACCCAGACCGGCGGCCAACATGGCAGGAGCCCATCGGTTGAAGCGCGGCACCGTGCCGATGAGCTGGAACAGCAGCGCTCCCGAAGCCAGTTCCCAAAAGCGCCCGGGCAGCAGGTAGAACGCCGACAGCGGCGCGGCGTTGACCTGATAGGCCCCGACGATCAACGAAGCAGCGGCCATCAACGGCAGCACGGCCCACACGATCGCAACGCGTTGCCGGTAGCGTAACCAGATAAAAAACAATGCCGGAAAGATCAGGTAGAACTGCTCTTCAACCCCCAGCGACCAGGTGTGCAGGTAAGGGTTGAGTTCGGCAGTGGGGGAGAAATAGGTGTCGGTATTCCAGGCCAGCACGAAGTTGCTCAGGCCAAAGAACGCCGCGAGGCCCGTACGGTCGATCAGTTCGCTGAGCCAGAACTGCGGCGTGAACATCGCCGACAGCATGAAGCTCACAGAGAGTACCGCCAGCAACGCCGGCATGATGCGCAGCAGGCGGCGACGGTAGAAGTCTTTCAGGTACGCGCCCAGAGTCAGGTCACGGCGCTCCCACAGGGATTGGCTGATCACATAGCCTGAGATGACGAAAAACAGGTCGACGCCGGTGAATCCGCCGGGCAGCAGGTCGAGAAAATCCAGGTGGAAAATGATCACGCTGAGCACGGCTATGGCGCGCATGCCGTCGATGGCGGGTAGGTAAGCACAGGTGGAACGCGTCACGGGATCTTCCTTCCTGGACAACGGGGTGGACGATTCTGCCAAACCCTGTGGTCCGCCGCGACTAGCCGTTCGGACAGGTATGCGTCCAGGTGTTGCGTGCGCTCAGCGCAGCGCCAACACGGTTGCCCATTGCTCAGCCGTGACCGGCATCACCGACAAACGGCTGCCTTTTTGCACCAGTGGCAACTCGGCGAGCGCGGCTTGCTGTTTCAGGTAACCCAGGCCCAGCACCTTGGGAAACGTCTGCACATGCGCCACATCGATCGCACTCCACGGATTTTTATCGGCGCTGGCCTTGGCGTCGAAGTAGTGGCTTTCTGGCTCCAGCGCGGTCGGGTCCGGGTAGGCGGCCTTGATGATTTTGCCGAGGCCGGCAATGCCGGGCTCTGGGCAGCTGGAATGGTAAAAAAAGAATTCATCGCCCACGGCCATGGCGCGCAGAAAGTTGCGCGCCTGGTAATTACGCACTCCGTCCCAGCGGGCTTCGCCGAGCTTTTGCAGGCCGTCGATGGAGAGTTCGTCGGGCTCGGATTTCATCAGCCAGTAGGCCATTGTCGGGTTCCTGAAAAAGGCGTTGGGCGAGCTGTCGGGCAATTCCATGACAAACCGACAGTCGGTTGGCGTCAAGGTTTGCGTGTTGGTTCACGTTACCGCAGAATGCCGGCTTTTAAGCTTGACGCAGCTGCAACGGACTACTTTGGAACGTTGTTGTCATCGTGTACGAGATGCCTGAAGGGGGGCAATCGATGCAACGTAAACCGGATTTACTATGGATTTTGGTGATTTTATTTGGTCTGGGCGTCGTGACCACCGGGTATGCGCAAAGCTTGTGGACAAACAAGACCGATGCGCCGGCTCAGCTCTCTCCCGTGCAGCAACAGTACAAGCGTTAACCCCGCTTCAAGGCGCCGCTGATTCCAGTGGCGCTCCTGCGATATACCATTGCCTGTCAGTGACGGTGCCTGCCAACGGCACATCCCAACTGGCCTGCGCCAGACGATCAACCTTCTGACATTCATGGGCCAGGCCCAGCAGCGTAGGCTTGCGCCAGTGCCTGCGGCGGGCGAGGTAGGCCAGGCTGCGGTCATAGAATCCGCCACCCATGCCTAGGCGTCCGCCAACATCATCAAACCCCACCAGCGGCAGCAGCACCAGGTCCAGCGCCCACACCTTGCGCTGGCGGCGGGCATTCACCCGTGGCTCCAGAATGCGAAAGCGGTTGGGCCGTAATGCCTCCCCAGGACGCACGCGCTGGAACACCATCTTGGTTCGCGGCCATGCGCTCAGCACCGGCAGGTAGGTGGCCTTGCCCCGGCGCTGGGCCGCACGCAGCAGCAGGCGCGGATCGATTTCACCGTCCGTCGGCAGATACAGGGAAATATGTTTGGCCCGGCGAAACAGCGGGTGCTGTGCCAGTTGCCGATACAGGCCCAGGGCGGCCTGGCGCTGCTCGCTCGGCGTGAGGGCGCGACGGGCCTTGCGCAACATGCGTCGAAGTTGCGGACGGGAAAGCGGCGCAGGTTCGGTCATGGGTATTCGGCTCATAAAACAATGCCAGTCCGAAGACTGGCATTGAGTTTGGGAATTCAGGCTCCCCGACAGAACCGCTGTCGACTAAGCCCTTGAACCCGAAAGTTCAAGGTGGAAGAAGCAGTAGGCTTTAAGGCTTTCCGTCTAGCGGACATGCACACCAGCCCAACGTGCAACTTCCAGGGTAGTGCGAATCGGCTCCGGGACATCGCCGACTGGCAAGCACGCCAGGGAGTGGGGCGAGTATACCTTAAACAGACTTGGCAATCAGCCCTTGGCTGCGTCCGAATCGCTGGACAGCGCCAGATCGACGCGGTCGAGCAGGTCGCGCACCTGCTCGCGGGTCGAGCCGCTGGCCTGTACATCGGGGCGTTCCTGCTTGTGCAGCAGGTCGTGGGTGATGTTCAGCGCGGCCATCACGGCGATGCGGTCGGCGCCGATCACTTTGCCGCTGCTGCGGATTTCACGCATCTTGCCGTCCAGGTAGCGGGCAGCGCTCACCAGGTTGTTGCGTTCTTCCTGGGGGCAGATGATCGAATATTCTTTGTCGAGGATCTGCACGGTAACGCTATTGCTTGAACTCATGAGTCTTGCTCCAGGGCCTTCAGGCGCGAAATCATCGATTCGACCTTACGCCGGGCGATTTCGTTTTTTTCAATGAGGTGAGCGCGTTCCTCGCGCCAGGTTTTTTCCTGAGCTAGTAGGAGTCCGTTTTGACTCTTAAGTTGCTCGACCCGATCAATTAGCAATTCGAGTCTGGCCATCAGCGCTTGCAGGTCGGTGTCTTCCATTGGGTTCCACTGGATTTGTCTGATGAATGGCAACTGCAGGATAAACGATCTGACGCCCTCGATAGTCTTGGTACGTCTGCCGGTGCTAGGATACAGCGCTCCATTCTAGACATTGCGCCGTCTGGCGCCTAGCTCACCATGCCTATTCAGAACTCCCCGTACGATGCCTTTTCCAAACTGCTGAGCACCAGCGGCCACCCCTGCTCGCCTGCCGAACTGCACGGCGTGCTGTTGGGCCGCAGTTGCACCGGTGTCGGCTTCGATGCCGACAACTGGCTGGCCGATGTGGCCGAGCTGCTGGAGACCGAACCCACCGATAACGTACGCAACGCGTTGATCGGCCTGCAAGAGATGGTCAAAGGCGAGCTGACCGGCGATGACGTCACCGTCGTCCTGCTGCTGCCTTCCGACGACGCACCGCTGGCCGACCGCGCCGCTGCGCTGGGCCAGTGGTGCCAGGGCTTCCTCCACGGTTTCGGCGTGAACGCAGGCGGCCTGGAGCTGAGCACCGACGCCAGGGAAGTGCTGCAGGACCTCGCCGCCATCTCCCAGGTGCAAGATGCCCTGGAAGAATCCGAAGACGGCGAAGGCGATTACATGGAGGTCATGGAATACCTGCGCGTGGCGCCGCTGCTGCTGTTCACCGAGACCAAAAAGTCCGCTGAGCCCGCTGCACCCAAGCCGTCGTTGCACTAAAAAGGAAGCCCCTCTGCCCATGATCCATATCCCCAAAGCGGAATACACCCGGCGCCGCAAGGCGCTCATGGCGCAGATGGAACCCAACAGCATCGCGATTCTGCCGGCCGCTGCGGTGGCCATTCGTAATCGTGATGTCGAGCATGTCTACCGCCAGGACAGCGATTTCCAGTACCTGAGCGGCTTCCCTGAACCGCAGGCGGTGATCGTGCTGATGCCCGGTCGCCAGCACGGCGAGTACGTGCTGTTCTGCCGCGAGCGCAACGCCGAGCGCGAACTGTGGGACGGCCTGCGCGCCGGCACCGAAGGCGCGATCCGCGACTTTGGCGCTGACGACGCTTTCCCCATCACCGATATCGACGACATCCTGCCCGGCCTGATCGAAGGCCGCGACCGGGTGTATTCGGCCATGGGCAGCAATGCCGAGTTCGACCGCCATGTGATGGAGTGGATCAACGTGATCCGTTCCAAAGCCCACCTGGGCGCCCAGCCGCCCAAAGAGTTCGTGGCCCTGGATCATCTGTTGCACGACATGCGTCTGTACAAGTCGGCGGCAGAGCTCAGGGTGATGCGCGAGGCCGCGCGCATTTCCTGCGCGGCCCATGTGCGGGCGATGCAGGCCAGTCGCGCCGGTCTGCATGAGTTCAGCCTCGAAGCCGAGCTGGATTACGTGTTTCGCCAGGGTGGGGCGAAAATGCCGGCCTATGGCTCCATCGTTGCCGCCGGGCGCAACAGCTGCATCCTGCATTACCAGCAGAATGACGCGCTGCTCAAGGACGGCGATCTGGTGCTGATCGACGCCGGTTGCGAGATCGACTGCTACGCCAGTGACATCACGCGCACCTGGCCGGTCAACGGCAGGTTCTCGGCCGAGCAAAAGGCGATCTATGAGATCGTGCTGGCGTCCCAGGAAGCCGCCTTTGCCGAGATCGCGCCGAACAAGCATTGGAACCAGGCCCACGAGGCGACCGTGCGCGTGATCACCGCCGGGCTGGTGAGCCTCGGGCTGCTGCAGGGCGATGTCGACGAGTTGATCGCCAGCGAAGCCTACCGCGCGTTTTACATGCACCGCGCCGGCCACTGGCTGGGCATGGACGTGCACGATGTCGGTGAGTACCGGGTCGGTGGCGAGTGGCGTGTGCTGGAAGTGGGCATGGTATTGACCGTGGAGCCGGGTATCTATATTTCCCCGGATAATCAGAACGTGGCAAAGAAATGGCGTGGCATTGGCGTGCGCATTGAGGACGACGTGGTGGTGACCAAGAAGGGCTGTGAAATCCTGACCGGCGGCGTGCCCAAGACCGTGGCCGAAATCGAAGCGCTGATGGCGGCTGCGCGATGAGCCGGGTCAACCTGGCGATTGTCGGCGGCGGTCTGGTGGGCGCGAGCCTGGCGCTGGCATTGCAGGCCGGCGCCAAGGCGCGGGGCTGGAAGATCATGCTGATCGAACCCTTCGCCCCGGGCGACAGCTACCAGCCAAGCTACGATGCGAGGTCCTCGGCGCTGTCATTCGGCGCGCGGCAGATCTATCAGCGGCTGGGCGTCTGGCAGGACATTTCCCGCCGAGCCGAGCCGATCAAGCAGATTCACGTGTCTGACCGTGGCCGTTTCTCCACCGCGCGCCTGTCCGCTCTGGAGGAAGGCGTGCCGGCCCTGGGCTATGTGGTGGAAAACGCCTGGCTCGGCCAATGCCTGTGGCAGAGCCTTGATAAAGACGTGGTGAGCTGGCGCTGTCCGGCGCAAGTCACGCGTATGGAGCCGTTGCCGGACGGCTATCGCCTGACCCTCAACGATGAAACGGTGCTGTCTTGCGACCTTGCGGTGCTGGCCGATGGTGGCCGTTCCAGCTTGCGTGAACAGCTCGGCATCGGTGTCAAAACCCGGCCGTATAACCAGAGCGCGCTGATCGCCAATGTGACCCCGAGCGAAGCCCACAACGGCGAGGCTTTCGAGCGTTTTACCGATGACGGCCCGATGGCCTTGCTGCCGCTGCCGGACAACCGCTGCGCGCTGATCTGGACCCGCATCGGCATGGATGCCCAGCGCCTGGTCGACCTCGATGAGCGCAGCTTCCTCAGCGAACTGCAGAGCGTGTTCGGCTACCGCCTGGGCACGTTCAAGCAAGTCGGCGCGCGTCATTTGTACCCGCTGACTCTGGTGGAGGCTGAAGAACAAGTGCGCTCGCACCTGGCGATCCTTGGCAATGCGGCCCATAGCCTGCATCCGATTGCCGGGCAGGGCTTCAACCTGTCCCTGCGCGATACGGATGCCCTGGCCGAAGCCCTGCTGGCCGGTCCGCAAGTGCCGGGCGACCTCGCGACCTTGCAGGCTTATCGCGACCGTCAGCGCGGCGATCAGCAACTGACCGTGGGCTTCTCCGACCAGGTGACGCGCCTGTTTGGCAGCGGCCAGCCGTTGGTGGCATTGGGCCGTAACCTCGGCCTGCTGGGCCTGGACCTGTTGCCGCCGGCCAAGCGCTGGTTCGCCCGTCAGGCCATGGGCCTGGGCACGCGCTCGGATGTGTGAGTGAATTCTTTATCGACGATGCCTTGCTTGATCAGGTGCGTCGGCAAAACCCTTTACGTGCGGCGCAGGCCGCCAGCGAGGCAGGTTTAAAGCATGGACATGCGCGCAGATGTGCTGATTGTCGGGGCCGGAATGGTCGGAAGCGCCCTGGCGCTGGCGTTGCAGGGCAGTGGCCTGCAGGTGCTGCTGCTCGATGGCAGCCCGCTGAGCGTCAAACCGTTTGACCCAGACGCAGCGTTCGAGCCGCGGGTGAGCGCCTTGTCGGCCGCCAGCCAGCGCATCCTCGAACGGCTTGGCGTGTGGGATGGCATCGTGGCGCGCCGCGCCAGCCCATATGGCGAAATGCAGGTGTGGGACGGCAGCGGCACCGGGCAGATCCACTTTTCGGCGGCCAGTGTGCACGCCGACGTGCTCGGGCATATCGTTGAAAACCGTGTGGTGCAGGACGCCTTGCTCGATCGCCTGCACGACTGCGACCTGGGCTTGCTGGCCAATGCACGCCTGGAGCAGATGCGTCGTTCCGGCGACGACTGGCTGCTGACCCTGGCAGATGGCCGCAAGCTGCGTACGCCATTGGTGGTGGCCGCCGATGGCGCCAACTCCGCCGTGCGCCGCCTGACCGGCACCGCCACCCGCGAATGGGATTACCTGCACAACGCCATCGTCACCAGCGTGCGCAGTAGCCAGCCGCACCAGCGTACGGCGTGGCAGCGCTTCACCGATACCGGCCCGCTGGCATTTCTGCCGCTGGAGCGGGACGGGCAGCAGGAATGGTGTTCGATTGTGTGGTCGACCACGCCGGCTGAGTCCGAACGCTTGATGGCGCTGGACGATGAACGCTTCTGCCGTGAGCTGGAGCGCGCATTCGAAGGGCGGCTGGGAACGGTGGTCAGCGCCGACCCGCGCGTCTGCGTGCCCTTGCGCCAGCGTCATGCCAAGCGCTACGTGGCCGAAGGCCTGGCACTGATCGGCGATGCGGCCCACGCGATTCATCCGCTGGCGGGGCAGGGCGTTAACCTGGGGTTGCTCGATGCTGCGGTGCTGGCCGAGGTGCTGCGGGCGGCGAGCGAGCGCGGTGAACGCCTGGCCGAGGTGAAAGTCCTGAGCCGTTACGAGCGTCGGCGCATGCCGCACAACCTGGCGTTGATGGCGGCGATGGAAGGCTTCGAGCGCCTGTTCCAGGCCGATCAACTGCCGTTGCGCTGGTTGCGTAATACCGGGTTGAAGGTGGTCAATCGGATGCCTGAAGCCAAGGCTGTGTTCGTTCGCCAGGCGTTGGGGCTGGCCGGGGATCTGCCGGAGTTGGCGAAACCCTGACACTGCCGTGCAACATCTGGTAACGCCTCCACCAAGCGTTACCAAATGTGAGTCCTTATCATTTGCCCTCTTTTTGCAAATGAGCGACCGCCCCCATGTCGGCACCCAAGCGCCTCCTGACTGCCCTGGCACTCACCCTGATCGGCTGCAGCAGCGCCCAGGCAGCCGACGAGGTCGTGGTCTACTCCTCGCGCATCGACGAACTGATCAAACCGGTGTTCGACGCCTACACCCAAAAGACCGGCGTGCAGGTGAAGTTCATCACCGACAAGGAAGCGCCGCTGATGCAGCGCATCAAGGCCGAGGGCGAAAACGCCACCGCCGACCTGCTGCTCACCGTCGACGCCGGCAACCTCTGGCAGGCCGAGCACATGGGCATCCTGCAACCGTTCACCTCGGCGGTCATCAACAAGAACATCCCGTTGCAATATCGCTCATCCGCTCACGCCTGGACCGGCTTGAGCCTGCGCGCGCGTACCATCGCCTATTCCACCGACCGGGTGAAACCGGGCGACCTGACCACCTACGAAGCCCTCGCCGACAAACAATGGGAAGGCCGCCTGTGCCTGCGCACGGCGAAGAAGGTCTATAACCAATCGCTGACCGCCACCCTGATCGAAACCCACGGCGCGGCCAGGACCGAGGAAATCGTCAAGGGCTGGGTCAACAACCTGTCCACCGACGTGTTTTCCGACGACATTGCGGTCCTGGAGGCGATCAACGCCGGGCAATGCGACGTGGGCATCGTCAACACCTACTACTACGGTCGCCTGCACAAGCAGAAGCCGGAGTTGGCGGTGAAGCTGTTCTGGCCGAACCAGGGCGACCGTGGCGTGCACGTCAACCTGTCGGGCATCGGCCTGACCAGGCACGCGCCGCACCCGGACGCCGCCAAGGCGCTGGTGGAGTGGATGACCACGCCTGAGGCGCAGAAGATTTTTGCGGATGTGAACCAGGAGTTCCCGGCCAACCCGGCGGTGCCGCCTTCTGCCGAAGTGGCGACCTGGGGCAAGTTCGTGGCCGATACCTTGCCGGTGGAAGTAGCGGGCAAGCGTCAGGCTGAGGCGATTCGCCTGATGGATCGCGCTGGCTGGAACTGAACGTGTAAAGCGCCGCAGATCAATATGTGGGAGGGGGCTTGCTCCCGATAGCAGTGGATCAGTTACTCATGAGTAGACTGACAACCCGCTATCGGGAGCAAGCCCCCTCCCACACTGTGTTTTGCCTTTGGATCGTCATTCGCAGGAAGTTTGCTCTTGGCCCACCCCGCCCAACGCCGCTGGTACCTGCCGGTGTTCACCGTCGCCGCCCTGGTGCTATTGCCACTGAGCGTGCTGTTGCTGTCTTGGCAAACTGTTGATGCACAAATCTGGGCCCACCTGTGGGATACCCAGATGCCACGCCTGCTGGGCAATACGCTCACGCTGGTGCTTGGCGTTGGCGTCGGTGTGACCTTGTTGGGCGTCAGCCTGGCCTGGTTGACCAGCCTCTGCGAGTTCCCCGGACGGCGCTGGCTCGACTGGGCGTTGATGCTGCCTTTTGCGATTCCGGCGTATGTACTGGCCTTTGTCTTTGTCGGCCTGCTGGATTTTGCAGGCCCGGTGCAGAGCCTGCTGCGCGAAGGGTTCGGCAGCGGCTTGCGCCTGCCGCGCGTGCGCTCCACCGGCGGCGTGATCATCGTGCTGGTGCTGGTGTTCTACCCTTACGTGTATCTGCTCGCGCGCAGCGCATTCCTGGCCCAGGGCAAAGGCCTGATGGAGGCGGCGCGGATACTCGGGCAATCGCCGTGGCAGGCGTTCTGGCGCGTCGCGTTGCCGATGGCCAGGCCGGCGATCGGCGCGGGCGTAGCGTTGGCGTTGATGGAGACCCTGGCGGATTTTGGCGCGGTCTCGGTGTTCAACTTCGACACGTTTACCACCGCGATCTACAAGACCTGGTACGGTTTTTTCAGCCTGTCCAGCGCGGCTCAACTGGCCAGCCTGTTGCTGCTGGTGGTGATGCTGGTGCTGTACGGCGAGCGGCGCGCGCGCGGCGCCAGCCGACCCGGCAATGATCGGCCACGGGGCAAGGCGCTGTATCACTTGCGCGGGGTCAAGGCGGCGGTGGCCACTGCCTGGTGTGGTCTGGTGTTCGCCTGTGCCTTTGTGATTCCGATGCTGCAGTTGGTGGTGTGGTTCTGGCAGCGTGGCCGCTTCGATCTGGATGAACGTTACACGGGGCTGATCGTGCACACCCTTTATCTGGGCGGTATCGCGGCGCTTATCACCGTCAGCGTGGCGCTGCTGCTGGCGTTCGCCAACCGTCTGGCGCCGACCCGGGCGATTCGCTCCGGCGTCAGCCTGGCCAACGTCGGTTACGCGTTGCCGGGGTCGGTGCTGGCGGTGTCGATCATGTTGGCGTTCAGCTATCTGGACCGCGTTCTGGTGGTGCCGCTGTCCGGCTGGCTGGGCGGTGCGGGCAAGCCGTTGCTGCTGGGCAGCCTGTTGGCGCTGGTGCTGGCGTATCTGGTGCGGTTCCTTGCGGTGGCCTACGGGCCGCTGGAAAACAGCCTGGCGCGCATCCGCCCGTCATTGCCTGAAGCGGGGCGCAGTCTGGGGGTCAGTGGGCCACGACTGTTTTGCAAAGTGTATCTGCCGCTGTTGCTGCCGGGCACCCTGAGCGCGGCGCTGCTGGTGTTCGTCGATGTGCTCAAGGAAATGCCCGCGACCCTGCTGATGCGCCCGTTTGGCTGGGACACACTGGCGGTGCGGATCTTTGAAATGACCAGCGAAGGCGAGTGGGCAAGGGCGTCGCTGCCGGCTTTGACGCTGGTGTGTGTCGGCCTGTTGCCCGTCATCGGCCTGATTCGTCGCTCGGCCCGGCCAATCGGCTAGGTGCCAGTCCTACAGCTTGCGGCTACAATGCGCGGCATTCGGTGCGCGCCGTCTTTCGGATCGGGTCGCTGTGCGTGGCTGCAGGCCTTGTGATTAAAAGGTGTCCAGCGCATATGGCAAGCCTGCGCATCTTCGCCAAGCCCGGAAGGAGAAACCCATGGGACAGCGTACGCCTCTGTATGACCTGCATCTCGCCCTGGGCGCGAAAATGGTCGATTTTGGCGGTTGGGATATGCCTCTGCACTACGGCTCGCAAGTTGAGGAGCACCATCAGGTGCGACGCGACTGCGGGGTGTTCGATGTGTCCCACATGACCGTGGTCGATGTCACAGGCCTTCAGGCCAGGGAGTGGCTTCAGCGCCTGCTGGCCAATGACGTCGATCGTTTGCATGGCTGCGGCCGTGCGCTTTACAGCGCCATGCTCAATGAGCAGGGCGGCGTGGTGGACGACATGATCGTCTATCGCACCCAGACCGGTTACCGGCTGGTGTTCAACGCCGCCACCCGTGACCAGGACCTGGCCTGGATGCAGGCGCAGCTTGGTGACTACCAGGTGCAACTGCATGAGCGCACGGAACTGGCGATGCTCGCCATTCAAGGCCCCCATGCCCGACAGAAAATCGCCGAGCTGGTGACCCAATCCCGCAGCACCCTGATCCACCAGCTCAAGCCCTTTGAAGGCCAGGCCGACGGCGACTGGTTTATCGCTCGCACCGGCTACACCGGCGAAGACGGCCTGGAAATTGTCTTGCCAGCCGAGCAGGCTCCGGGATTTTTCAACGACCTGGTCGGTGCCGGTATTTCCCCCATCGGCCTCGGCGCCCGCGATACCCTGCGCCTGGAAGCGGGCATGAACCTGTATGGTCAGGATATTCATCAGGACGTTTCGCCCCTGGCGGCCAATATGGCCTGGAGCATTGCCTGGGAGCCGGCGGAGCGCGACTTCATCGGGCGCGCGGCGCTGGAAGCCGAACTGGCGGCGGGTGTGCAGTTCAAGCTGGTGGGTTTGGTCCTGGAAGAACGCGGCGTTTTACGCGCTCATCAGGTGGTTCGTATCGCCAATGTTGGCGAAGGAGAGATCACCAGTGGTAGTTTCTCCCCTACGCTGAGCAAATCCATTGCCCTGGCGCGTGTACCGACGGCGACGGCCGACCGGGCCGAGGTGGAAATCCGCGGCAAGTGGTACCCGGTTCGAGTGGTCAAACCGACCTTCGTGCGCCATGGCAAGACACTGATCTAACTATTTCCGGCAGGCCATTTGGCCGCTGACATTCCTTCTAGAGGGCACAGAATATGAGCACTATCCCTGCCGAACTGCGTTTTGCCGAAAGTCACGAATGGGCCCGTCTGGAAGCCGACGGCACGGTGACCGTCGGGATTTCCGACCATGCCCAGGAAGCGCTGGGGGATGTGGTGTTTGTTGAGTTGGCCGAAGTGGGCGCCACGTTTGAAGCCGAAGGGCAGGCGGGGGTGGTTGAGTCGGTGAAGGCCGCCTCGGATATCTACGCGCCAGTGGCTGGCGAAGTGATCGCTGTGAACGAAGAGCTGAGTGGCAGCCCCGAGCTGCTGAACTCCGACCCTTACGGCGCGTGGATCTTCAAGCTCAAGCCAAGCAACCCGGCTGACCTGGATAAACTGCTGGACGCCGCCGGCTACAAGGCTGCTATCGGCGAGTAAACGCAAAGCGTTGAAACAGCACAAACCAGTGTGGGCGCTGGCTTGCCTGCGATGCAGACACCTTGGTGTATCAGTTACACCGCAGTGATGTCATCGCAGGCAAGCCAGCGCCCACATTGGGTTGAGGTGAGCCGGATTTTTCAGTTCGCGTTCAGTACCGCTTTGACCGCCGCTACCGCTCGTTCCACATCCGCCTCGGTCATTGCCGTAAACATCGGCAACGACACAATCAAACGGCCGACTTTTTCCGCCACCGGGAACATGCCTTCCTTGAAACCCTGTGCCCGATAAAGGCTCAGCAGGTGGATCGGTGGGTAGTGGTAACCGATGCCGACGCCATGGGCCTGCATCTGCTCCATGAACGTCGCGCGGGCGGGCAAGCCGTCCTGGCGTTCCGGCAGCACCAGTTGGAACAGGTGCCAGTTGCTGTTTTCGAAGTCCGCTGGCGGTAATTGCGCGCCGTATGCCTGTTCAAAATCACTGCCGAAGCACTGGAAGTAATGCCGCGCCAGATTTTGGCGGTGGGCGGTGATTTTTTCGATATGGGCGAACTGGCCCAGGCCGATGGCAGCGGCGATATCAGTCATGTTGAACTTGCCACCCAACACATCCACGTCCAGGCCGTCAAAGCCGGTGCGGGTAACACCCTGCAGGCGGTATTTTTCCGCCAGGCGTGCTTCCTCGGCGTTGTTCAATACCAGGCAACCGCCCTCGGACGAGGTGATGTTTTTATTCGCCTGGAAACTGAAGGAAACGAAGTCGCCGGTGGCGCCGATTCGCTCGCCATCCCAGCTGGAGCCCAGGGCCTGGGCGGCGTCTTCAATGATGCGCAGGTTGTACTTGTTGGCCAGTGCATAAAGCATTGGCATATCCAGCGGCAAACCGGCCAGGTATACCGGAATGATCGCCTTGGTACGCGGGGTAATGGCCGCTTCCACCTGCGTCAGATCGATATTGCGGGTGACCGGATCGATATCGGCAAACACCGGCGTTGCACCCACTTCCAGAATCACGTTGGCTGTAGCGACCCACGAGATTGGCGTGGTAATGACTTCATCGCCCGGCCCGATACCGGCGATGCGCAAGGCAATCTCCATGGTGCAGGTGCCCGAGTTGAACGTGCGTACCGGGCGCCCGCCGAAATATTCCGACAGCTGTGCTTCGAATGCCTGCACTTTCGGCCCGCTGGTGATCCAGCCGGAGCGCAGCACATCGCCGACCGCCGAGATAGTGGCTTCATCGATGGTGGGTTTGGAAAACGGCAGGAAGGGCTGTTGGCTCATGACGAGGAAGGCATCCGTTTCAGAGTGGCGACGAATAAAGGCTGTGAGTGCCCGGCATGGTTGCACGGTTCGACTGAATATAGCCTGTCGCCGGTGAACGAATTGTCATCTGGCAGGCAAAAAAATGCCGCTTGAAAAAGCGGCATCCTTTAGAGCAGGTATCACTCGGTAACGGCATTCTTCGCGAGAATGGCGTTGGCCAGTTGCATGTCCGTGGCCTGCAGGCCAGGGTTGTCGGCGCGGACCTTCTGCATGGCGGCTTCCAGGTAAGGGCCGCGGATGCCGCCGTCGCTGGCAACGAAGCTGCCTGCGTCGTCTTGAGCGGCAACCACCATCTTGTGGTCCTTGAAGGTCAGGTACGTGGAGCCGGTCGTGGCACCCGACGAGATGACATTGCGCCAGAAGCTGTCGGCCATGGCTGAACCGACTGGGAGGGATAGCACAGCGAGGGTTGCGACAGCATATTTAAGACGCATGGTAGGTGACTCCGGTGGTTGTCTGTTGGGTTTGATTGTAATCAGACCAATCGAGTTCAATCATGACTAAACAGTTTCGACTTTCAATACCACGCCGTCCTGGCCGATCACCCGCACTTGAGCGCCTGCAGGCGTATCCGGGCCGGTCACCATCCATACACCGTCGCCGACTTTCACCTTGCCCCGGCCATCCACAATGGCTTGATGCACAACAAAGGTGCGGCCGATCAGCTCCGAGCCCCGCTCGTTCAGACCCGGCTGATCGCTCGCCTTGGCGCTGCTGCGCTGACGCTTCCACCAGTACACCGCCGTCAGAATCGACAGCAGGGCGAACAGCAGCAGTTGCCATTCCAGCCCCAGCGATGGCACCACGAACTTGATTACGCCCACCGCAGCGGCCGCGATGCCCATCCACAGCAGATACCCGCCGGCCCCGAACACCTCGAGAATCAACAACACGGTACCCAGTGCCAACCAGTCCCAGAACGACAGATGCTGAAGGAATTCCCACATGGCGATGGTCTCAGCCTTTCTTGTTGTCGAACGTTGCCTTGACGATCTCGCCGATACCACCGATGGCGCCGATCACCTGGCTGGCTTCCAGCGGCATGAGGATCACCTTGCTGTTGTTGGCCGACGCCAGCTTGCCCAGGGCGTCGATGTACTTTTGCGCGACAAAATAGTTGACCGCCTGCACGTTGCCCGACGCGATTGCTTCCGACACCACTTGCGTGGCGCGGGCTTCCGCTTCGGCCTGACGCTCACGGGCTTCAGACTCCAGGAATGCGGCCTGTCGGCTACCCTCGGCCTCGAGGATCTGCGCCTGCTTCTTGCCCTCGGCGGTCAGGATCGCCGAAGCGCGCAGGCCTTCGGCTTCGAGAATCTGCGCACGCTTGATTCGCTCGGCCTTCATCTGCCCGGACATGGCAGCCATCAGGTCTGCCGGCGGGCTGATGTCCTTGATTTCGATACGCGTGATCTTGATGCCCCACGGCGCCGTGGCTTCGTCGACGGTGCGCAGTAGCTTTTCGTTGATGCCGTCACGCTGGCTGAGCATGGCGTCCAGTTCCATGGAACCGAGCACGGTACGGATATTGGTTTGCAGCAGGTTGCGGATGGCGTGTTCGAGGTTGTTGACCTCGTAGGCCGCCTGGGCGGTGTTTACCACCTGGAAGAAGCACACGGCGTCGATCTGCACAGTGGCGTTGTCGGCGGTGATCACTTCCTGGGGCGGGATATCCAGCACGCTTTCCATCACGTTGATCTTGCGACCGATGCGGTCCATGACCGGAATGATGATATTGAGGCCAGGCTTGAGGGTGTTGGTGTAGCGGCCAAAACGCTCGACCGTCCACTGGTAGCCCTGGGGCACCACCTTGAAGCCCATGAAAAGAATGGCGATGGCCAAACCCACGAAAAGAAGCAGTACGGTTCCGATCTGCATTGCGATTCCCTATCTGATGGTGTCGGTAAAACGACGTTCGGCCGATTGTAACGGGGTTGTCGCCGATAAGACGGTTTCATTGTCCGACAATCAAAGGATTATTTCTGAATCTCCAGGGGTGACCCGCAGCACTTCGGCCAGGGTGGTCAGCCCGGCCTGTACCTTCAGCAACCCGGCCATCCGCAGGCTGTGCATGTCTTGCCGCAACGCCGCCTTGCGCAATGCCTGCACATCGGTGCCGGGCGTGATCAGTGTCGTGAGCGCCTCATCCATCACCATGATTTCGTAGACGCCGGCCCGGCCTCGGTAACCGCTGTCACGGCACTCTGCGCACCCCACGGCCTCGCAGCTATCGCCCGCAACGCGCTTGCAGGCGGGGCACAGCAGGCGTACCAGACGCTGGGCCATGACCCCCAGCAAGGTGGCTTTGATCAAATAATGAGCAATCCCCAGCTCCTGCAAGCGGCTGATGGCGCTGGGCGCGTCGTTGGTGTGCAGGGTCGACAGCACGAGGTGCCCGGTAAGCGCGGCCTGGATCGCCATTTCGGCGGTTTCCTGGTCGCGTATCTCGCCGATCATGATGATGTCCGGGTCCTGGCGCAGCAGGGCGCGAATGCCGCTGGCGAAGGTCAGGTCGATATTGTGCTGCACCTGCATCTGGTTGAACGCCGGCTCGACCATTTCGACCGGGTCCTCCACCGTGCACAGGTTGACCTCGCGGGTCGCCAGTCGCTTGAGCGTGGTGTAGAGGGTGCTGGTCTTGCCGGAACCGGTCGGTCCGGTGACCAGGATGATGCCATGGGCCTTGCTGGTCATGGCGTGCCAGCGCCGCTGGTCTTCGGGCGACAGGCCGAGCTGGTCGAAGTCCTTGAGCAGCACCTGGGGGTCGAAAATCCGCATCACCAGTTTCTCGCCAAAGGCCGTGGGCAAGGTCGACAGACGCAACTCCACCTCGGCGCCCGCAGGGCTTCTGGTCTTGAGGCGGCCGTCCTGGGGTTTGCGTTTTTCCGCCACGTTCATCCGGCCCAGGCTTTTCAGGCGGCTGACCACTGCCATCGTGACCTGGGGCGGGAATTGATAGACATCATGCAGCAGCCCATCGATGCGAAAGCGCACGCGGCCCTGGTCCAGGCAAGGTTCGATGTGGATATCGCTGGCACGCTGGCTGAAGGCGTACTGCAACAGCCAGTCGACGATCGTGACGATATGCGCGTCGTTGGCATCCGGCTCCTGATCGCTGCCGCCGAGGTTGAGCAGTTCGACATTGGCAGGCGCCGCGATTTTCTGATCCGCGCCGCGCACCGACTTCGCCACGCGGTAGAACTCGCCCATGCAGTGCTCGATTGCCTGGGGGTTGGCGACCACGCGCTTTATCGAGCGTTTGAGCACCTGCGCCAGGCCGGCTTCCCACTCGGTGACATAGGGCTGGGCACTGGCGACGGTGACGGTGTGTGCATCCACGGCCACAGCGAGGATCGCGTGACGTTGGGCGAATGCGTGGGACATCAGCGGCACCACCGTCGTCACGTCGATCTTCAACGGGTCGATGCGCAGATAAGGTTGTCCGGCCTGCCGGGCGAGCCATTGCGTCAGCGCTTCCAGGTCGGCGCCCTGGGCCGCGATGAGTTCCAGCGGATGCCGGTTGCCGGCGGGCAATGTCGACAGGCGCTGTGCGACGTCGGCTGCGACCAGCCCGGCCTCGACCAGAGGCGGCAGCAACGCGTGCAATTGCAAACGGTGATCAACAGACATGCAGATTTACCTGAGAAGCGCTGGACGTCTCCTCAGGCTAGTCAGGTGCTGTATTTTTGCCTCTCAGGGTGTATTGCAGGCTTTTACGCTGAACAACGCTAAGGCCGCCACATCCCCGTGGCGAGCGGGCTTGCCCTAATGCCGTTCAGTTAAGCGCAGATTCCCTGTGGCGAGCAGGCTTGTCCTGCGTTGGGCTGCGCAGCAGCCCCAAAGCCAGGCGCTGAGCCGTATCAGTTACACCGCGTTTTGCTCGATGGGGAGCGCTTCGCACCCCGACGCGGGGCGAGCCCGCTCGCCACAGGGCCGTGGTTTGGTATTACAGACGCAGCAACGTTTTCCACGCCCGGTTCTGATACACCGCAATCGCCTGATGCATCCGCGCGTCCAGCGACTCATCGGTGATCGGCTGGTTGGCCAGTTGCACCAACTTGTTCAGCTCGCCGTACAGGCGGTCCAGCTCGGCAATTTCCACCACCTGACGTGCGTGATGCAGCCAGGCCTGGATGCGCTCGATGCGCGGTAGCTGCTCAGCCAGGTCTTCGGGTTGCTGCTGGTAGCGCGGCAGTTGCAGGGCGACGGCATCGTCGGCCAGCAGGCGCGGCAGCCAGTTGGTGAGTTGCGCTGCGCCCTGGCGGTTGCCGCGCACGGTGCGCTCGGCGGTCCAGGTGCGGGCCAGCAGCCAGCGCGAGGTGTTCAATGAGAACAGGCCCCAGCGCACGTCTTCGAGCTCTTCGGCAAATTGCTCCGGCGCGGCTTTGCGAATGTCTTCGTCGTCGTCACCGGCCTGTACCAGCGGGCGCCAGTCTTCGAGCAGGGCATCGAGTGCGCTGCGCAGTTCGCTGGTGGACTGGCGTGGCGCCGCCTGACCGAGGCTGCCGATCAGGGCGCGCAGTTCGCCGAGGTGATCGACCCAGTCCTGCAACAGGCGCCAATGGCCGTTGAACCGGTATTGCTCGGCCAGACGCTGGCTGCTGCCCAGCAGGTGCCACATGATCGCGGCGAAGGCGTCGTCCAGCGGCATTTCGGCGTGGATCTGCGGCGCCGGCAGGCTCAGGGAGTAGCTGCCGGCGTCGTACAGGCGGTAGCCGCGCTCGGCCTTGCTGATGTCACACGGCATCAGCGCCAGCGTGGCGGCCAGCTCGGCGGCGAGTTCCAGCAGGGCCGCCGGTTCGCCTTCGCGCAGCTCCAGTTCCAGCTCGCAGATTTCTTCTTTCTGCTTGCCGACCACCACGTGGCCCAGGTCCAGGGCGGCTTCGATCACCACCTTGGCTTTGCCACGGCCCCAGGCGATTTCGGCGCGCTCGCGCACAAAATCGGTAGTGAAGATCGGCTTGAGGGTCTTTTTGTCCAGCTCGGCCAGTTGCTCGGGCCAGCATTCGCCGTCGAGTTTCTTCACGTCGAGCTTGGCTTTGGGCAGGTTCCAGTTGTACTCGTTGCGTTCCGACAGGCCGGCGATGCTTTGGCCACGGGTCTTGAGGGTCTGGATAATCTCGTCACCGTCCTTGCGCAGGCGCAGGGCAACCTTGGCCTGGGCCAGGTCGCGCTCGGGGGTGTCGAAATACTGGTTCATCAACTCACGGCGTTCCCAGCCACTTTTGTTGCGTTTTTTCAGTAGCGGGTGCTCACGCAGCGCAGCGAGGGTTTCGCGGCTGACGCGGAGCTTGATTTCGGTTTCTTTCTGCATGGCCGGAAAATCCAGGATCGGGAGCGCAGCCGGGGAAAAGAGTGGCTGCCAAGGCCGTGCAGTGTACAGGACTGAGCCCGGCAACGCGCCGCAACGGTTTATTGTGTCGTGCAGATGGCTCTATAGTGGGCCCCATCCGTGAAGTCGAGAGGCCGCGCATGCCGTTACCTACCCTGAAAGAGCAATTCGCCGCGCTGATTGCCGCGCCATCGGTCAGTTGCACGCAGGCGTCTCTGGACCAGACCAACCGTCCGGTGATCGATCTGCTCGCCAGTTGGCTGGGCGATCTGGGCTTTGCCATCGACATCCAGCAGGTCAGCCCCGGCAAGTTCAACCTGCTGGCCACCTTCGGCAGCGGTCCCGGCGGGCTGGTGCTGGCCGGGCACAGCGACACGGTGCCGTATGATGACGCCTTGTGGCAGACCGATCCGCTCAAGCTGACGGAAGTTGACGGCCGCTGGGTAGGATTGGGCAGCTGCGACATGAAGGGTTTTTTCGCCCTGGCCATCGAAGCGGTGTTGCCGCTGCTCGACCAGCCGTTCAAACAGCCGTTGCTGATTCTCGCCACCTGCGATGAAGAGAGCTCCATGTCCGGCGCCCGGGCGTTGGCCGAAGCGGGCCGTCCGCTGGGCCGCGCAGCGGTGATCGGCGAGCCCACTGGCCTGAGGCCGATCCGCCTGCACAAGGGCGTGATGATGGAGCGCATCGACATCCTCGGCCGCAGCGGCCATTCGTCGGACCCGAGCCTGGGCCACAGCGCCCTTGAAGCCATGCACGATGCCATCGGCGAACTGCGCGGCCTGCGCCTGGCCTGGCAGCGCGAATACCGCAACCCGCAATTCAGCGTGCCGCAGCCCACCCTGAACCTGGGCTGCATCCACGGCGGCGACAACCCCAACCGCATTTGCGGCCAGTGCTCCCTGGAGTTCGACCTGCGGCCATTGCCGGGCATGGACCCTGAAGTGCTGCGTGCCGCTATCCGGCAGAAACTCGCACCTCTGGCCGAGCGCCATCACGTCCAAATCGACTACGCGCCGCTGTTTCCCGAAGTGCCACCGTTCGAACAGCCCGAAGACGCCGAACTGGTGCGGGTTGCGGAGCGTTTGACCGGCCATCGTGCCGAAGCAGTGGCGTTTGGCACCGAAGCGCCTTATCTTCAGCGCCTTGGTTGCGAAACCCTGGTGCTCGGCCCTGGTGATATCGCCTGTGCGCACCAGCCGGGCGAGTACCTCGAAATGTCACGCTTGACGCCTACAGTGCAGTTATTGCGCGAACTGATCGAACATTACTGCCTCAAACCTGCATAAATTAACCCCTGCCTGTACGTCCATAGAAGGAGAGTGAGCGTGTCGCCAAGCCTGTTCCGACGATAACCATCAGCCCGCCGTGCGCTTCCACGATCCTTCCTTTTTCGGCTGCTTTTTATTACAGGCCCAGGTGTTATGCCCGAATACGTCAATTGGCTTCGTCACGCTTCCCCTTACATCAACGCCCACCGCGATTGCACCTTTGTGGTCATGTTGCCTGGCGACGGTGTGGACCACCCCAACTTCGGCAATATCGTCCACGACCTGGTGCTGCTGCACAGCCTGGGTGTGCGGCTGGTGCTGGTGCATGGCTCGCGTCCGCAAATTGAAACCCGCCTTGAGGCGCGTGGCCTTACGTCGGCTTATCACGAAGGCATGCGCATCACCGATGCTGCCACCCTGGAATGTGTGATCGATGCGGTCGGGCACTTGCGCATCGCCATCGAGGCGCGCCTGTCCATGGACATGGCCTCATCGCCCATGCAGGGTTCACGCCTGCGTGTGGCCAGTGGCAATCTGGTCACCGCGCGGCCCATCGGCGTGCTCGACGGCGTGGACTACCACCACACGGGCGAAGTACGCCGGGTCGACCGCAAGGGCATCAATCGCCTGCTCGACGAACGCTCCATCGTGCTGCTGTCGCCGCTGGGGTACTCGCCCACCGGCGAGATCTTCAACCTGGCCTGTGAAGATGTGGCCACCCGCGCCGCCATCGACCTGGCTGCCGACAAACTGCTGCTGTTTGGCGCCGACCTTGGTCTGATCGACGAAAATGGTCGCCTGGTGCGTGAGTTGCGTCCACAGCAAGTGCCGGCGCACCTGCAGCGGTTGGGCAGCAATTATCAGGCTGAACTGCTCGACGCTGCCGCCCAGGCTTGCCGCGGCGGCGTGGGGCGCAGCCATATCGTCAGCTACGCCGAGAACGGCGCTTTGCTCACCGAGCTGTTTACCCGCGACGGCGGCGGCACGCTGGTGGCCCAGGAGCAATTCGAACTGGTACGCGAGGCGGCAATTGAAGACGTCGGCGGTTTGCTTGACCTGATCAGCCCGCTGGAAGAGCAGGGCATTCTGGTACGCCGTTCGCGGGAAGTGCTGGAGCGCGAGATCGAGCAGTTCAGCGTGGTGGAACGCGAAGGCATGATCATCGCCTGCGCCGCGCTGTACCAGATCGCCGATTCCGACGCCGGTGAGCTGGCCTGCCTGGCGGTGAACCCGGAATACCGCCATGGCGCGCGCGGTGATGTGTTGCTCGAGCGTATCGAGGGCCGTGCCAGGGCCCAGGGCTTGAAGACCTTGTTCGTGCTTACCACGCGCACCGCGCACTGGTTCCGCGAGCGCGGCTTTGAACCCAGCAGCGTAGACCGCCTGCCTTCGGCGCGGGCGTCGCTGTACAACTATCAGCGCAATTCCAAGATCTTCGAAAAGGCGCTGTAAAAGACAGCACACATCAAAAATGTGGGAGGTGGCTTGCTCCCGATGGCCTTAGCTCAGTCACTGATGTGTTGACTGATCGAATGCCGTCGGGAGCAAGCCCCCTCCCACATTTGTTTCAATACTTCAGAACCGTGAAAGCGCGCCGATACAACAATTGCCAGCGATCAAATCGGCCGCTTGGACAACCAAAGAAATTATTAGTGACACAAAAACTGTAACAAATTGACGCCAGGATAGCGCTTAGCCATGATGGCGCCGCCTTTCTGGTCGTGAATGACGTCTGCAGTGTCCTAAGCGATCTAAAAAAGCTCTGAATAATACCCTTTAGGAATTAGGTTGCGCGGCAACTCGTCTACTCTGACCGGTTCGCTGCCCTGCAAAGTCTTATTCCTGAATCGTATGAAAAAGGATGAAATAATTCTTTTTGGGTGTATGAGAAACTCATTACCCTGCACGGACCAAATCAACTGTGATTAGACGAAGGTAGTAGACACACAAGGTTACGATTGACTTGTCAGTCACTAACCGGTGCTAATCGCGCATCTGTGGATCGAGGGCGTCAGACCCGCGACCAAAGAAACACAAAAATTAGAAACGAGAGGAGCGGTACATGAAGAAGTCCACCTTGGCTGTGGCTGTAGCTTTGGGCGCAATCGCCCAGCAAGCAGGCGCTGCCGGTTTCATCGATGACAGTAAAGTAACGCTGGGTGTGCGTAACTTTTACATCAACACCGACAACCGCGACGCGGCTGCCGGCAGTGCTGCCAACAAGGCCGCTGGTGTACAGAGCAAGCAGGAAGAATGGGGCCAGGGCTTCGATCTGCGCTTCATCTCCGGCTACACCCAAGGCACCGTAGGCTTCGGTCTTGATGCCATCGGCCTGCTGGGCATTCGCCTGGATTCGGGCGGCGGCACCAACGGCGCGAGCCCGGCGACCGCTACCAGCCCTGGTTCGTACGGCGGCACCGTGTTCCCGAGCAAGTCCAATGGCGAAGCCGTTGATAACTACTCGAGCCTGGGCCTGACTGCCAAAGCCAAGATCTCCCAGACCGAACTGAAGCTGGGTACGCTGCAACCCAAGCTGCCGGTTATCGTGACCAACGACGGTCGTCTGCTGCCGCAGACCTTCCAGGGTGGCCAGATCACCACCAATGACATCAAGGACCTGACGCTGGTTGCCGGTCAGATCGAAAAGGCCAAGGGTCGTAACTCCAGCAACGTCGACAACCTGTCGATCGCTGGTGCCAACACCCGTGGCGTGAACTGGCGTGACAGCAACAAGTTCTACTACGCCGGTGGTGACTACAAGATCACCAAAGACCTGACTGCCCAGTACTACTACGGCAACCTGGAAGATTTCTACAAGCAGCACTTCCTGGGTCTGACCCACAACTGGGCAATCGGCCCGGGCGTATTGAAGTCTGACCTGCGTTACTTCCACAGCTCCGATGACGGCAAGAACGGCAGCGAAGCGGCCTACTTCTCGTCGGGCAACTACAGCGGCGTGAACTCCGGTCGTGGCAAGGTTGACAACAACCTGTACAGCGGCCTGTTCCTGTACACCATTGCCGGCCACACCTTCGGTGGTGGTTATCAGGTCAGCAACGGTAACAGCGACTTCCCTTGGTTGAACCAGGGCGACGGTTCGTCGGCTTACCTGACCACTGACATGCAGATCGCCAAGTTCGCCCGTGCTGGCGAACGTACCTGGCAGGCTCGCTACGCGTATGACTTCGCCAAGGTTGGCGTGCCTGGCCTGACCGCCGGTATCGTCTACCTCAAAGGTACTGACATCGATACCGTCAACGGCAGCCGTGCCGAGTTCACCGGTCAGTCCGAGTGGGAACGTGACATCACCGTTGCCTACGTGATCCCGGAAGGCCCGCTGAAAAACCTCGGCGTCGCCTGGAAAAACGCTATGTGGCGCAACGATGTTGCCGCAGCGCGCGATCAGGACGAAAACCGTGTAATCGTCAGCTACAGCTACGCATTCAAGTAACAGCGTAAAGCCTTGCCCGGCGCAATGCCGGGCAAGGTGTGTTGCTTCAAGTCGGGCTCAACCCCCGCAAGCCCTTCCTGAATCCCTCTTTGCAGCGTCTCAAGGCCTTCTCGAACCTTGAAATCGATGTTGATCCCCGCGTGCCTCAGCGTCCAGTGAACAGATTTTTAATATTCTTTTATCGTCTGGATAAATCGTTATTTATTCTTTTTAAATAAATGCCGAAGCATGCACAGTGGGCGCCATAAGCACTCACCAGGAGCCATGCCATGAGCCTCAGACTGGGCGATATCGCCCCCGATTTCGAACAGGATTCCAGCGCCGGTAACATTCATTTCCATGAATGGCTGGGCGACAGCTGGGGTGTGTTGTTCTCGCACCCGGCCGACTTCACGCCAGTGTGCACCACTGAGCTGGGCTTCACCGCCAAGCTCAAGGACGAATTCGCCAAGCGCGGCGTCAAGGCCATTGCCCTGTCCGTAGACCCGGTGGACTCCCACCACAAGTGGATCGAAGACATCAACGAAACCCAGCACACCGTGGTCAACTTCCCGATCCTGGCCGACGCCGACCGCAAGGTCTCGGACCTCTACGACCTGATCCACCCGAATGCCAGCGATACCCTCACCGTGCGCTCGCTGTTCGTGATCGACCCGAACAAGAAAATCCGCCTGACCATTACTTATCCGGCCAGCACCGGCCGCAACTTCCATGAAATCCTGCGGGTCATCGACTCGTTGCAGCTGACCGACAACCACAAGGTCGCCACCCCGGCCAACTGGCAGGACGGTGATGAGGTGGTGATCGTGCCGTCGCTCAAGGATGAGGAAGAGATCCAGAAGCGCTTTCCCAAGGGCTACCGCGCCGTGAAGCCGTACCTGCGCCTGACCCCGCAACCCAACCGCTGACACACAACCCAATGTGGGCGGGAGCAAGCCCCCTCCCACAGTTTTTGCCGCATTTCACAGCTCACAAAGCAGGGGTTTTTCAGGCCGTTTCGACGGCCTTTTTTTTCGCCTGGCTTTCCATAAATTGCATATGTATTTATGGAATAAACAAATGAAAAAATAAGATTTATAGATATATAAATCTGCTGCTAAGGTCTGTCCCATCTTGGCGCCATCGCCACACAGCGAACGCCGGCACTTGCTCAAAGGAATTCCTGCATGTTGGTCGTAACACTCGGAGGCAGTCCCAGTCAGCGTTCCCGCTCCGGGGTGCTGCTGGAAAAAACCCGTCAGTGGTTGCAAGACAAAGGCGTCGAAGTGGTGAGTTACCAGGTTCGGGACTTCCCGGCCGAAGACTTGCTGCATGCGCGCTTCGACAGCCCCAAGGTGATCGACCTGTTGCAACAGGTGGCCAATGCCGACGGCCTGGTGATCGCCACGCCGGTGTACAAGGCCTCGTTCTCCGGCGCGCTGAAAACCGTGCTCGACCTGCTGCCCGAACGCGCCCTGGCGCACAAGGTAGTACTGCCGATGGCCACCGGCGGCAGCATCGCCCACATGCTGGCGGTGGACTACGCCTTGAAGCCGGTGCTGTCGGCGCTCAAGGCTCAGGAATTGCTGCACGGCATTTTCGCTGAGGACAGCCAGATCGCCTACGGCGAGGGCAGTGTCCAGGCACAACTGGTGCCGGTGCTTGAGGCGCGACTGCGCGAAGCCGTTGAGCAGCTCTACAGCGCCATGGCCCGCCGCCCAAAACCGCTGGATCCGGACGTGTTGAATGAACGTTTGTTGAGTGCTCGCTGGAGCATTTAAGCCTCACCCCGACATCCGGTAACACTCACCTTACTCAGCCGCCAACGGCCAAGCAGGTGCAGCCAACCCCCTCATCGCACTATTTGGAGAGAGCGCCATGCGCACTGTCATCTTGCGTCGTGGTCTGGTCGCACTGTTTGCTGCGGCTGTGTCCTTCGGCGTCATTGTTAACGCCCAGGCCGCCGAAACTTTGCGGATCGGCTATCAGAAATACGGCACCCTGGTGCTGCTCAAGGCCAAGGGCAGCCTGGAAAAACGCCTGGCTGCCCAAGGCGTGCAGGTGCAATGGACGGAATTTCCCGGCGGCCCGCAGTTGCTTGAAGGCCTGAATGTCGGCGCCATCGACTTCGGCGTTACCGGCGAAACCCCGCCAGTGTTCGCCCAGGCGGCCGGTGCCGATCTGCTCTACGTGGCCTACGAGCCGCCGGCGCCTACCAGCGAAGCGATCCTGGTGCCCAAGGATTCCACGATCAAGTCGGTGGCCGAGCTCAAGGGCAAAAAAGTCGTGCTCAACAAAGGCTCCAACGTGCACTACCTGCTGGTGCGTGCCCTGGAAGATGCCGGGCTCAAATACACCGACGTGCAGACCGTATTCCTGCCGCCCGCCGATGCCCGCGCGGCGTTCGAGCGGGGCAGTGTCGACGCCTGGGTCATCTGGGATCCGTACCAGGCCGCCGCCGAGAAACAGCTGCAGGCGCGCACCCTGCGTGACGGCACCGGCATCGCCGACAACCACCAGTTCTACCTCGCCACCAAACCCTACGCGCAACAGCACCCGGAGGTGATCAAGGCGCTGGTGGAAGAAGTGCGCGCAGTCGGCGAATGGTCCAAGGCCAACCCGCAGGAAGTCACCGCTCAGGTGGCGCCGCTGCTTGGCCTGCCGGCCGACATCACCCTGACCTCGGTGAAACGCCAGGGCTACGGTGCGCTGTTCCTGACCCCGGAAGTGGTCGCCGCCCAGCAGAAAATCGCCGACACCTTCTACCAGCTCAAATTGATTCCCAAGCCCTTGAGCATCAAGGACGTGATCTGGACACCGCCCGCCACCGTGGCCACAGCGCCGTAATTCGATTTCTTCAGGAGACAACTCCATGAGCCTCAATATTTTCTGGTTCCTGCCTACCCACGGCGACGGCCATTACCTTGGCACCGCCGAAGGCGCGCGTGCCGTCGACCACGGCTACCTGCAGCAAGTCGCCCAGGCTGCTGACCGCCTCGGGTTCGGCGGGGTGCTTATTCCCACCGGACGTTCCTGCGAAGACTCATGGCTGGTAGCCGCCTCGCTGATCCCGGTGACCCAGCGCTTGAAATTTCTCGTCGCTCTGCGCCCCGGCATCATTTCGCCGACGGTGGCCGCGCGTCAGGCCGCAACCCTGGATCGTCTGTCCGGCGGCCGTGCGTTGTTCAACCTGGTGACCGGTGGCGACCCGGAAGAGCTGGCCGGCGACGGCCTGTTCTTGAGCCACGCAGAGCGCTACCAGGCCTCGGTGGAGTTCACTCGCATCTGGCGCCGTGTGCTGGAAGGTGAAACCGTGGATTACGACGGCGAGCACATCAGCGTCAAAGGCGCCAAGCTGCTCTACCCGCCGATCCAGCAACCGCGCCCGCCGCTGTACTTCGGCGGGTCTTCCGAAGCCGCCCAGGACCTGGCCGCCGAACAGGTGGAGATGGTGCTGACCTGGGGCGAGCCGCCGGCGGCAGTGGCAGAAAAGATCGAGCAAGTTCGCGCCAAGGCCGCCAAGCACGGGCGCACCGTGCGCTTCGGCATTCGCCTGCATGTGATCGTGCGCGAAACCAACGAAGAGGCGTGGAAAGCCGCCGACAAACTGATCTCCCAACTGGACGACGCAACCATCGCCCGCGCCCAGGCCTCCCTGGCGCGCTTCGACTCGGTGGGTCAGCAGCGCATGGCCGCCTTGCACGGTGGCAGCCGCGACAACCTCGAAGTCAGCCCCAACCTGTGGGCCGGCGTCGGTCTGGTACGTGGCGGTGCGGGCACTGCGCTGGTGGGCGATGGCCCGACGGTTGCGGCGCGGGTCAAGGAATACGCGGACCTGGGCATCGACACCTTTATCTTCTCCGGGTACCCGCACCTGGAAGAGTCGTATCGCGTGGCTGAGCTGCTGTTCCCGCACCTGGATATCGAACGGGCCGAGCAGCCGAAAAGCACCGGCTATGTCAGCCCGTTCGGCGAAATGGTCGCCAACGACATTCTTCCCAAAGCCGCGTCACAGAGCTGAGGGGACGCCATGAATGTTGAAAAATTGAGCCATCGCGTGGCGCCCTGGGTGCTGCCGATTCTGTTGCTGGCGGTGTGGCAGTTGTCGGTGTCGGCGGGCTGGTTGTCGACGCGCATTCTGCCGGCGCCCAGCGCGGTGATTGAGGCCGGGGTCAACCTGGTGCGCAGCGGCGAAATCTGGACGCACCTGGCCATCAGTGGCTGGCGGGCCGGCCTGGGCTTCGTGATCGGCGGCGGCATCGGCCTGGCGCTGGGCTTTATCACCGGTCTGTCGACCTGGGGCGAGCGTTTGCTGGACAGCTCGGTGCAGATGATCCGCAACGTGCCGCACCTGGCGCTGATTCCGTTGGTGATCCTGTGGTTCGGCATTGATGAGACGGCGAAGATTTTCCTGGTCGCCCTCGGCACGCTGTTCCCGATCTACCTCAACACCTATCACGGCATCCGCAACGTCGACCCGGCACTGGTGGAAATGTCGCGCAGCTATGGCTTGTCCGGTTTCAGCCTGTTCTGGCAGGTGATTCTGCCCGGCGCGTTGCCGTCGATCCTGGTGGGCGTGCGCTTTGCCCTGGGCTTCATGTGGTTGACGCTGATCGTGGCGGAAACCATCTCGGCCAGCTCCGGCATCGGCTACCTGGCGATGAACGCGCGGGAATTTCTACAAACCGACGTGGTGGTGCTGGCCATCGTGTTGTACGCGATCCTCGGCAAACTGGCCGACCTGGCCGCGCGTGGCCTGGAACGGGTCTGGTTGCGCTGGCACCCGGCCTATCAAGTGCATAAGGGAGGTGCGGCATGACTGCTCAACAACCTCCGCGCCTGCTCAAGGGCATCCCGCTCGCGGTGCGCAAATTGCGCAAGTCCTTTGGTGCGCGGGAAGTACTCAAAGAGATCGATCTGCATATCCCTGCCGGTCAGTTCGTCGCCGTGGTCGGTCGCAGTGGCTGCGGTAAAAGCACCTTGCTGCGCCTGCTGGCGGGCCTGGATAAAGCCAGCGGCGGCCAGTTGCTGGCCGGGTCTGCGCCGCTCGACGAGGCGATCGAAGACACGCGGCTGATGTTTCAGGAAGCGCGCCTGCTGCCGTGGAAAAAGATCATCGACAACGTGGGCCTGGGCCTCAAGGGCAACTGGCGCCCGCGGGCGTTGGACGCGCTGGAGGCGGTGGGCCTGGCCGAGCGTGCCGATGAATGGCCGGCGGCGTTGTCCGGCGGGCAGAAGCAACGGGTGGCGCTGGCCCGCGCGCTGATCCACCAACCGCGCCTGCTGCTGCTCGACGAGCCCCTGGGCGCACTGGATGCCCTGACCCGTATCGAGATGCAGCAACTGATCGAAAACCTCTGGCAAAAGCACGGCTTCACCGTGTTGCTGGTCACCCACGACGTCAGCGAAGCCGTGGCGATTGCCGATCGGGTGATCCTGATCGAAGACGGCGAAATCGGCCTGGACCTCACCGTCGACCTGCCGCGCCCGCGTGCCCGTGGTTCACATCGTCTGGCCGCACTGGAAGCCGAAGTGCTCAACCGCGTGCTGTCCTTGCCCGGCGTGCCGCCGGAACCCGAACCTGTTTCACCGCTGCCGACGCAATTGCGTTGGGCTCAATAACCCACACAGGAAAAACACCATGACTATCAAAGCCATCAACGTGCGCAACCAGTTCAAGGGCACCATCAAGGAAATCGTGGTCGGCGACGTTTTGTCGGAGATCGACGTGCAGACCGCCTCGGGCATCGTCACGTCGGTGATCACCACGCGCTCGGTCAAGGAGCTGGAACTGGTGATCGGCAGTGAAGTGATCGCCTTTGTGAAATCCACTGAGGTGTCGATTGCCAAGTTGTGAGTGCTCTTGAGGCCGTCATCGGGGGCAAGCCTCCTCCCACATTTTGAATGTGTTCACAGGTCAACGTGTGGGAGGGGGCTTGCCCCCGATGAGGCGCGCCCAGCCACCCTTACCGCTTGGGCAAGTACGCCGGCAAGTAGAGCCCCACATACGCATCAAATACCCGCATCCCTTCCTCCGCCATGCGCGGCGTAATCCGCCCATGCTGATGCACCGAGCGCGCATACACGCGGTCGCTCAACTCCAGCGCCAATGCAAACACGTCCACATCGTTGGGTAGCGTCGGCACCTCGAAGTGGCGGTTGAACACGGCCAGCATCAAATCCCCCAACTCCAGATCATGCTGACGGTCGGCCTGGGTCACTTCAGTGAGCCCGTGCTGGGTGAGGATCAACTGGCGCGCGACAGCATCATGCGCGTAGATGCTAAGCATGCGCTGCTCGACGACAGCGGACAGGTCGCGCCATTGCTTGAGCGAGTCATGCTCGATGGGGGCCTCGATGGCCGCACGGAAGGCCGCGTGCACATCCGCCGTCAACGCTTGCAGCAACGCCGGCACACTGGCAAAAAAGTGGTACACCGACGCCGCCGGAATCTGCGCGCGCTTGGCCACACTGTAGATCGACAAACCGGCCACGCCTTCGGCGGCCAGCAACGCGCGGGCGGCATCCAGGATCGTGTCGATCCGCGCCTGGCTGCGGGCGCGGGGTTTGCGAGTGACGGTGGGGCGGGTGGACATGGAAGTCTCCTACAAGGCAGCAGGCATTGTATGAGTAGGAAGGTGTGTTGTCTGCCAGACCGCTATCGGGGGCAAGCCCCCTCCCACATTTTGAATGTGGTCACAGATCCAGTGTGGGAGGGGGATTGCCCCCGATGAATCCACCTCGGTGTCCCCGAATAAACCCAAAAAAAACGCCACTGACCGAAGTCAGCAGCGTCTTTTCAACTACCGCAACCGCTTAAACGGTATGCAGGTACCAGTTGTACTCAAGGTCGGAGATGGAGTGTTCAAACTCTTCCAACTCGCTTTCCTTGCAGGCGACGAAAATATCGATGTATTTGGGATCGATGTACCGCGCCATCACTTCACTGTCGTCCAGCTCGCGCAAGGCATCGCGCAGGTTGTTCGGCAGGCTTTGTTCGTTCTGCTCGTAGCTGTTGCCTTCCACCGGTGCATTCGGCTCGATCTTGTTGGTCAGACCGTGGTGCACGCCCGCCAGGACCGAAGCCATCAGCAGGTAAGGGTTGGCATCGGCGCCAGCCACGCGGTGTTCGATACGCACGGCATCGGACGAACCGGTGGGCACGCGAATCGCCACGGTGCGGTTGTCCAGGCCCCAGCACGGCGAGTTCGGCACGTAGAACTGTGCGCCGAAACGACGGTAGGAGTTGACGTTCGGGCACAGGAACGCCATCTGGGCGGGCAGGGTCTCGAGCACACCGCCGATCGCGTGACGCAATGCGGCGTTCTGCTCGGGATCCTCGCTGGCAAAGATGTTTTTGCCGTCTTTGTCCAGGATCGAAATGTGTACGTGCAAACCGTTGCCAGCCTGGCCCGGGTAGGGCTTGGCCATGAAGGTGGTGTCCATCTCATGGTCGTAGGCGATGTTCTTGATCAGTCGCTTGAGCAGTACCGCGTAGTCGCAGGCCTTGATCGGGTCGGCAACGTGGTGCAGGTTCACTTCGAACTGCGCCGGGGCACTTTCCTTGACGATGGCGTCGGCCGGGATGCCTTGCTCTTTGGCACCTTCCAGAATGTCCTGGAGGCAGTCGACGTACTCGTCGAGGTCGTCGATCAGGTAGACCTGTGTCGAGTGCGGACGTTTGCCGGAGATCGGCGAGCGGGGCGGTTGGGGGCGGCCGTTCACGTTCTCCTGGTCGATCAGGTAGAACTCAAGCTCGAAGGCGGCGCAGATGGTCAGGCCAAGATCGTCGAACTTGCTCACCACCTGGCGCAGCACTTCGCGAGGATCGGCGAAGAAAGGTTCACCTTCCAGTTCGTGCATGGTCATCAGCAATTGCGCGGTCGGGCGCTTTTGCCAGGGTTCATTGCACAGGGTGTCGGGGATCGGATAACAGATTCGGTCAGCATCGCCGATGTCCAGACCCAAGCCGGTGCTTTCCACCGTCGAGCCGTTGATATCCAGGGCAAATAAAGAGGCAGGCAGGTTAATGCCCTTCTCGTAAACCTTGTGGAGGCTGGTGCGTTCGATGCGCTTGCCGCGCACCACACCATTCATATCCGCAATTAGAAGGTCTACGTACAGAACCTCAGGATGATCCTTAAGGAACGCGTTCGCTTCGTTAAGCTGAACGGCACGCGGGGGTACCGACATGATGCAACACCTTTGTTGTTAAAAATATCAATCATTGATCTTTTCTGGTTTCAGTCAACCCGAACGGCATGCCGAAGTCAAGCGAGGCCTTTTTTGCCCTGAAAAAGCGCCGCGTGGCCTTTTTTGGGGCTTTTTGCGGCGCTTTTTTGGGTTTGCGCGGCTGGGGAGTCGCAGCCTAAAGCGGGCCGTGTTGTATTTTTTACGGGGGTGTTGTGTAAAAAAATGAACAAGGCTAAGCTCGATTCAAACCCATAACAGCAATAATACCGGGGTGCTTCATGTCTCGCCTTCCGCCAGTTGGCGTCTTGACCTGTATCAGACAAGTCCTGTCATCTCTCCATTTATGCCTCGCCAAGCACCGCGCACCGGCCAATATTCTTGACGCCCGGGTCTTCCTCTTTTTTGCCTCCTCGATTGCGATCACGCCGCAGATGACCGCCGCGCCGATCAAAATTACGCACAAGGTTGGCCTGAGGAATGCAACGTTGCAGCAAATGGCAGGTAAGCTCCTACCCTGAACGAAAAAACGACGCGGATGCTGCGTCAACCAACGCCTGGCCTTTAATGGACGCCAGGAGACCCAGCCCAGAGGCATTTATGAGTAACAACCTCGACCAGCTCACCGATTGGTTGAAAGACCACAAGATCACAGAAGTCGAATGCATGATTGGCGACCTCACCGGTATCACCCGAGGCAAGATCTCGCCGACCAACAAGTTCATCGCCGAAAAAGGCATGCGCCTGCCCGAGAGCGTGCTGTTGCAGACCGTGACCGGCGACTATGTCGAAGACGACATCTATTACGAACTGCTCGACCCGGCCGACATCGACATGATCTGCCGCCCCGACCAGAACGCCGTGTTCCTCGTGCCCTGGGCCATCGAGCCCACCGCCCAGGTGATCCACGACACCTACGACAAGCAAGGCAATCCCATCGAGCTGTCGCCGCGCAACGTGCTCAAGAAAGTGCTCAAGCTCTACGCCGACAAAGGCTGGCAGCCCATCGTGGCGCCGGAGATGGAGTTCTACCTGACCAAACGCTGCGAAGACCCGGACTTCCCGCTGCAACCGCCAATTGGCCGTTCCGGGCGCCCGGAGACCGGTCGCCAGTCCTTCTCCATCGAAGCGGCCAACGAATTCGACCCGCTGTTCGAAGACGTCTACGACTGGTGCGAATTGCAGGAGCTGGACCTCGACACCCTGATCCACGAAGACGGCACCGCGCAGATGGAAATCAACTTCCGTCACGGCGACGCGCTGTCCCTGGCCGACCAGATTCTGGTGTTCAAACGCACCATGCGCGAAGCCGCGCTCAAGCACAACGTGGCCGCCACCTTCATGGCCAAACCCATGACCGGCGAGCCGGGCAGCGCGATGCACCTGCACCAGAGCATCATTGATATTGCCACCGGCAAGAACGTCTTCTCCAACGAAGACGGGACCATGAGTCAGCTGTTCCTCAATCACATCGGCGGCCTGCAGAAATTCATCCCCGAACTGCTGCCGCTGTTTGCGCCCAACGTGAACTCGTTCCGCCGCTTCCTGCCCGACACCTCGGCGCCGGTGAACGTGGAGTGGGGCGAGGAGAACCGCACCGTCGGCCTGCGTGTACCGGATGCCGGCCCGCAGAACCGTCGCGTGGAAAACCGCCTGCCAGGCGCCGACGCCAACCCGTACCTGGCGATTGCCGCCAGCCTGCTGTGTGGCTACATCGGCATGGTCGAGCAGCACAACCCCAGTGCGCCAGTGGTGGGCCGAGGCTACGAGCGACGCAACCTGCGCCTGCCGTTGACCATCGAAGACGCTCTGGAACGCATGGAAAACAGCAAGACCATCGAGAAATACCTCGGGCAGAAATTCATCACCGGCTACGTCGCGGTCAAGCGGGCCGAGCATGAAAACTTCAAGCGCGTGATCAGTTCGTGGGAGCGGGAATTCCTGCTCTTCGCCGTCTGATGCGCCGGGCGCGCTGTGCAGACGGCGCGCCCTTCACCGAACCAGGAGACCTGTATGTCCAGCAACAACCCGCAAACCCGTGAATGGCAAGCCTTGAGCAACGATCACCACCTGGCGCCGTTCAGCGACTTCAAGCAATTGAAAGAGAAAGGCCCGAGGATCATCACCAAGGCCCACGGTGTTTACCTGTGGGACAGCGAAGGCAACAAGATCCTCGACGGCATGGCCGGCCTGTGGTGCGTGGCCATCGGCTACGGCCGCGATGAGCTGGCCGATGCCGCCGCCAAACAGATGAAAGCCCTGCCGTACTACAACCTGTTCTTCCAGACCGCCCACCCGCCGGCCCTGGAATTGGCCAAGGCTATCGCCGACGTCGCGCCCGCCGGCATGAATCACGTGTTTTTCGCCGGCTCCGGCTCCGAAGGCAACGACACCATGTTGCGCATGGTCCGCCACTATTGGGCGATCAAAGGCCAGCCGAACAAGAAAACCATCATCAGCCGCAAGAATGGCTACCACGGCTCCACCGTGGCCGGCGCCAGCCTGGGCGGCATGACTTATATGCACGAACAGGGCGACCTGCCGATCCCTGGCATTACCCACATCGCTCAGCCGTACTGGTTTGGCGAAGGCGGCGACATGAGCCCGGAGGCTTTCGGCGTGTGGGCCGCCGACCAGCTGGAAGCCAAGATCCTGGAGCTGGGCGTGGACAACGTCGGCGCCTTTATTGCCGAGCCGATCCAGGGCGCGGGTGGCGTGATCGTGCCGCCTGCGACCTACTGGCCGCGCATCAAGGAAATTCTTGCGAAGTACGACATTCTGTTTGTCGCCGACGAAGTGATCTGCGGCTTCGGCCGAACCGGTGAGTGGTTCGGCAGCGACTTCTACGGGCTCAAGCCGCACATGATGACCATCGCCAAGGGCCTGACCTCGGGCTACATCCCCATGGGCGGGCTGATCGTGCACGACGACGTGGTGGCCGTGCTCAATGAAGGCGGCGATTTCAACCACGGCTTCACCTACTCCGGGCATCCGGTGGCGGCGGCGGTGGCGCTGGAAAACATCCGCATTCTGCGCGACGAAAAAATCATCCAGCGTGTGCAGGATGAAACGGCACCCTATTTGCAGAAACGTCTGCGCGAGCTTGCGGATCATCCGTTGGTGGGCGAAGTACGCGGTGTTGGCTTGCTGGGTGCGATTGAGCTGGTGCAGGACAAGGCCACGCGCAAGCGTTATGAAGGCCGTGGCGCAGGCATGATCTGTCGTAACTTTTGCTTCAACAACGGCCTGATCATGCGTGCCGTGGGCGATACCATGATCATTTCTCCGCCGCTTGTGATCAGCCACGCGGAAATTGACGAACTGGTGACCAAGGCGCGTACCTGCCTGGACCTGACCTTGGCCCAATTGCAGGGCTAAGTGCTAGTCTCAGCACGCATCAAATAACGCAGGCTGTGGCTAATAAAGAAAAAATCGGAGCATCACCATAATGAAGGCATCAGGTTTGAAAAACGCTGGCAAGACCCTCCTCGCCTTGTCCCTGATGGGCGCAATGGCGGGCGCGGCCCAGGCAGACAGTAAAGTGCTGCACGTGTACAACTGGTCCGACTACATTGCACCGGACACCATCGCCAACTTTGAAAAAGAGTCGGGCATCAAAGTGGTGTACGACGTGTTCGACAGCAACGAAACCCTGGAAGCCAAGTTGCTGGCGGGCAAGTCCGGTTACGACATCGTCGTGCCGTCGAACAATTTCCTCGCCAAGCAGATCAAGGCCGGTGTGTACCAGGAACTGGACACGTCCAAGTTGCCCAACTACAGCAACCTGAACAAATCCCTGCTCAAAGCTGTGTCGGTCAGCGACCCGGGCAACAAGCACGCGTTCCCGTACATGTGGGGCTCCATCGGCATCGGCTACAACCCGGAGAAGGTCAAGGCTGCGCTGGGCGTGGACAAGATCGACTCGTGGGACGTGCTGCTCCAGCCCGAGAACATCGCCAAGCTGAAAAGCTGCGGCGTGAGCTTCCTCGATTCGCCCACCGAAATGCTGCCGATTGCCCTGCATTACCTGGGCCTGCCAACCGACAGCCAGAAGAAAGACGACCTCAAGCAAGCTGAAGCGCTGTTCCTCAAAATCCGTCCTTCGATCGGCTACTTCCACTCGTCCAAGTACATCTCGGACCTGGCCAACGGCAACATCTGCGTAGCCGTGGGTTACTCGGGTGACATCCAGCAGGCCAAATCCCGTGCGGCCGAAGCCGGCGGCAAGGTCAAGGTGGCCTACGACATTCCCAAGGAAGGCGCCGGCAGCTTCTTCGACATGGTCGCCATTCCCAAGGATGCCGAAAACGTCGATGCCGCCTATAAGTTCATGAACTACCTGCTCAAGCCGGAAGTGATGGCGTCGATCACCAACAGCGTGCGTTTCCCGAACGGTAACGAGAAGGCTACTGCACTGGTCGATAAAGACATCACCAGCGACCCGGGCATCTACCCGCCAGCGGACGTGCAAGCCAAGCTGTATGCAATTGCCGACCTGCCGGCCGCTACCCAGCGCGAGATGACGCGCAGCTGGACCAAGATCAAGTCGGGCAAGTAAGCCCTGCTACCCGTGGGAGGGCGCAAACGCCCTCCCACACATTAATTAAATGAAAGAAAGTTTTGCCGGATCGGTTTATCGAAGGTAAGTTGCGCGCCGGTTTTGTTGCCGGGCAACAACTTCAGGGCCAACTATTGAAGAGGACCTCCACTTGCCAATTTCTTTATTTCGCAAAGCCTTGCTGGTGGGTGCAGGTATCACGCTGGCTGTCAGCGTGCAGGCTGCACCGACGGTGCATATTTATAACTGGTCGGACTACATCGGCCCCGACACCCTGGCCAACTTCGAAAAGGCCACCGGCATCAAGCCCGTGTACGACGTGTTTGATTCCAACGAAACCCTGGAAGGCAAGCTGCTGGCCGGACGCACCGGCTACGACGTGGTAGTGCCGTCCAACCACTTTCTCGGCAAGCAGATCAAGGCTGGGGCGTTCCAGAAGCTCGACAAGTCATTGCTGACTAATTATTCCAATCTTGACCCGGCGTTGCTCAAGCGTCTGGAAAAGAACGATCCGGGTAACCAGTATTCTGTGCCTTACCTGTGGGGCACCAACGGCATCGGCTACAACGTCGATAAAGTGAAAGAGGTGCTGGGCGTCGACCATATCGACTCCTGGGCGGTGCTGTTCGAGCCGGAAAACATGAAGAAGCTCGCCAGCTGCGGCGTGTCGTTCATGGACTCGGCCGATGAGATGCTGCCGGCGGTGCTCAACTACATGGGCCTGGATCCCAACAGCACCAACCCGGCCGACTACAAGAAGGCCGAAGAGAAGCTGCTCAAAGTACGGCCCTACGTGACCTACTTCCATTCCTCCAAATACATCTCGGACCTGGCCAACGGCAATATCTGCGTGGCGGCCGGTTTCTCCGGCGATGTGTTCCAGGCCAAGGCCCGTGCGGCCGAAGCAGGCAAGGGCGTGAACATCGCCTACGCGATTCCCAAGGAAGGCGGCAACCTGTGGTTCGACGTACTGGCGATTCCCAAGGACGCCACCAACGTCAAGGAAGCCCACGCCTTCATCAACTATTTGCTGCAACCTGAGGTGATCGCCCAGGTCAGTGATTACGTCGGCTACGCCAACCCTAACCCAGGGTCGGACACACTGATGGAGCAATCGATACGCACCGACGCAGCGGTTTACCCACCGCAGGCGGTTCTCGACCGGACATTCGTCAACTTCGAGCTACCCCCGAAGGTGCAACGCTTGATGACCCGTAGCTGGACCAAGGTCAAGACGGGCAAGTAGCGCTCAAACTATCCAGGGTTCGCCCGCATTGGGCGAACTGCACTCTTTTTTTGGGAGTTTCGTAAATGGCTGTTGCCTCCGGCGCCTACAAGAAAGCCCTCGAGGGCGACCAGACACCGAAGAAGGTGCTGGTCAAAATCGACCGGGTCACGAAGAAGTTCGACGAGACGATTGCCGTGGACGATGTGTCCCTGGAAATCAAGAAAGGCGAGATTTTCGCCCTGCTCGGCGGTTCGGGATCGGGCAAGTCCACCCTGCTGCGCATGCTTGCAGGTTTCGAGCGCCCGACCGAAGGCCGCATCTACCTCGACGGTGTGGACATCACCGACATGCCGCCCTACGAGCGGCCGATCAACATGATGTTCCAGTCCTACGCGCTGTTCCCGCACATGACCGTGGCGCAGAACATCGCCTTCGGCCTGCAGCAGGACAAGATCCCCAAGGCCGAAGTCGACGCCCGCGTGGCCGAGATGCTCAAGCTGGTGCAGATGAGCCAGTACGCCAAGCGCAAGCCGCACCAGTTGTCCGGCGGTCAGCGCCAGCGCGTGGCCCTGGCCCGCTCCCTGGCCAAGCGCCCGAAACTGCTGCTGCTCGATGAGCCGATGGGCGCGCTGGACAAGAAACTGCGCTCGCAGATGCAGCTCGAGCTGGTGGAGATCATCGAGCGCGTCGGCGTGACCTGCGTGATGGTCACCCACGACCAGGAGGAGGCCATGACCATGGCCGAGCGCATCGCGATCATGCACCTGGGCTGGATCGCGCAGATCGGCAGCCCGATCGATATCTACGAGACGCCGACCAGCCGTCTGGTGTGTGAATTCATCGGCAACGTCAACATCTTCGAAACCCAGGTGGTGGACGACGCCGAAGGCCACGCGGTGCTCAAATGCCCGGACCTGGACCGCGACATCTACGTGGGCTACGGCATCGCCACTGCGGTGGAAGACAAGTCGGTGACCTACGCCATCCGCCCGGAAAAACTGTTGGTCACCTCAGAGATGCCGACCTGCGAACACAACTGGTCCAGCGGCAAGGTGCACGACATCGCTTACCTGGGCGGTCACTCAGTGTTCTACGTGGAGCTGCCGAGCGGCAAGCTGGTGCAGTCCTTCGTCGCCAACGCCGAGCGCCGTGGCCAGCGCCCTACCTGGGGTGATCAGGTGTACGTGTGGTGGGAAGACGACAGCGGCGTGGTACTGCGCTCATGAACACAAAAAAACTCAAGCGGCGCTTGAACCGCCTCGTCCCCAGTGGCAAGCAGGTGGTCATCGGGATTCCGTTCCTGTGGCTGTTCCTGTTTTTCGCACTGCCGTTTTTCATCGTGTTGAAAATCAGCTTTGCCGAAGCCGATGTGGCGATCCCGCCGTACACCGAGATCTACACCTACGTTGAGCAGAAGCTGCAAGTGGTGCTGAACCTGGCCAACTACAGTCTGCTGGCGGGGGACGAGCTGTACATCGCCGCCTACCTCGGCTCGCTGAAAATGGCGTTTTTCAGCACGCTGCTGTGCCTGCTGGTCGGTTACCCGATGGCCTACGCCATCGCCACCGCGCGCAAAGAGATGCAGACGGTGCTGGTGCTGCTGATCATGATGCCGACCTGGACCGCGATCCTGATCCGCGTGTATGCGTGGATGGGCATCCTCAGCAACAACGGTCTGCTCAATGGCTTCCTGATGTCCATGGGGCTGATCAGCGAGCCGCTGCAGATCCTCAACACCAACATTGCGGTGTACATCGGCGTGGTCTATTCGTACCTGCCGTTCATGATCCTGCCGCTGTACGCCAACCTGGTGAAGCACGATCAGAGCCTGCTGGAAGCCGCATCCGATCTGGGTTCGAGCACCTTCAACAGCTTCTGGAAAATCACCGTGCCGCTGTCCAAGAACGGCATCATTGCCGGTTGCATGCTGGTGTTTATCCCGGTGGTGGGCGAGTTCGTGATCCCCGAACTGCTCGGCGGCCCGGAAACCCTGATGATCGGTAAAGTGCTGTGGCAGGAATTTTTCAATAACCGTGACTGGCCGGTGGCGTCCGCCCTGGCGGTGGTGATGCTGGCGATCCTGATCGTGCCAATCATCCTGTTCAACCGCAGCCAGGCCAAAGAGCTGGAGGGCAAGATATGAAACGCTTTCGTTTCTCCAGCTTCATGCTGGTCGCAGGCTTGTTGTTCATCTACTTGCCGATGCTGATCCTGGTGATCTACTCGTTCAACGAATCCAAGCTGGTGACGGTGTGGGGCGGTTGGTCGATCAAATGGTACGTGGGCCTGCTGGACAACACCCAGTTGATGGGCTCGGTGGCGCGCTCGCTGGAAATCGCCTGCTACACGGCGGTGGCGGCGGTGGCGCTGGGTACGCTGGCGGCCTTCGTGCTGACGCGCATCAGCCAGTTCAAGGGCCGCACGCTGTTCGGCGGCCTGGTCACCGCGCCGCTGGTGATGCCCGAAGTGATCACCGGTCTGTCGCTGTTGCTGCTGTTCGTGGCGATGGCGCAGTTGATCGGCTGGCCCCAGGAACGTGGCATCGTCACCATCTGGATCGCCCACACCACCTTCTGCGCGGCGTACGTGGCGGTGGTGGTATCGGCGCGCCTGCGTGAGCTGGACCTGTCGATTGAAGAAGCGGCGATGGACCTGGGCGCGCGGCCGTGGAAGGTGTTCTTCCTGATCACCATCCCGATGATCGCGCCGTCGCTGGCGGCGGGCGGCATGATGTCGTTTGCGCTGTCGCTGGACGACCTGGTACTGGCCAGCTTCGTGTCGGGGCCGGGTTCGACCACCTTGCCGATGGAAGTGTTCTCGGCGGTGCGCCTGGGGGTCAAACCCGAGATCAACGCCGTGGCGAGTCTGATTCTGTTGGCGGTGTCGCTGGTGACGTTTCTGGTGTGGTTCTTCAGCCGGCGTGCCGAAGAGCATCGCAAGAAGGCGATCCAGCAAGCCATCGAAGAAGCCGCCGCCGAAGGCTGGAAACAGCCCGACAAACGCCGCGCGCCGGCTCCGATTTAAAGTGTGGGAGGGGGCTTGCTCCCGAGAGCAGGGTGTCAGTCAATTGAAGTGAGACTGACCCACTGCTATCGGGAGCAAGCCCCCTCCCACCTTTAATTGCATTTCAAGTTGATTACGCTGCCCACGGCGAGGTGCGAATCACCTGTACAAAATTCGTCGGCTTGAACCCCGGCACCTGGTCCAGCAGAACATCGGTCTTTACGTTACCAAACGTGGTCTGCGGACGATGGCGCAAGCCGTCGGCAAATGCACAGATGATGCACTCCTTGAACCCCTCACCGCGTGGATGCGCATGCACCACAGCCTCGCGTTGCGCGCTGCTGAACGCGGCGTAGTCCATGCCCAGCACGTCCATTTCCACACCGGCGGTTACCAGCGCCACCGTGGGGCGCAGATGCTGCGGCACCCCCGGGGTTGTGTGCAGGGCGATGGACAGCCATACCTGCTCGATATCGTCATCGCTCAGCCCGTAAGGCTTGAGAAACTTCGCCGCCGCATTGGCGCCGTCCACTTCGAAGCGCTCGTCGTCGCTGCGATGGCCTTCCATCAAGCCCAGGTCATGGAACATCGCGCCGACGTACAGCAACTCAGGGTTGTACGCCAACTGCTTGCGTTCACCGCTCAATGCGCCAAACAGGAACACCCGGCGCGAGTGGTGGTAGAGCAGGTCGGACTCGATGTCGCGGATGTAGTCGGTAGCGGCCCTGGCCAGGGCGCTGTCGGGGATCTTGATGCCGGCGATGGTCGTGGTCATGGTTGTTCTCCTGTGGGAAGCACCCAGTCTGGTCGCGCACCTGCCGGGCGGCCATCGCGGCGAGGGTGCGATTGCGGCCAATATGCCGACACATCGTGCCAGGGGTGTACTCGGTCGAATGGGGGCGGTGGCTTGCCTGATAGCATCACCTCGATATACCTGATACACCGAGGTGTCTGCATCGCAGGCAAGTCAGCTCCCACAGGGGTGTCGGGTCAGCCCTATAAAGGTGTCGTCATGCATAGAACCGTCGCCATCCTGATCTTCCCTGGCGTCCAGTCGCTGGACGTGAGCGGACCCATGGATGTGTTCTGCGAGGCGAACCGATTCCTGGCGCCCGAGGACCATTACCAACTGGAAGTGATCGGTGTGGGTCACGGCGTGATGGCCGCTTCCAATGGGTTGTCGCTGCAAGCCCACAAGCACTACAGCGAAGCTCTGCAAACCTGTGATCTGCTGCTGGTCGCCGGCGGCCCGCAGTTGCCCTTCGAGGACTTCGGCGCGCAGTTCTATGATTGGTTGCGCGGCGCAGCGGCCCGGTCGCAGCGCTTCGGGTCGATCTGCAACGGCGCGTTCATGCTCGCGCGTGCCGGTTTGCTGGGCGGGAAAACCGTGACAACGCATTGGAACGATGCCGCTGACCTGGCGCGCCTGTGCCCCTCGGCGCGGGTCGAGGCCGACCGTCTTTACGTGCAGGACGGCAACCTCTACACCTCGGCCGGTGTGACGGCGGGTATCGATTTGTCGTTGTACCTGCTGGCCCAGGATCACGGGCCGGAGGTGGCCTTGAGCGTTGCCAAGCGCCTTGTGGTGTTCACCCAGCGTTCGGGCGGGCAGTCGCAGTTCAGCCCATTTCTCACACCCCATGCCGACACCTCCTCGGCGGTGGCTCGGGTGCAGTTGTATGTGTTGGCCAATTTAACCGGGGATTTGACCATCGCCGATCTGGCAAGGGCGGCCAGCATGAGTGCGCGCAATTTCTCCCGGGTGTTCGCCCGTGAAGCGCACATCACCCCGGCGGAGTTCGTCGAGCGTGCACGCGTGGATGCCGCGCGGGTGATGCTCGAAAGCACCCGCGCGCCGCTCAAGACGGTGGCTTATCAGTGCGGCTTTCGCGATGCACAGCACATGCGCAGCGTGTTCAGCCGCCGGCTGGGGGTGACGCCGCAGCGGTTCAGGCTCAACTTCGCCGCACCGGTGTGAGGCGCCGGTTTGAGAGTACCCCTCGACCAATGCCTATCGCGCTGGCAGCAGCTTGAGCGTGCCGCGCGTGTTGGCGGTGACTTCCTCGTCGGTGAAGTGCGCCTGTTCGTAACCGCCCTCGATGTAGGTTTGTGCCTGGTCGCTGTAATGCGCGTCGAACGGCACGCCGCTTTGCCCGACCGGGTTGATGGTGAGGGCGTGGGCGGCGTCGGCGAAGTCGATCAGGCGGCGGGTGGAGGGGCCGTAGGTGACGGGCCAGGGCGCCGGACCGATATTGGCTGACTGGTTGTTCGGTACTTCGTGGGTGCCGGGCGCGGCGAACGGGCCGACGTTAACGATCTGGTCCAGCGGCTGTTGCGAGCCCAGCGGATGGCCGTGGGTCAGGGTGTGCGCCTTGCCCCATTGCCACTGCGTCGGGTCGTCGCCGAATGTAGCCTTGAGATGGCTCAGGCTGTTGTCCCACGCGCGCTTGACGGTGTCGGCGCGCTTGCCGTCCCACCAGGGCGAGTCCGCGGACGCAGCCAGGCGCGGCAGCGCGGCGTCGATCACGCGGGTGCTGAGCAGGGTCTTGAACAGTGCGTCGCCGAGTTTGGGGTGGAAGGCCGCCTCGGCCAGGTTGAACAGGAACTGGTTGAACAGCGTGGCACTGGTGGACTCGAGCGGATAATCGCCTTTCCACGCCGCCAGTTGCTCCACCAGCTGCAACTGGGCCGGGTCCTTGACCACCTCGCGCAGCACCGGCAACAACGGCGCCAGCAGGCGCGGGCCGAACGCCGTGGTGGTGCCCAGTTGCAGAGCCTGGCTGTTGGTGACGTTCCACTTCACGCTGTTGTCGCTCAACTGAGCATTCAACTGCTGGCCACGGTCGGGCAGGTTGTAATAACCAGGGATTTCCATGCCGGTGGGCGATACCGGCTGGGCATTGGCGGACACCACGTAACCCCGCGCCGGGTTCTCTTCCTGCGGGTTGGCACTGAACGGGTAGAAGCCCAGTTTGTCGCCTTCCGGTGTGCTGCCGTCGAGGATCATCCCGGCATTCACGCCCGGCGGCCGCATCGGCAATTGCGCCGCCGCCCACCAGCCGATGTCGCCCTTGGCATTGGCCCACACGATGTTCAGGCCCGGCGCCGACACTTTGGAAGATGCCGCGCGCGCCTTGGCCAGGGTGTCGGCGCGGTTGAGTTCGTAGAAGCCTTCGAGGCTGCGGTTGTCGGTGTCGAGAAACGCCCACCACATGGCAATCGGCGTCGTGCCGCTGTTATCGCCGAGCACACTGTTGATGATCGGGCCGTGGGGCGAGCGGCGCAGGGTGAGGGTGACCGGCTCCTGGCCCTTGACTGCAATCTGCTGTTCGCTGCGGGTCATGTCGACCCATTGGCCGTGGTACCAGACCTGGTTGGGGTTGTCCGGGTTGGTCTTCTCGGCGATCAGGTCGAGGTCATCGTTCTGGAACATGGTCAGGCTCCAGCCGAAGTCCAGGTTGTGCCCCAGAAACGCCATCGGCGACAGCGCGTTGTGGTAGCCGTACAGCTCAAAGCCCGGCGCCGACAGCTGCGCCTCGTACCACACCGCCGGCACCGAAAAACGAATATGCGGGTCGCCCGCCAGCAACGGCTTGCCGCTCTGGGTGCGGCTGCCACTGATGGCCCAGGCGTTGCTGCCTTCGAACTGCGGCAAACCATTGTCGGCCAGGGCCTGATCGCTCAACCGGGCAAGGGCGCCGAGGTGTTGCCAGTCGCTGTCTGCCAGGTTCAGGGCGCCCCTGGGCTGCCAGTCGAGGTCGAAGACCTTCAGGTAGTCGCTGCCCAACCGGTCGTGGATATAGGTCAGCAACGGCTCGGTACGAAACGCGGCGGCAAAGCTGTAGGCCATGTACCCGGCAACACTGACGCTGTCCTCGGCGGTGAACGGCCGCTTGGCAATGCCCAGCACGTCGAACTCCAGGGGGCTGGGGTGGCCGGCCTGATACTGGTTGATGCCGTCGAGGTAGGCTTGCAGGGCTTTCCAGGTCGCGGACTCGTGGTCCATGTGCGCCACGTAGTCAGCGGCGCGCTCGCGAATGCGCAGGCTGCGAAACAGCTTGTCGGTCTCCAGCAGTTTGGGCCCCAGCACCTCGGCCAGTTCGCCACGGGCCAGGCGCCGCATCATCTCCATCTGGAACAGCCGGTCCTGGGCCTGCACATAGCCGAGGGCGCGATACAGATCGGCCTCGTTGCCGGCGCGAATGTGCGGCACGCCACGCTCGTCATAGCGCACCGTGACCGAGCCTTGCAGGTTGGCCAGCGTCTGCGTGCCCTGGCGGGTAGGTTGTTTGCTGTAGACATAGCCGCCAACGCCGGCCATGACGGCGACGATCAGCAGGGCAAGCACGATCAGGCTGCGTTTCATGGACGGTCCTTGGTCAGTCGCCTTCAAAGGTCATCGAAGTCTAATGGGTTTAGCGATGAAATGCCGATTGCCGCCTCGACAGCCGAGGTTCAAGTGGCCCGCGCCCCGCTGGGGCACTATGGCGCGGGATACTTTCGAGCTTTTTTGCCATGACCTGCGCCCTGCAACCGTTACCCGCTCCGCTGCGTCCCGAGGTTGCCTATATCGGCTGCCTGGAAGCCCCCTCGCTGATTGCAGGTTTTTTGCGGCACCCGCCGGTGGGTTTTGACGCGCAGGTTTCCCATCAGGGCCTGCCGTACTTCTTCACCCCCTTCGACCTGCTGACCACCGCCGACGACAGCTTCGTGGAACGTGTGCGCGGCTGGCCAGGCTACGGGCTCTGGCATGCCTGGTTGCGGATCGACAGCTGTTTTGTGGGCACCACCGTCAGCGAATATGCGCCGTTCCCCCAGGGCGTGTCGCCCCAGGACCTTGCCCAATGGTTGCAGCATGAATGCGCGCCGCAACGTGCGCTCACCATCGTCAAGGACGTGCCGTGCCAATCGCCGCTGCTGAGCGAGGCCGACAACCACTACGCGCAACTCCTGATCGATGACTGCACACGTCGCGGCTTCATCAGCCTGGAAGGCCAGGCGCTGGCGTATGTGCCGATCAACTTCAGCAGCGTCGACGACTACCTCGCGCGTCTGTCCCACAGCCGTCGCCGCAATATCCGGCGCAAACTGCGCAGCCGTGAGGCGCTGCACATCGAAGTGCTGCAAACCGGCGACGCGCGCTTCAACGACGACGCCTGGCTGGCGCGCCTCTACGGGCTGTACCGCGCGGTATACGACCAGAGCGAGATCCATTTTGACCTGCTCACCCCGGCGTTCTTTACCGAACTGCTGCGCGACGCCCACAGCCATGGGCGTGTGTTCTGTTACTGGCATTGCGACGAACTGGTCGGCTACAACCTGTGCTACGTGCAGGACGGCAAGCTGCTCGACAAGTACATCGGCCTCAACTACCCGCTGGCGCTGGACTTCAACCTGTACGTGGTCAGCTGGTTCGTGAACCTGGAATACGCCATTGCCCAGGGCCTGGATTTTTACGTGGCGGGCTGGACCGACCCTGAGGTCAAGGCCAGCCTCGGCGCCAGCTTCACCTTCACCCGCCATCTGGTGTGGGTGCGCAACCCGCTGCTGCGCAAGCTGGGCAACCGCTGGCGTCATCACTTTGAAAGCGACACCCAATGGCATCAGGAACACACGTCATGAAGGCCCTCGCACCGCTGATCCTCGATTTTGACGGGGCCGTGAGTGACATTTCCGACGCGGTGCACCTGCCGTTGCAGGCCTGGCAGGAAACCATCCGCTTCGGCTGCCGCTGGAGGCAATTCCACGCGCTGGAAAAAGCCCTCGATACGCGAATGCCCGACGAGCATGGCTGTGTGTTCACTGGTAGCGGCGACTATCACCACCTCAGTCATCTGCTGCTCAAGCGCCTGCCCACGCAGCAGAAATTCCAGCTGATCATCTGCGACAACCACCCCGATAACATGCGCTACCCGTTCGGCATCCACTGCGGTTCATGGGTGTACTGGGCCAGCCGTCTGCCGCAGGTCGAGCATGTGCATGTGCTGGGTATCGGCTCGCAGGACATTGGCCTGGGGCACGCCTGGGAAAATCACTGGTCGCCGCTGCTCAAGGGCAAGCTGACCTACTGGAACGTTAACGTCGATACGCGCTGGATGAACTGGGTGGGCTGTGGCCGCGGCAATCGCGCCTTCAGCCATGCCGATGCGCTGATGAGCGCGTTTCTGGCGCAGTTTGATCGAGCGCTGCCGGTGTACCTGTCCATCGACAAGGACGTGCTGAGCCCGGACGTGGTGAACACCAATTGGGATCAGGGTGAGTTTCTGGAGCATCACCTGGCGGCATTGATCGAGGCCTGTCAGGGTCGGATTATCGGCGCCGACATCACTGGCGACGTGTCCGAATACCATTATCAGGGTGCGTTCAAGCGTTGGTTGAGTGCGTCGGACGGCCAGGTGGCGCTACCGCCGGATCAGGTGCGGATCTGGCAGCAGCAACAGAACGCGCTGAATGCGCGGCTGGTCCGGCAGATTCATCAAGGTTGGGCTGCGCGGTAACCCTCAGGAGGGCGAGGTTTCCAGCGCCGTCTCGCCCGTCTTGGCCTCGGGGCTTTCCTGGCGCGCCAGACACAGAATGCCCGCCACGATCAGCAGGCCGCCGATGACCTTGGGAAGGGTCAGCGTGTCGTTGAACAGCCACACCGACACCAGCGTCACGCTGATCAGCTCCAGGTAGGACGCCGCGAACGCCGGGCCGATGGGCGCGTGTTTCATCAAGGTCATCCAGGTGAAGAACGCACCGATATAGCCGACAAACGCGCCGTAGATCCAGGGGTGACCAAACACGCGGACCAGCCAGGCCACATCCATCGCCAGGGGTTCGGCGTGGATCGAGGCGTACTTGAAACTGACCTGGGCCAGGGTGTCGAAAAAGATCAGCGAGAGAAAACCAAGGATATAAAAACGTTTCATCAGCCGAACCCCACAACGACAGTGCCCAGGGCGATCAGCAGGATGCCGATCAAGCGCCATTTGGTCAGGCTTTCTTTGAACCACAGGCGACCGGCAATCATGATCACCACGATATTGAACGAGCCCAGCATCACCGCCACCGACAACGGCACCAGCGACAGAAAGGCCAGCCACAGCACGAACTCGATCACATAGAGGCCGATGCCGATCCAGAACCAGTGACGCGCCAGCATGTGGCGCCAGTGGGCCATGCCGGAAAATTCCGCGCTGTGGGTGGCGGCGGCCTTGAAGGCCAGTTGGCCGGACGTATCAACGATGACGTTGAGAATCCAGAGGATGAAAGTCAGTTGGCTCATGGGGTCTGTGCGGTGGTCTGGGAGCGGCCAACATACCGCAGCCGGACGCCGCGGTTTTCGAAGTTCGCCGGCGCAACAGCCTACGTTCAGGTTGCCTGTTCAGGGCGCAACACGGGCCGAACTCCACGAGCAATAGCAGCCCACCGCGAGGGTGTGGGTGGCGTTGACCTCGCGGCCGTCCTCCAGCGCCTGCAGGATCGGTTCGATAAAACTGTTACTGGCGTTGCACGTGAGCCCTTCGCTGTACGGCCCGAAATAGGCGAGCTTGCCGCTGCGGTCCCAGATACCCACGGCCGGGCTGGCCGGTATCTGCTCGGCGCCGGGCAGCGCGTCGAGGGCTTTGAGCGCCAGCAGGTTGGCGGGCAACTGGCCATGGCTGCCGGGCTTTTGCACGGCATAGAACTCGACGCCCCTGGGCGCGTAGTGCTCGATCAGGTCGCCCAGGTGCTGCTGGTTGCCGACCGTGCACGGGCAGGCCGGGTCCCAGAAGTGCACCAGGCGAATCGGGCCGGGGCCGGCAAGTTCGGCGGGCAGGCGCAGCGCATCGCCAGAGAATACCGCCGTGTGTGCGCTGAAGGCGCGCAGGTAGCGGCCCTGAAACCAGGCATACGCCGCCCACAGCACGCCGGTGCAGAGGACCAGCAACAGGCCGGCGAACAGGACGGAACGGTAGGGCTGTCGCATTCGGATCGATCCTCAAGGGTCGCGTAGCTTGCCATGCCTGCCTCGACAGATGAATATCGCAGCTCGATCTTCATCTTCACCGTGAGTCTGGAACCCTTTATGCCTGTCACCTTTGACCCCGATCACCTGCGCGCGAGTCTGCGCCCGCTGGTGGATGCGCAACCGCTGTCAGCCGAGGCGCGGGTGTACCAGCGTTTCTACGGGCTCGACTTGCCTTCGCGCAAGGTGGTGAGCCGTCTGGGGCGCTTCGAGGTGGACGGGTTCGAGGTGGTGGCGCAGGTATGGTGGCCGCCGGTGCCGGTGGCGACGATGTTTTTGTTTCATGGCTTCTATGACCACATGGGGCTGTATCGGCATGTGGTGGACTGGGCGCTGGAACAGGGTTTTGTGGTGATCGCCTGCGACCTGCCCGGGCACGGTCTGTCCAGCGGCACGCGTGCCAGCATCGATGATTTCGCGGTGTATCAGCACGTGGTGCATGGGTTGTTCGAGCAGGCCCAGGCGTTGCACTTGCCGCAGCCCTGGCATCTGTTCGGGCAAAGCACCGGCGGCGCGGTGGTGGTGGACCACTTGCTCAGCCACGGCGCCGACAGTCCGGCCCAGGGCAAGGTCCTGCTGCTGTCCCCGTTGGTGCGCCCGCGCGCCTGGGGCTGGTCGCAGCTCAGCTATTACCTGCTGCGGCCATTCGTCAAAGGCATCGCGCGGCGGTTCAGCGAGAACACCCACGACCCCGAATTCAAACCGTTTCTTGAAGCCGATCCGCTGCAACCCCGGCAACTGCCCACCGCCTGGGTGGGAGCGCTGGTGCAATGGATCAAGCGCATCGAAGCGGCGCCACGCAGCGCAAGGCGAGTGGTGATTGTGCAGGGCGAGGAAGACATGACGGTAGACTGGCAGCACAACCTGCAGGTGCTGCGCAGCAAGTTCGAGCAACCCGAGGTGCTGATGCTGGCCAAGGGGAGGCATCACCTGGCCAATGAGATTGCGCCGATTCGCGAAGCGTACTTCCGCTATTTGACGGACCACCTGAAGTAATCCAGCTCGCAATGCGGGAAGGGGCTTGCTCCCGATAGCGGTGCATCAGTCGCCCTGGTGTCGACTGGCACTCTGTTATCGGGAGCAAGCCCCCTCCCACATTTTTTACGGTGTCAGGCTTGAAGTGCTTTGGCCCACCGCCAATCCTGCCCGGATCGCCGCCAGCGCCGCCTGGTAATACGCCTTGCCCTGCGGTGACTCTGCAAAGGTCGCGAATTCTTCCAGCTCCGGGTCGGACAAATCCCGATAGACGTAGAGCAAGGTGTTGTTCAGGTCCTTATCGATCTGCTGCATCAGCCGTTCGCGTTGGCCGTTCAACATGCCCTGGGCCTGCCCGCCGCCGAGCAAGCCGGGGATCATTTGGCTCAGGCTGTCGGCCGCCACGCCGGCAATCGCCAGGCTGACTTCCGCACCGGCTTCACGGGCGGGCAACGCCTGGGCCAGGTGGCCGATGATCAGGCTGCGGGTGGCGTCGGCCTGGATTTTCGGCAGGCCCTGGGCGTTTTTCGCCAGTTGGTCACGGCGCGTGGCGAGCAACTCGGCGGCGACGATCTTGCGGCCCAGCGGCGACTGGAAAAAACTCAGCGCCGGTTGCGGGTCGGCCAGGTGCTTGCGCAATTGCGCCTCGGCCCGCTGGTCCATGGCCTGGGCGGCGAAGCGTTTGTTGCTGTTGTCCACCAGCGCCTGGTACACCGCCGGCGGCAGGCTGTTGCGGTAGCGCTGCTGGGCGGCGCTGAGGGCGTCATTGAAATGCGCACGTTGTTCGGCCCAGCCGGCAACCTTGTACAACTGGTCATGGCTGTCTGCCCAGGCGGGCAACACGCAGAACATCAGCAAGGAAAAAAACAAACGACGCATAAGGACTCCTGTCAGTCGGCCACTATTGTCCGTGTCGGGCGTAGGATTTGTCGAGAAGTCCTATCAGTCACCTGACTAAAGTGTGTTCAGTCGCTCGACGGCGCTGTCGAATTCCCAGGCGTATGGATACTATGCGCGCCATGCAAATACCCCTCGATCACCCCTTGCTGCAACGCATTGTCGACGACCTGGCCGAAAAAGGCTGGTCGCAGCAGCACGCCTTCCTGCCCGAGGTTCTGACCCTGGAGTTGGCGGCTGAGTGCCGTAAACGTGCGGCCGAAGGTGAGCTGGCGCCTGCGGCCGTGGGGCGCGGCCCGACGCAGGAGATTCGTGAGGGGATTCGCGGTGACCATATCCAGTGGCTGGAGGAGGGCGACGCCGCCGTCTGCGACACTTACATGGCCGTGATGGACAGCCTGCGCCTGGCCATGAACCGTGGCCTGTTCCTGGGCCTGGAAGATTTCGAAAGCCATTTTGCGATGTACCCGCCCGGCGCGTTTTATCTCAGGCATGTAGACCGTTTTCGCGACGATGATCGGCGCATGGTATCGGCCGTTATCTACCTGAATGACGCCTGGCTGCCCGAGCACGGCGGCCAGTTGCGCATGTACCTCAAGGGCGGCACCGAACACGATGTGGTGCCCACCGGCGGCAGCCTGGTGGTGTTCCTGTCGGGCGAAGTGCCCCACGAAGTGTTGCCCGCCACGCGCGAACGGCTGTCGCTTACGGGCTGGTTTCGCCGGCGGGGCAATGAGCCTTTCTAAGCACTGACTCGGCCGGGACCCAGCGCTTATCAAAAAATAATGTGCTGATTCAAAACTTGAAATTTCAGGTAACCACATCTTTGTGGCGAGCGGGCTTGCCCCGCGTTGGGCTGCGCAGCAGCCCCAAAATCATGCGCAGTGCAGTGTCAGGCACACCGCGTTTTCCTTGATTGGGGGCGCTGCGCACCCCAACGCGTGGCAAGCCCGCTCGCCACAACAAGCCCGCTCGCCACAGAGGCTCCAGCGCCTTGCACATTCACCGCGTGTTACTCAGGCTTTAACCATTTCTGCCACATCGCCTTCAACCGGCCATCGGCCTTCACCCGATGCAACGCGTTGTCCAGGCTCACCTTGAACGCCGGGTTGCCCTTCTGAAACGGAATCGCCAGCTCGGGTTTCTCGCTGTACGCCTCGCTGAAATCGAAACGATCCTCAAGCTCGGCAGTCATAGCGATATGGTTGATGGCCACGTCGTACTTGCCGGTTTCCACGCCCGACAGCATGTCGGCGTCATCGGTGGTGATGAACGAGGGGCGCAGGTCCATCTCCTTGGCCAGTTGTTCGCCCAGCTCCACTTCAAAACCGGTGAGCTTGTCGCCGTCCTTGAAGTTGTAAGGCGGCGTATTGGCTTGCAGGACGATGCGCAGTTCGCCGCGATCGTTGATATCGTCGATCAACTCGGCGTGAGCCAAGGGGCTCAAGAGGGGTAGCAACAGTAACAGGCCAGGCGAGAAGCGCATGGTCACTCCTAGATTCGAATGTGCGAGGCGCCGATCAGCATCGCTTTGTCAGGGTGTCGAGTGCCTTGGACAGCAATATGTCGCGAAGTTGTCCTGAACCTACAGATTTCATACAAAACTGGAGAAGCGAATGAAAGCCCTTATGTCTCGTACCGCCCTGGCCAGCCTGCTGCTGGGTGCATCGATGTTGGCTGGCGCCGCTGACGGCATCCCGCGCAGCGCTCCACCCGAGGGTGCCAAGGTGTTTATCGTCTCGCCCAAGGACGGCGCCACCGTCGACAAGACCTTCACCGTCAAGTTCGGCATGGAAGGCTTGACGCTGGCCCCGGCCACCGAGCAGGCCGCCGGCACCGGTCACCATCACCTGCTGATCGATCAGAAGGAATTGCCGGACGCCAAGCTGCCGATCCCGGCCACCGACACCGTGATCCATTACGGCAAGGCCCAGACCGAAACCGAACTGACCCTCACCCCGGGCAAGCACACCTTGCAACTGGTGGCGGGCGACAAGCTGCACATGCAGTTCAACCCGACCGTGGTGTCCAAGGTCATCACCGTTAACGTCAAGTAAGCGTTGTTCGGCTAAAAAAAATGGGAGACCCCTGCGGGTCTCCCATTTTTTGTGCGGCGTGAAACGTCAGAACAATACGCGACTGCGGATAGTGCCGGAGATGTGCTGCAGCTTCTCCTGCGCCAGGTCCGAGTACTCGGCATCGACGTCGATCACCACGTAGCCGACCTTCTCGTTGGTCTGCAGGAACTGACCGGAGATGTTGATGCCGTTTTCCGCAAACACCTTGTTGATCTCCATCATCACACCTGGAATGTTCTGGTGGATGTGCAGCAGGCGGTGCTTGCCAGGGTGAGCCGGCAGGGCCACTTCCGGGAAGTTCACCGACGACACCGAGGTACCGTTGTCGCTGTACTTGACCAGCTTCTCGGCCACTTCCAGACCGATGTTGGCCTGGGCTTCAGCGGTGGAACCGCCGATGTGCGGCGTCAGGATCACGTTGTCCAGTCCACGCAGCGGGCTTTCGAAGACGTCGTCGTTGGAGCGCGGCTCCACCGGGAACACGTCGATGGCGGCGCCGATCAGGTGCTTGTCCTTGATCGCGTCGGCCAGAGCGTCCAGCTTGACCACAGTGCCGCGCGCGGCGTTGATCAGGATCCCGCCTTTCTTGATTGCGCGGATTTCCTTCTCGCCCATCATCCACTGGGTCTCGGACGTTTCCGGTACGTGCAGGGTGACGATATCGGACATGCCCAGCAGCTCGTTCAGGCTCGACACCTGAGTGGCGTTGCCCAATGGCAGCTTGGTCAGGGTGTCGTAGAAGAACACCTGCATGCCCAGGCCTTCGGCCAGCACCGACAGCTGCGTACCAATCGAGCCGTAGCCGATGATGCCCAGCTTCTTGCCACGGATCTCGAAGGAGTTGGCCGCGCTCTTGATCCAGCCGCCACGGTGGCAGGAAGCGTTCTTCTCGGGGATACCGCGCAACAGCAGGATGGCCTCGGCCAGCACCAGCTCCGCAACGGAACGGGTGTTGGAGTACGGTGCGTTGAACACCGCGATGCCGCGCTCGCGCGCAGCGTTCAGGTCAACCTGGTTGGTGCCGATGCAGAAACAGCCGACCGCCACGAGTTTCTTGGCGTGATCGAAGATCTCTTCGGTCAGCTGAGTGCGGGAGCGAATGCCGATAAAGTGCGCGTCGGCGATCTTTTCCTTCAGTTGGGCTTCCGGCAGAGAACTGGTGATGTACTCAATGCTGGTGTACCCGGCGGCCTTCAGGACGTCGACGGCCGATGGGTGGACGCCTTCCAGAAGAAGGAACTTGATCTTGCTCTTATCGAGAGAAGTCTTGCTCATCTGCGTAAACCTGTATCCCGGAGAAAAATGGCAGGGAATCGAATAGCCGGATGTGCCCTGATTCACCAATACTGTTTCCGTTTGACGGCGTCTGTTGCCGTCATGCTGCGTTGCCGCTCCTCCCCATAGCAAGCTATGAGTCGTCGCGGCGCCTTGCCTGACGACAACAGCCACTCGCCAAACAGAAACGTATTGGTAAATCAGGGCACAGAGCTGACCCGGACGGCAGGAAAGCCGTCACCGCAGAAACGCCCTTTGGGTCTGTCCTGCGGGGGCGGTATGCTAGCATACGCACCCCGCTAAACACCTATTCCTGCGACGTGAAGCGTTCTCAGGATGACCATGAATTGTTCGAGAGTTCTGTCGATGACCCAGGTTGCCCTGATTGATGAGCTGAAGACCCTGGTTGAGCCCGGCAAGGTGCTGACCGATGCCGACTCCCTGGAAACCTACGGCAAGGACTGGACCAAGCATTTCGCCCCGGCGCCCACCGCCATCGTCTTTCCCAAGACCATCGAACAGGTGCAGGCCATCGTTCGCTGGGCCAATGAGCGCAAGTTCGCGCTGGTACCGTCCGGCGGGCGTACCGGGTTGTCGGCGGCGGCGGTGGCGGCCAATGGCGAGGTGGTGGTGTCGTTCGACTACATGAACCAGATTCTCGACGTGAACCTCACCGACCGCACCGCCGTCTGCCAGCCGGGCGTGGTCACCAAGCAATTGCAGAACGTCGCCGAGGAAAACGGCCTGTATTACCCGGTGGACTTCGCCTCGTCCGGTTCCAGCCAGATTGGCGGCAACATCGGCACCAATGCCGGCGGAATCAAGGTGATTCGCTACGGCATGACCCGCAACTGGGTGGCCGGCATGAAGGTCGTCACCGGCAGGGGCGATGTGCTGGAACTGAACCGCGACCTGATCAAGAACGCCACCGGCTATGACATGCGCCAGCTGTTCATCGGCGCCGAAGGTACCCTGGGGTTTGTGGTCGAGGCCACCATGCGCCTGGACCGAGCGCCCAAAAACCTCACGGCCATGGTGCTGGGCACCACCGACTTCGACTCGATCATGCCGGTGCTGCACGCGTTCCAGGGCAAGCTGGACCTGACCGCCTTCGAGTTCTTTTCCGACAAGGCCCTGGCCAAGGTCATGGGCCGTGGCGACGTGCCCGCCCCATTCGAGACCGATTGCCCGTTCTACGCGTTGCTGGAATTCGAAGCCACCACCGAAGACGTCGCCAACCATGCTTTGGAAACCTTCGAGCACTGCGTGGAGCAGGGCTGGGTGCTGGACGGCGTGATGAGCCAGAGCGACACCCAACTGCATAACCTGTGGAAACTGCGCGAGTACATCTCCGAGACCATTTCCCACTGGACGCCGTACAAGAACGACATCTCGGTGACGGTCTCCAAGGTCCCGGCCTTCCTCAAGGAAATCGATGCGATCGTTGGCGAGCACTACCCCGACTTCGAAATCGTCTGGTTCGGCCACATCGGCGACGGCAATCTGCACCTGAACATCCTCAAGCCGGAAAACCTGAGCAAGGATGAGTTCTTCGCCAAGTGCGCCACCGTGAACAAGTGGGTGTTCGAAACCGTGCAGAAGTACAACGGCTCGATCTCCGCCGAACACGGCGTGGGCATGACCAAGCGCGATTACCTGGCCTACAGCCGCTCACCGGTTGAAATCGAATACATGAAGGCCGTGAAAGCGGTATTCGACCCGAACGGGATCATGAACCCCGGCAAGATCTTCGCTGTTTAAACGCACCTGAAGGAGTCGTTCCATGAGCTACCAGCACAAGTATATCGACGGCACCAATATCCACTTCCCGTTGGGCAAAGTGGTGTGCATCGGGCGTAACTACGCCGAACATGCCAAGGAGCTGAACAACCCGGTGCCCACCGAACCGCTGCTGTTCATCAAACCGGGCAGTTGCGTGGTCGGGCTGGAGGGCGGTTTCGCCATCCCCACCGAGCGCGGCTCGGTGCACTACGAGGCGGAAATCGCGGTGCTGATCGGCAAGCCCCTGTCGAACAACCCCAACCGTGAAGAAGTGCTGGACGCCATCTCCGGCTTCGCCCCGGCCCTGGACCTGACGCTTCGCGACAAGCAGGCCGAACTCAAATCCCAGGGTTTGCCCTGGGAAATCGCCAAGTCGTTCGACGGCGCGGCGGTGATTGCCCCCTTCGTGGTGAGCAGCACGTACCCGGACGTCACCGACATCGGCATCCGCCTGACCATCAATGGCGAAGTGCGCCAGGACGGCAACAGCGCGCTGATGCTCAACCCGATCATCCCGATGATCCAGCACATGGCCGGCTGCTTCTCGCTGCAGGCTGGCGACGTCATCCTCACCGGCACTCCCGCCGGCGTGGGCCCGCTGAATGTGGGCGATGAACTGGTGCTGGAACTGGCGGGCGGCACCCGCTTCGAAAGCGTCGTTCGCTAAAAGCTTGGTCAAAACCTGTGGGAGGCTCCGCAAATCTTCGCCTTAGCGCTGTCGTGCAGCAAACCGGAGCCTCTGTAGCAAGCGCGCCCGTTGTGACAAGCGGGCTTGCTGTGGCGAGCGGGCTTGCCCCGCGTTGGGGTGCGAAGCGCCCCCAATCAACAAAAGCGCGGTACACCTGACACTGCGCAGCGCATAGTTTTGGGGCTGCTGCGCAGCCCAACGCGGGGCAACCCCGCTCGCCACAGCACTACCGTCTTTGCATTTTTTTCACACGCCGTCTGGATAATCCTCGCTTCTAACGCGCAGCCCTTCGCATCCTGTGCTATTCCCTACCGCTGACTTTCCGGAAAAGCGACCCATGGCCGTGCCTCTGCCTACCTCCAAATCCACGCTTCGCCCCCGCCGTTTCATGCGCTGGTATTCCTGGGTATTCCTGGCCGCTGCGGTGCTGTATGGCGTGGCCTGGGCCATGCATTGGGACGACCGGGGCGTGCTGTGGGTGCTGGAACGCTTCGAATCCCCGGCAGAACGCCAGCAAAGCATCTGGCTGCCGGACTATCACGCGGTGATCGATGCCAAATTGCTGCCCGGGATGGAAGGGGATGAGGCGTCGGACGTCTCCTACAATCCGCACAGCAAAACGCTGTTTTCGGTGATGGGCAAGAACCCGTTTCTGGTCGAGCTGAGCCTGCAAGGCGACGTTCTGCGCAAGATGCCGCTCAATGGCTGGAACAACCCGGAAGCCGTGACGGTGATGGAAAACGGCCTGATCGCCGTGGTCGACGAGCGTCAGCACAGCCTTACCATCGTCAGGATCGATGCGGGTACCACTGCGCTGAACAAAGCCGATTTCCCCAGTTATGACCTGGGCCCGTCCAAGGACCAGAACAAGGCCTTTGAAGCCGTCGCCTGGGACCCGCGCAACCAGCAACTGGTGCTCGGCGAAGAGCGCCCGCCTGCGCTGTTCACCTGGAAAAGCGATGGCAGCCAGACCCTGGTCGGCGCCAAGCAGAAGCTGAGCAGCAACGAACTGGATGTACGCAACCTCTCGGCCCTGGCGGTCGACCCGCGTACCGGCCACCTGCTGGTGCTGTCAGCCGACTCGCACCTGCTGCTGGAGCTGGACGAGCATGGCAAGCAAGTCAGCTTCATGACCCTGCTCGGTGGTTTCAACGGCCTGAAGAACACCATTCCCCGTGCCGAAGGGGTGACCATGGATGACGAGGGCAACCTCTACATGGTCAGTGAGCCCAACCTGTTCTACCGTTTCGAAAAGCATCAATAACCGGCGGATTGCGTCGGTTTGATCCCTGTAAACGGCATTCGCCAGACAGCCGGGCGCGTTTAAGTTTAAATTCAGGCGACCTTGATATCTATTCGCCAGTTTTTTTCTCCGAGCCCGCCCCGATGCGTCGACTTGCCCGTCCCAAACCTGCTTTTCTCATCCTGTTGTTGATCGCCCTGGTGGCCGGCGTGGTCGTCGCCCAGCAGTTTCGCCTGTTCGAACGGGCCTGGTTCAACTGGCAAGTGTGGCGCCAGCCGGCCGACCAGCGCTCCATCGGCCTGAACGACTACCAGGTCACCCTCGAAGCGCAGAAAATCGAGGGCCTGGACGACGATGTCTCGGCGCTCACCTACGACCCGGTGCGCAAAAGCCTGTTTACCGTGACCAACAAAAACGCCGAACTGATCGAGCTGTCCCTGGACGGCAGGATCCTGCGGCGTATTGCGCTGGTAGGGTTTGGCGATGCCGAGGCGGTGGAGTTCATCAGCGACAACATCTACGTGATCAGCGATGAGCGCCAGCAACGGCTGATCAAGGTGCACGTGGACGATGACACGCAATTTCTCGACGCGGCCGACGCCGAGCAAATGACCCTGGGCGTGCACATGGGCAGCAACAAGGGCTTTGAAGGCCTGGCCTACGACTCGGTGGGCAAGCGCCTGTTCGTCGCCAAGGAGCGCGACCCGATGCTGATCTACGAGGTCCACGGGTTTCCCCATTTCAAAGCGGAAAAAACCTACTCGGTGCACGTGATCAATAACCCCAAGCGCGATGCCGGGCTGTTCGTGCGCGACCTGTCGAGCCTGCAGTACGACGAGCGCAGCGGCCATTTGCTGGCGCTGTCGGATGAGTCGTTTCTGGTGTTGGAGCTGGATATCGACGGTCGCCCATTGAGCACCTTGTCGTTGCTCAATGGACGCCATGGATTGAAGAAACGCGTGCCCCAGGCCGAAGGGATCGCCATGGACGACCAGGGCAGCCTGTACCTGGTGAGCGAACCGAACCTGTTTTATGTATTCAAGAAACCGGACGCTTGAACCGCTGAAGATCCAATGTGGGAGATCCAATGTGGGAGGGGGCTTGCTCCCGATAGCAGTGTGTCAGTCAACACAGATGTGACTGAGCCACCGCTATCGGGAGCAAGCCCCCTCCCACATTTAGCGACTGTGTCAGGCTTTGAGGGTTTTCACGCCTTCAGGAGTGCCCAGCAACAACACATCCGCCGGGCGAGCAGCGAACAGGCCGTTGGTAACCACGCCGACAATGGCATTGATCTGCGTTTCCAGCCCCACCGGATCAGTGATCTGCATATTGAACACGTCAATGATGATGTTGCCGTTGTCGGTCAGCACGCCTTCGCGGTACACCGGGTCGCCGCCCAGCTTCACCAGCTCGCGGGCCACGTGGCTGCGGGCCATGGGGATCACCTCCACCGGCAGCGGGAAAGCGCCGAGCACCGGCACCAGCTTGCTGGCATCGGCGATGCAGATAAAGGTTTTGGCCACGGCCGCGACGATTTTCTCGCGGGTCAGGGCTGCGCCGCCGCCCTTGATCAGGTTCAGGTGCTCGTCGCTCTCATCGGCGCCGTCGATGTAGAACTCCAGGTCGCTAACGGTGTTGAGCTCGTACACAGGAATGCCATGGCCCTTGAGGCGCGCGGCGGTGGCTTCGGAGCTGGCCACGGCGCCGTCGAACGCGCCCTTGTGCAGGGCCAGCGCATCGATAAAGCAGTTGGCGGTGGAGCCGGTGCCGACACCGACGACGCTTTTGTCGTCGAGTCTGGGAAGGATTAAATCGACGGCGGCCTGGGCCACTGCCTGTTTGAGTTGATCCTGGGTCATGCGGGCTCCGGAACGGGCGGGGAGTTATCGAGGGCGGCGAGTATAACCCAACAAAACCTCGGGATTCGTGTGGTCCTACGGCCAAAGGCCGGGTTAGACTCATCGGTCCTGTCCCACTCGCCCAGTGATTGCCGACGATGCTTGAAGACTACGTCAAAAAGATCCTCACCTCGCGCGTTTACGACGTTGCCGTAGAAACCCCGTTGCAGATCGCCCCGCAGCTTTGCGAACGCCTGGACAACAAGGTCTGGCTCAAACGCGAAGACTTGCAGCCGGTGTTCTCGTTCAAGATTCGCGGCGCCTACAACAAGCTCACCCAGCTCGGCAGCGAGGAGCGCGCGCGCGGCGTGGTCACCGCGTCGGCGGGCAACCACGCCCAGGGCCTGGCCCTGGCGGCCAAGGTGCTGGGGGTCAAAGCCACTATCGTGATGCCCAAGACTACGCCCGAGATCAAGGTCGAAGGCGTGCGCTCCCGGGGCGGCATCGTGGTGCTGCACGGCGACTCCTTCCCGGAGGCGCTGGCCTACTCGCTCAAGCTGGTCGACGAACAAGGCTACGTCTACATCCACCCCTACGATGATCCGCACACCATTGCCGGGCAGGGCACCGTGGCGATGGAAATCCTGCGCCAGCACCCAGGGCCCTTGGACGCGATTTTCGTGCCGGTGGGCGGCGGGGGGCTGATCGCCGGCATCGCGGCGTACGTGAAATACCTGCGCCCGGAGATCAAGGTCATCGGCGTCGAGCCGGACGATTCCAACTGCCTGCAAGAGGCCATGGCCGCCGGCGAACGCGTGGTGCTGCCGACCGTGGGCCTGTTTGCCGATGGCGTGGCGGTGGCGCAGATCGGCCATTACACCTTCGAGATCTGCAAGGATTATGTGGATGAAGTGATCACCGTCAGCACCGATGAAATCTGCGCGGCGATCAAGGACATCTACGACGACACCCGCTCCATCACCGAGCCGGCCGGCGCGTTGGGTGTGGCCGGCATCAAGAAATACGTGGAGACCCGTGGCGTCAGCGGGCAGACGTTCGTTGCCATCGACTCCGGCGCCAACGTCAACTTCGACCGCCTGCGGCATGTGGCCGAGCGCGCCGAACTGGGCGAGGGCCGCGAAGCCATCATCGCCGTGACCATCCCCGAACGGCCGGGCAGCTTCAAGGCGTTCTGCGAGGCTGTGGGCAAGCGCCAGATCACCGAGTTCAACTACCGCTACCACTCCGGCAGCGAGGCGCACATCTTTGTCGGCGTGCAGACCCACCCGGACAACGACCCGCGCAGCGCACTGATCGCCAGCCTCACCCAGCAGGGTTTCCCGGTGGTGGACCTGACCGAAAACGAACTGGCCAAATTGCACATTCGCCATATGGTCGGCGGGCATGCGGCGCACGTCAGCAATGAATTGGTGTTCCGTTTCGAGTTCCCGGAGCGGCCGGGGGCCTTGTTCAACTTCCTTAATAAACTGGGCGGGCGCTGGAACATCTCGATGTTTCACTACCGTAACCACGGTGCGGCAGACGGCCGTGTGGTCGCCGGCCTGCAAGTGCCGGCGGACGAGCGTCACCTGGTGCCGGCGGCCCTTGAGGCGATTGGCTACCCGTACTGGGATGAAAGCGAGAACCCGGCCTACACACTCTTCCTCGGTTAGCGACTACGCTGCAGGCGCAACCTTTTAAGGAATACGAGCGATGGAAACCCTGATCACCCTGAAAGTTATCCACATTGCTGCCACGGTATTGCTGTTGCTCAGCGGTATTGGCCTGGCGCTGCTGGCCTGGCGCAAACGCAGCGCAGGCCCGGCGGTGACCCTGCAACGCCCGTGGGTGTTTGTATGGTTATTGATGGGTGTGTGCGTGGTGAGCATGCCGTTCACCGGCTGGTGGCTGGCACACCTGACGGGCTGGCCGCTGGGGCAAACCTGGATTCTGGGCTCGAGTATTGTGTATACCGTGGCCGCGCTGGCCTGGTTCTGGCTGGTGGCGCGGCTCAATCGTCTGCGCAGGGGTGAGGGTGGCAGCCTGAACTTCACGCGGGTGCTGGCGGTGGTCAGCCTGGTGGGGTTTGTGGTGATTGCCGGGTTGATGGGGGCCAAGCCGGTTTGAGATTTTTTGTGGCGAGCGGGCTTGCCCTAATGCCGTTCAGTTAAGCGCAGATTCCCTGTGGCGAGCAGGCTTGTCCTGCGTTGGGCTGCGCAGCAGCCCCAAAGCCAGACGCTGAGCCGTATCAGGTACACCGCGTTTTGCTTGATTGGGGGCGCTTCGCACCCCAACGCGGGGCAAGCCCGCTCGCCACAGGAGCAATATCAGCTGCGCAGGGTAATTACCGGCCAGCCACGCTTTTCGGCCTCAGCCCGCAGATTCGGGTCCGGGTCCACCGCCACCGGGTGTGTCACCTGCTCCAGCAGCGGCAAATCATTCATCGAATCACTGTAGAAATAGCTGTCTTCCAGGCTGTAGCCCGTCTCTTCCAGCCAACGGTTCAAGCGCGTCACCTTGCCTTCGCGAAAGCACGGTACGTCGGTGCTGCGCCCGGTGTAACGCCCATCAACCTCTTCGCATTCAGTAGCGATCAGCGTCTCGACCCCCAGCAGTTCGGCAATCGGCGCGGTGACGAAGCGGTTGGTCGCGGTGATGATCACCAGCTTGTCGCCGGCGGCGCGGTGCCTGGCCAGCAGCTGTTCCGCCAGCGGCAGCATCAGTGGCGTGATGCAGTCGCGCATGAAGTCGCGATGCCATTCATCCAACTGGGCCCGCTCGGTACGGCCGAGGATTTCCAGGCTGAAGTTGAGGTAGGCGGCATTGTCGAGCCGGCCGGCCAGGTAGTCCTGATAGAACTCATCGTTACGCGCCTTGTAGGCCACCGCGTCGAGAATCCCGCGCTCGCAGAGGTAATCGCCCCAGGCGTGGTCGCTGTCACCGCCGAGAAGGGTGTTGTCCAAGTCGAATAAAGCCAGGCGCATTGCAGTTACTCGCTGAAAAGTCTGTAAAAAGGCGTCCAGAATACGGACTTTTCACAAGAGTGCACATAAGCTAAGAAGCCTCGTTGCCGCTTGATCAACCTTTGTGGAACAATGCGGCGACATGCGTTTGCGAGGTTGTTGCCGTGATCGACCCCGATGGTTTCCGTCCTAATGTCGGGATTATTCTTACGAATGATGCCGGACAGGTGCTATGGGCTCGCCGAATCAACCAGGATGCCTGGCAGTTTCCTCAAGGCGGAATCAACCCCGACGAATCCCCTGAAGACGCCTTGTACCGTGAGTTGAACGAAGAAGTGGGCCTTGAACGCGAAGATGTGCAAATTCTGGCCTGCACCCGTGGCTGGTTGCGCTATCGTTTGCCGCAACGCCTGGTGCGTACCCACAGCCAACCGCTGTGCATCGGCCAGAAGCAGAAATGGTTTCTTTTGCGCCTGATCTCCAACGAGCAACGGGTGCGGATGGATTTGACCGGTAAACCGGAGTTCGATGGCTGGCGTTGGGTCAGCTATTGGTACCCGTTGGGCCAGGTGGTGACATTCAAGCGCGAAGTGTATCGTCGCGCGCTCAAAGAGCTTGCCCCGCGCCTTTTATCGCGCGACTGACGACGGAGTTCGACCCCGAGCCATGCTCAATACGCTGCGCAAGATCGTCCAGGAAGTTAACTCCGCCAAGGATCTCAAGGCGGCGTTGGGGATTATTGTGTTGCGCGTCAAGGAAGCCATGGGCAGCCAGGTCTGCTCGGTCTACCTGCTGGACCCCGAGACCAACCGTTTTGTGCTGATGGCCACCGAGGGCCTGAACAAGCGCTCCATCGGCAAGGTCAGCATGGCGCCCAACGAGGGGCTGGTGGGCCTGGTGGGGACGCGTGAAGAACCCCTCAACCTTGAGCACGCAGCCGATCACCCCCGTTACCGCTACTTTGCCGAAACCGGCGAAGAGCGCTACGCGTCCTTCCTCGGCGCACCGATCATTCACCACCGCCGCGTCGTCGGCGTGTTGGTTATCCAGCAAAAGGAACGTCGTCAGTTCGATGAAGGGGAAGAAGCCTTCCTCGTGACCATGAGCGCGCAGCTCGCCGGGGTTATCGCCCACGCCGAGGCGACGGGCTCGATTCGCGGCCTGGGCCGTGAGGGCAAGGGTATCCAGGAGGCCAAGTTCATTGGCGTGCCGGGTTCGCCGGGCGCAGCGGTCGGTACGGCCGTGGTCATGTTGCCGCCGGCCGACCTCGATGTGGTGCCGGACAAGACCGTCAAGGACATTGACGCCGAAATCAAACTGTTCAAGACCGCCCTGGAAGGCGTGCGCGCCGACATGCGCAACCTGTCGACCAAGCTGGCCACCCAACTGCGCCCCGAAGAGCGTGCGCTGTTCGACGTGTACCAGATGATGCTCGACGACGCGTCCCTGGGTAACGAAGTCAAGACCGTGATCAAGACCGGCCAGTGGGCCCAGGGCGCACTGCGCCAGGTGGTCACCGATCACGTCAACCGTTTCGAATTGATGGACGACGCCTACCTGCGCGAACGCGCTTCGGATGTGCGCGACCTCGGTCGCCGTCTGCTGGCCTACCTGCAGGAAGACCGCACCACCAATCTGGTCTACCCCGACAACACCATCCTGATCAGTGAAGAACTGACCGCCACCATGCTCGGCGAAGTGCCGGAGGGCAAGTTGGTGGGCCTGGTGTCGGTACTGGGTTCGGGTAACTCCCACGTCGCGATCCTGGCCCGGGCCATGGGTATCCCGACGGTGATGGGCCTGGTGGAACTGCCGTATTCCAAGGTCGACGGCATCGACATGATCGTCGATGGCCATCGCGGTGAAGTCTTCACCAACCCCAGTGAGCTGCTGCGCAAGCAGTACGCCGAAGTGGTGGAAGAAGAGAAACAACTGGCGCTGGGCCTCGATTCGCTGCGCGAACTGCCATGCGTGACCCTCGACGGCCACCGCGTGCCGCTGCTGGTGAACACCGGCCTGCTGGCCGACGTCGCCCGCGCGCAACAGCGCGGTGCCGAAGGCGTTGGGCTGTACCGTACCGAAGTGCCGTTCATGATCAACCAGCGATTCCCGAGCGAGAAGGAACAGCTGGCGATCTACCGCGAGCAACTGCAAGCGTTTCACCCGTTGCCGGTGACCATGCGCAGCCTCGATATCGGCGGCGATAAATCCCTGTCGTATTTCCCGATCAAGGAAGACAACCCCTTCCTCGGTTGGCGCGGCATCCGCGTGACCCTCGACCACCCGGAAATCTTCCTGGTGCAGACGCGCGCCATGCTCAAGGCCAGCGAAGGCCTGAACAACCTGCGCATCCTGCTGCCGATGATCTCCGGCACCCACGAGCTGGAAGAGGCGCTGCACCTGATCCACCGTGCCTGGGGCGAAGTGCGCGACGAAGGCTCGGACGTGCCGATGCCGCCGATTGGCGTGATGATCGAAATCCCGGCGGCGGTGTACCAGGCCAAGGAGCTGGCGCGGCAGGTGGACTTCCTGTCGGTCGGCTCCAACGACCTTACCCAATACCTGCTGGCCGTGGACCGCAACAACCCGCGCGTGGCCGACCTCTACGACTACCTGCACCCGGCGGTGCTGCAAGCCCTGCAACATGTGGTGCGCGACGCCCATGCCGAGGGCAAGCCGGTGAGCATCTGCGGCGAAATGGCCGGCGACCCGGCAGCAGCGGTGCTGTTGATGGCGATGGGTTTTGACAGCCTGTCGATGAACGCCACCAACTTGCCGAAGGTGAAGTGGATGCTGCGTCAGGTGGAACTGGGCATGGCCAAAGAGCTGCTGGCCGAGTTGATGACCATCGACAATCCGCAAGTTATCCACAGCTCGCTGCAACTGGCGCTGAAAAACCTGGGGCTGACGCGGATGATCAACCCGGGTTCTGCCAAGACGCTCTGAATGCTGCAGACGATCCAAATGTGAGAGGGGGCTTGCTCCCGATAGCTGAGTGTCAGTCAACCACTACTTGACTGATAGACCGCTACCGGGAGCAAGCCCCCTCCCACATTGAATCTGTTTTGGGATTAGAGGTTGAGTTCGATTTCACCCAACCGCCCACCCTGCGGGCCGAAACTGCGCTCCACCATGCGCCGCGTACCGTCGGCATTCACAATCAGCGCTGTACTCACCCGCGTTCCGTAACTGGCGCTGGCGATAAACACGCTGGATAACAGACTCTCGGTGGCCAACCCCACGCCGGTATCCGGCAAATGCGCAAACGGTGCGGTCTGCGGGTCGCTCATGATCGCCAGCAAGGCTTGCGGCTGTGGGTCTTCCAGCAACTCGCGCAGCGCCGCTCTGGCCTTGAGCAACTTCGGCCAGGGTGTGTCCAGGCCGGCATTGGACAAACCATAAACCCCAGGCTTCAAGCGGGTCGGCTGGCCCTCGTTGGCGTTGTAGTGCCACATCTCGTCCCGCGTACCCAGCAGCAGGTTAAACCCGGCATATTCAATCGAACGGCGATTAACTTCGGCCAAATATTGGTCAATGGGCTGCGAACCACTGAGAAACCGTGCCACCAGCTCACCGCGTGAGGTGCGTGCCGGCGGCTGGTGCGGCTCGCGGATATTGGTCAGGGCGGCAAAGCGCCCGTCGGCACTGATTCCCAGCCAGGTGCCGCCGGCTTCCTGGTCACGGCCGGCGTAAACATCAGGCGCGTCCGGCCATTGGGCCAGCGGCAGAGTGGGGCGTGCGTAGAACTCATCGCGGTTGGCCGCGACGATCAGCGGCTGGGCATGGCCCGGCCGCCAGGCGAAGACAATCAGGCACATCGGGTGATTCCCTGTTGTGTTTTTGGCCACTCTACCCACACAACCGCAGGCGTTCCATGACAACGCAGTTGGGCCGCGCACCTTCCATCCGTTAACATGCCGGGCTGTTGGGTGTGTATGTGAACTTCCTGATTTGATCTGGCCGCTGTAACGCAGGCTTAATCGCGCATCGGCATGGTCCGGTGCGTCATGACTAACTGTATTTAACGAGGAGTCGCAATGCTGCCTTACCCGCAGATCGACCCGGTGGCCCTGGCCATTGGTCCGCTGAAAATCCACTGGTACGGGTTGATGTACCTCGTCGGCATCGGCGGTGCCTGGTTCCTGGCGTCCCGGCGCCTGAACCGCTTCGACCCGACCTGGACCAAGGAAAAGCTCTCCGACCTGATCTTCTGGTTGTCGATGGGCGTGATCGTCGGCGGGCGACTGGGCTACGTGTTGTTCTACGATCTGCCGGCGTACGTCGCCAACCCGACGCTGATCTTCGAGGTGTGGAAGGGCGGCATGGCGTTCCACGGCGGCTTTATCGGCGTGATGATCGCCGCCTGGTGGTTTGGCCGCCGCAACGGCAAGTCGTTTTTCCAACTGATGGACTTCGTCGCGCCGATGGTGCCGATTGGCCTGGGCGCCGGGCGTATCGGTAACTTCATCAACGCCGAATTGTGGGGCAAGCCGACCGACGTGCCGTGGGCCATGGTGTTCCCGCCGTTCAGCGACCCGGCGCAACTGCCGCGCCACCCGTCGCAGTTGTACCAGTTCGCGTTGGAAGGTGTGGCACTGTTCCTTATCCTTTATATCTTCTCGCGCAAGCCACGCCCGACCATGGCCGTTTCGGGGATGTTCGCTCTGTTCTACGGGATCTTCCGCTTCATCGTCGAGTTCGTGCGGGTGCCGGACGCCCAGTTGGGCTACCTGGCGTGGGGCTGGTTGACCATGGGGCAAGTGCTGAGCCTGCCGATGATCATCGCCGGCCTGGGCATGCTGTGGTGGGCCTACAACCGCCCGCAAGGCATCAAGAACGCCGCGCTTTAAATACGAATGCCGAGGCGCGCCTCGGCTTCAACGATACAGGTAAGCACATGAAGCAATATCTCGAACTGCTGAACGACGTCGTGACCAATGGCCTGACCAAGGGCGACCGCACCGGCACCGGCACCAAAGCCGTGTTCGCCCGTCAGTATCGGCATAACCTGGCCGACGGCTTCCCGCTGCTGACCACCAAGAAGTTGCACTTCAAAAGCATCGCCAACGAACTGATCTGGATGTTGAGCGGCAACACCAACATCAAGTGGCTCAATGAAAACGGCGTAAAAATCTGGGACGAATGGGCCACCGAAGACGGCGACCTCGGCCCGGTGTACGGTGAGCAGTGGACCGCCTGGCCGACCAAAGACGGTGGCACCATCAACCAGATCGACTACATGGTGCACACGCTCAAGACCAACCCCAACAGCCGCCGCATCCTGTTTCACGGCTGGAACGTCGAGTACCTGCCCGACGAAACCCAAAGCCCTCAGGAAAACGCGCGCAACGGCAAGCAGGCCCTGCCGCCGTGCCACCTGCTGTACCAGGCATTCGTGCATGACGGCCACCTGTCGATGCAGTTGTATATCCGCAGCTCCGACGTGTTCCTCGGCCTGCCGTACAACACCGCCGCGCTCGCGTTGCTCACCCACATGCTGGCCCAGCAGTGCGACCTGATCCCTCACGAGATCATCGTCACCACCGGCGACACCCACGCCTACAGCAACCACATGGAGCAGATCCGCACTCAGCTGGCGCGCACGCCGAAGAAGCTGCCGGAGCTGGTGATCAAGCGCAAGCCTGCGTCGATCTACGATTACAGGTTTGAAGATTTCGAGATCGTGGGCTACGACGCCGATCCGAGCATCAAGGCTGACGTCGCGATCTAAGCGTCGTTCTCGGTCAAGTGTGGGAGGGGGCTTGCTCCCGATAGCGGTGTGTCATTCAAGCATCTGTTGACTGACACTCTGCAATCGGGAGCAAGCCCCCTCCCACATTTGGATCTGGTGTTAATCCCGGCGGTATCAGTGCCCGTGGCTGCGGCCCACGTGTGAAGGCTCCGCTTCGCTGGCCTGCACACTCCCGCTTACCTCCAGCCGCTGCAGAATCCCGCATTCCGGGCCGCCGCCACAGCGCTGGCGCAGGTCGAGCAGTTGTTCCTGCAACGCCAGCAGCCCGTCGATCCGTGCTTTCACATGGTGGATGTGCTCATCAATCAACGCATTCACGTTTTCGCACTGATCCTGGGGGCTGTCGCGCAGGCCAAGCAGGCTGCGGATTTCTTCGAGGGTCATGTCCAGGCTGCGGCAGTTGCGGATGAAGATCAGCCGCTCGGTGTGCGCCTGGGTGTATACGCGGTAGTTGGCATCGGTGCGCGCCGGGGGCGGCAGCAGGCCTTCCTTCTCGTAGTAGCGGATAGTTTCCACCGCGCAGTCGGTGTGTTTGGCCAATTCGCCGATCTTCATTGCAGCAATCTCCAAATGGGTGCTTGACCCTATAGTGGCTACAGGGTCTTTACTTGGCAACAGGCACCTTATAAGGACGCGACAGAATGAGCGATTCTCTGCACACCCACGATCATGCACCCAAAAAACTCACGCCCGTGCACAACCATGGCGGCGCCTGCTGTTCCAGTGAGCCGGCGCCGGCGCGGGTGCAACTGAGCGAGGCACCCTCGGCGGGCTCGCGCCTGAGCACCTTTCGTATCGAAGCGATGGACTGCCCCACCGAGCAGACGCTGATCCAGAACAAACTGGGCAAGCTGGCCGGCGTGCAGCAGCTGGAATTCAACCTGATCAACCGTATCCTCGGCGTCACCCATGACCTGCCGAGCACCGCGCCGATCGTCGAGGCGATCAAGTCCCTGGGGATGCAGGCCGATCCGATTGAAGAGGGCACGCCGGCCGCCGAGCCGCCGGCGAAAAAACACTGGTGGCCGCTGGCGTTGTCCGGCGTCGGTGCGCTGGGCGCCGAGGTGCTGCATTTTTCCGGCGTGGCGCCGACCTGGCTGATTGCGCTGGTGGCACTGGTTTCGATCCTCAGCGGCGGCCTCACCACCTACAAAAAGGGCTGGATCGCCCTGAAGAACCTCAACCTCAACATCAACGCGCTGATGAGCATCGCGGTGACCGGCGCCGTGTTGATCGGTCAGTGGCCGGAAGCGGCGATGGTGATGTTCCTGTTCACCGTGGCCGAGTTGATCGAAGCCAAGTCTCTGGACCGCGCGCGCAATGCCATCAGCGGCTTGATGCAGATGACGCCGGAGCAGGCGACGGTGCAGCAGGCGGACGGCAGCTGGGTCGAAAAGGAAGTCAAAGGTATCGATCTCGGCGCCATCGTGCGGGTTAAACCCGGCGAGCGCATTGGCCTGGACGGTGAAGTCACCGCCGGCCAGTCTACTATCGACCAGGCACCGATCACCGGTGAAAGCCTGCCCATTGAAAAGACCGTGGGCGACAAGGTCTTCGCCGGCACCATCAATCAGGCCGGCTCTCTGGAATACAAGGTGACGGCCGCGGCCAACAACTCCACGCTGGCGCGGATCATCCACGCCGTGGAACAGGCCCAGGGCGCCCGCGCGCCGACCCAACGCTTTGTCGACAGCTTTTCGAAGATCTACACCCCCGTGGTGTTCCTGTTTGCCTTGGGCGTGGCGATCATCCCGCCGTTGTTCATGGCCGGCGTCTGGGTGGACTGGATCTACCGTGCCCTGGTGCTGCTGGTGGTGGCCTGCCCCTGCGCGCTGGTGATTTCCACCCCGGTGACCATCGTCAGTGGCCTGGCGGCGGCGGCGCGCAAGGGCATCCTGATCAAGGGCGGCGTGTACCTGGAGGGCGGTTACAAACTCGACTACCTGGCCCTGGACAAGACCGGCACCATTACCCACGGCAAGCCGGTGCAAACCGATTACCTGGCGCTGTTCCCCACCGTCGAAGACAGCGCCCCCGCGCTTGCCGCCAGCCTGGCCGGGCGTTCCGATCACCCGGTGTCGCTGGCAATCGCCAATGCGGCTGTGGATAAGAAACTGCCGGTGCACGTTGTGGATAACTTCGAAGCCCTGGCCGGTCGCGGGGTGCGCGGCGATATCAATGGCCAGACCTACCACCTGGGCAACCATCGCCTGGTGGAAGACCTGGGCCTGTGCTCGCCCGAACTGGAAGAAAAGCTGTTCGCCCTGGAGAAACAAGGCAAGTCCGTGGTGCTGCTGCTCGACGCGTCCGGCCCGCTTGCGCTGTTCGCCGTGGCCGATACGGTGAAAGACAGCAGCCGCGAAGCCATCCGGCAATTGCACGAGCTGGGCATCAAGACCCTGATGCTCACCGGCGACAACACCCACACAGCGCAGGCGATTGCCGCCCAGGTCGGGATCGACCAGGCCCAGGGCGACCTGTTGCCCACCGACAAGCTGCAAGCCATCGAAACCCTCTACCAGCAGGGCCACCGCGTCGGCATGGTCGGCGACGGCATCAACGACGCCCCGGCCCTGGCCCGCGCCGAAATCGGCTTTGCCATGGCGGCAGCCGGCACCGACACCGCCATCGAAACCGCCGACGTCGCGCTGATGGACGATGACTTGCGCAAGATCCCGGCATTCATTCGTTTGTCGCGACAAACCTCGCGTATCCTCAAGCAGAACATCGCCCTGGCGCTGGTGATCAAGGCGATCTTCCTGGCCGTCACCTTCCTTGGCATGGCCACCATGTGGATGGCGGTGTTCGCCGACATGGGCGTGAGCCTGCTGGTGGTGTTCAATGGCCTGCGCCTGTTGCGCAAATAAACGATGAGGGGCGGGTGTGCTGAGTGCCGAGCTGAAAGCGTTTTTCATGGTCGCCCGCCTGGGCAGCATCACCCAGGCGGCAAAAAAGCTCGGCCTGAGCCAGCCCACCGTCACCACCCAGATCCGTCATCTGGAAAGCCAGTACGGCATTGAGCTGTTCTACCGTGGCGGGCGCCGCCTGACGGTCAGCGACGACGGCGCGCGGATGCTGCCGATGGTCAAGGCGCTGTTGCAGCAGGAAGCGGATATCGAGTTTTTCCTGCGCAACAACGGCCAGGTGCAGGGCGCGCTGAGAATTGCCGCCACGGCGCCGTACTACATTCTTGACCTGGTCAAAGCCTTCCGCGAGCGCCTGCCGCTGGTGGACGTGTCGGTGGAAATCGGCAACTCGCAGCAGGTGCTTGAAGCGCTGGATGACTACCGCGTCGACGTCGCCGCGTCTTCGCAGCTGCTGGAAGACCCACGGCTGATTCGTCGCGTATTGGGCAGCGACCCGCTGGTGCTGGCGGTGCATCGCAATCATCCGCTGGCTGCGCTCGATCATGTGCCGCTGACGGCGCTGGCCGGGCACACCTTGTTGATGCGCGAAGCAGGCTCCACCACGCGCCGACTGACCGAAGAAATGTTGCAGGGCGCTGGCGTGAGTTACGGCCCGCTGCTGGAAATCGGCAGCCGCGAATCGATCCGCGAGGCGGTGCTGCGCAATATCGGTATCAGCATCATTGCGCGACAGGAAGTGCCCCATGACCCGCAATTGCGCGTGCTGACCATCGAGAATGCGCCGCAGATTCCGGAGTATCTGTACTGCCTCAAGGAGAGGAAGGGCGCGCGCTTGCCGGCGGCGTTTCTGGGGTTGGCGCAGGAAATGTCGCCGCTCTGAGGTTTTGTGGTGGCCCAGACAACTCATTCCTTAAGCCCTACCCAAACCCACCAATACCACTATCACCGGGTTTTGCCTTCCTGCCACACCCGCGACGCATTGCCCCCCTAGCATGGCCTTCATCCGTTTGATGAGGTGCCCCCATGAACACAGCCCTGAACAACCCCGGTGCGCCGATGCGCGTGCGCGGTATCCAGAAACGCTTCGGTGCCTTCACCGCGCTGGACAACGTGTCCCTGGACGTCGCCGCCGGCGAGCTGGTGTGCCTGCTGGGCCCGTCCGGTTGCGGCAAGACCACCTTGCTGCGCTGCATCGCCGGCCTTGAGCGCCAGGACAGCGGTGAGCTTTACCTGGGCGAGCGCGACGTATCGCTGTTGCCGCCCCAGGCACGGGACTACGGCATTCTGTTCCAGTCCTACGCGCTGTTTCCCAACCTCACCGTCGAAGCGAACATCGGCTACGGCCTCACCGGCAGCGGCCGCGATGAAGTGCGCCAGCGCGTCGGCCAGATGCTCGAACTGGTGGACCTGGTCGGCAGTGAAAAGAAATACCCCGGGCAACTCTCCGGCGGCCAGCAGCAACGCGTGGCCCTGGCCCGCGCCCTGGCCCCGGCGCCGTCGTTGCTGTTGCTGGACGAACCCATGTCGGCGCTCGACGCCCGGGTGCGCGAGCACCTGTGCACCGAGCTGCGCCAACTGCAACGGCGGCTGGGCGTCACCACGCTGATGGTCACCCATAACCAGGACGAAGCCATGTTGATGGCCGACCGCATTGCCGTGATGAACAACGGCAAGGTCGAGCAATACGCCACACCTCAGGCGATCTACGACCGTCCGGCCACGCCGTTCGTGGCCGAGTTTGTCGGTCAGGGCAACTGGCTGCCGTTCAGCCGCAACAGTGCCAGCCACGCTCAGGTCGGCGGGTTGAACATGCGCCTGGCCGACGACGCGGGCGTGGCCACCTCCGGGCGGCTGTTCTGCCGCCCGGAAGCCATCAGCGTCAACCCGCCTGTGCATGAAGAAAACCTGTTTCCGGCCAAGGTGCGCGAGATCACGTTCCTCGGCAACCGCTGCCGCATGAGCTTCGAGCTGGAGCACTTGCCCGGCCACCCGCTGCTGGCCGAACTGGCCCCGGAAGCCATGCCGCGCCTGGGCGCCCAGCACATTTGGGTGGCCCTGCCACCGCGCAGCCTGCAGGTGTTCGCCTAAGATGGCGGCGGTCATGACGTTACCGCGCCAGGTGTCCCGCGCTGAAATGGGCGACCGCCTGTTCGTGCTCGGCGGCAAGCTGGTGTGGTTGCTGCTGCTGGGCGTTGCGGTCCTGCTGCCATTGCTGGCGATCTTCTGGCGCGGCTTCAGCAGCGAGGCCGGGCAGGGCGGCGGGCTGGTAGCGGCGCGGGAACTGGTCACCAGCGACAACTTCCACTGGTTGCTGGGCAATAGCCTGAAAGTCTCCCTCAGCGTGGCGGCGATTGTCGTACCGCTGGCCTACCTGTTTGCCTACGCCCTGCAACGCACGTTGATCCCCGCCAAGCCGATCTGGCGCGGCCTGTCGTTGCTGCCGCTGATGGCCCCGTCGATGCTGCCGGGGATTGCGCTGGTCTACCTGTTCGGCAACCAGGGCCTGCTGCGCGGCTTGCTCGCGGACAATATCTACGGCTTCTGGGGGATCGTGCTGGGGGAGGTGATCTATACCTTCCCACACGCCCTGATGATTCTGCTCTCGGCGCTCTCGCTGGCGGATGCGCGGCTGTTCGATGCCGCATCCAGCATGGGCGCCAGCCCCGCCCGGGCGTTTCGCAGCATCACCTGGCCAGCCACGCGCCAGGCAGTGTTCGCGGCGTTCTGCCTGGTGTTTACCCTGACCATCACCGACTTCGGCGTGCCGGTGGTGGTGGGCGGTGATTATCAGGTACTGGCGCTGGAAGCCTACAAAGCGGTGGTCGGCCAGCAACAGTTTGGGCGCGGCGCGTTGATCGGCATGGTGTTGCTGCTGCCGGCGCTGTTCAGCTTTGGCGTGGATACCTGGTTGCGCCGTCGCCATGGCGACGCCATGAGCGGCCGCGCCCAAGTCTTCCGGCCGGCGCCATCGCGGGCACGGGACGCCTGCTACCTGGCCATCGTGGTGCTGATCTGCGCCGCGCTGTTGCTGGTCTTCGGCATGGCGGTGTACTCCTCGCTGGTGAAATTCTGGCCGTACAACCTGTCGTTGTCGCTCAGTCACTACCAGTTCGAAGACACCGCCGGCGGCGGCTGGCTGGCCTATCGCAACAGCCTGATCCTGGCGCTGTGCAGCGCATTGATCGGCAGCGTGCTGATCTTCACCGGCGCTTACCTGATGGAAAAAACCAAGGGTCAGAAGGGCCTGAACCTGGCCCTGCGCCTGCTCAGCTTTGTGCCGATGGCGGTGCCGGGTCTGGTTTTGGGCCTGGGCTACGTGTTCTTTTTCAATCTCAACGGCAACCCGCTGCATGTGTTCTACGGGACCATGACCCTGCTGGTGGTGTGCACCATTGCGCATTATCTGACCACCGCGCAGATGACCGCCACCACTGCGCTGCGCCAGTTGGACGCCGAGTTCGAAGCCGCTGCGCTGTCCCTCAAGGCGCCGCTGTACCGCCATTATTTGCGCGTAACTGTGCCGATCTGCCTGCCGGCGCTGCTGGACATCGTGCGCTACCTGTTTGTGTCGGCGATGACCACCGTGTCCGCCGCCATCTTCCTCTACCGCCCCGACACCATCCTCGCCGCCGTCGCCGTGTTGAACATGGACGACGCCGGCAATGTGGGCGGCGCGGCGGCGATGTCGACCCTGATTCTGTTCACCTCAGGCAGCGTCTCGCTGTTGCTGGCGTGGGCCTCACGTGGCGCGTTGCGCCGCTCTCAAGCCTGGCGCCAGAGCGCGCCCGGCCAATAACCCTTGAAGGAGGTGTTCCATGTTCAAGCCCCTGACGCTGGTCGCTGCCGTCCTCACCGCATTCAGCCTGAATGCCTTCGCCAAGACCGAACTGACCGTGTACACGGCCCTCGAAGCCGAGCAGTTGAAGACCTACAAACAAGCCTTCGAAAAAGCCAACCCTGACGTCGAGATCAAATGGGTGCGCGACTCCACCGGCATCATCACCGCCAAGCTGCTGGCCGAAAAAGCCCGCCCGCAGGCTGACGTGGTGTGGGGACTGGCGGCATCGAGCCTGGCGATCCTCGATCAGCAGGGTATGCTTGAAAACTACGCGCCGAAGGATCTGGACAAGATCGGCAAAAACTACCGCGACGCCGCCAACCCTCCGGCCTGGGTCGGCATGGACGTGTGGGCGGCGACCATTTGCTTCAACACCGTTGAAGCCGAGAAACAGGGCCTGACCAAACCGGTGAGCTGGCAGGACCTGACCAAGCCCGAGTACAAGGGCAAGATCGTGATGCCTAACCCGGCATCGTCCGGCACAGGCTTCCTCGACGTCAGCGCCTGGCTGCAAACTTTCGGCGAGAAGCAGGGCTGGCAGTACATGGACGACCTGCACCAGAACATCGGCCAATACGTTCACTCCGGCTCCAAGCCGTGCAAGCTGGCCGCTTCCGGGGAATTCCCGATTGGTATCTCGTTTGAATACCCGGCCGTGCAGTTGAAACGCCAGGGCGCGCCGCTGGACATCATCCTGCCCAAGGAAGGCCTGGGCTGGGACATTGAAGCCACCGCTGTGATGAAGGGCACCGCCCACGCCGACGCGGCCAAAAAGCTCGCCGACTTCTCCGCCAGCCCGGCGGCGATGGACCTGTACAAGGACAACTTCGCCGTGCTCGCCCAACCGGGCATCGCTAAACCGCAGACCGAATTGCCGGCGGACTACGAGCAGCGCCTGATCAAGAATGACTTTGCGTGGGCGTCGAAGAACCGCGACAGCATCCTCACCGAGTGGCGCAAGCGCTATGACGGCAAGTCGGAGAAGGTGGCGGGCCAGTAAGGTTTTCTTTAAGGCTGATGGCCTCATCGGGAGCAAGCCCCCTCCCACATTTGAATGTGTTCGCACAGCAACTGTGGCAGGGGGCTTGCTCCCGATAGCGGTCTCACATTCAGGGCATCACTCCATGACACAACACAGTGATCTGTTAATCGTCGGCGCCGGCATCCTCGGCCTGTCCCACGCCTACGCCGCCGCCAAGCGCGGCCTCAAGGTCAAGGTGTTCGAGCGCAGCGCCACGCCGCTGGGCGCCTCGGTGCGCAACTTCGGCCAGGCCCTGGTCACCGGGCAGCCGCCAGGCACGATGCTTGACCTGGCACGCGAAAGCCGCGCCATCTGGGGCCACTGGGCCGAGGTTGCCGGGCTGCAACTCAAGCGCAATGGCGCGTACCTGTTCGCCCGCACCGAAGCCGAAGAGCACCTGCTTGAAGCCTTCTGCGCCGGGCGTGCCTGTCAATACGGCTACAACGTCGAGCTGTTGCAGGGCGCCGCGATGCGCGGCCTCTACGACGGCCAGTTCCGCCATCACCGCGCCGCGCTGCATGGCAAGGACGATCAGCAGCTGTATTCGCGCGAAGCGATCCCGGCGCTGATCCACTACCTCAGCCAGGCGCTGAACGTGGAGTTTTATTTTTCCACGCTGGTGCGCGACGTCGAACCCGGCCAGTTGCACAGCACGGCGGGGAGTTTTCGCGGTGAGCAGATCATTGTCTGCTCCGGCCACGACTACCAGACCCTGTTGGCCGAGCCGATCGCCCAACTCAACCCGCATATCTGCCGCCTGCAAATGCTGCGCGCCCGGCCTGCGCGCAATCTGAACCTGCAACATGCCTTGCTCACGGGCCTCAGTTGTGTGCACTACGGCGCGTTTGCCGACTTGCCCGAAGCCGCGCCGGTGCAGGCGCAGATACTGCGCGAGGCGCCGCACCTGCATGAACACGGCATTCACCTGCTGATCAGCCCTACGCCCCATGGCGAACTGATCATCGGCGACTCCCACGACTACGGCAGCGATGCCTCGCCGTTCAATGCCGAGCAGGTCGACGACTGGCTGATCGAACTGTCCGAGCAGACCCTGGGCTGCAAGGTCCAGGTGAGCGAACGTTGGCAGGGCGTCTATGGCTCGCGGGGGCCGGGTCCGTTTTCATTCCTGCGCACGGCACCGGGCGTAAGCGCGGCATTGATGCACACCGGCGTGGGCATGAGCGTGGGCCCGGCGCTTGGCGAGCGCAATATCACCACGTTGTGGGGGGAGGCGTGATGGACCGGGAGCAGGCGATAGCCGAGGTATTCGGCCTGTACGAGCAGCACGGCACGGCGGATTACATCGGCGAGCCGGTGTCGCAGCTCGAGCACATGTCCCAGGCCGCGCAACTGGCGATGGCCGAGGGTTTTGACGATGAAGTGGTGCTGGCGGCGTTCTTCCACGATATCGGCCACTTGTGCGGGCAGGGCGGCGAGAACATGGGCGGTTATGGCGTGCTCAGCCATGAGCGACTGGGCGCGGACTACCTGCGCCGTGCCGGTTTCAGCGAGCGCCTGGCCCGGCTGGTGGAATACCACGTGCAGGCCAAGCGTTACCTCACCTTCAGTCAGCCGGGTTATTACGCGCGGCTAAGCGAAGCCAGCCGGCGCACCCTGGCTTATCAGGGCGGCGTGATGAGCGCCGAAGAGGCGCTGGCCTTTGAACAGGACCCGCTCTGCGCGGTTAGCCTGCGCCTGCGTCATTGGGACGAGCAGGCTAAAGCCGTGCAGGTGCCGGTACTCGACCTCGACCTGCTCAAGGTCAAGGCACGGCAGGTGTTGGCGGGCTAGGGCTCGTCCAGTCGCCCTGCCAGGGCTTCGACCTGTTCGTGGCGTTCGGCCTGGCTCAGTCTTGCGCCGGGGTTGAGGGACGACCATTGCGGGTAGGCGCGGGCCTTGTGCAGTGCGTCCGGCAGCTTGCCTTCGCGCCAGGTTTTGTCCTGGGGCGTGTCGACCTTGATGCTGTGCATCGCCGCATGGCCGCGCAGGTTCAGGGCCTTGAGCAACTGGCGCTGGCGCAACGCGAGCAGACGCAGCACGCTGTCGTCGACGGTCAGTTCGCGCTGGCCCTTGATCTTGCCCAGCAGGCGGCTGCCGTAGCTGCGTGCGGTTTGCAGCGCGCCGCCGGCAATTGCGCCGGCAAGCGCGGCGGCGCCGAGGGTCAGGCCACCGACCAGTAAATCCACGCCAGCACCCGCTGCTGCGCCGGCAGCGATCCCGCCGCCGACGCGCACGCCCAATTGCTTGAGGGTTTGCGGGTTGAACAGGTCATCACCCCAGCGCCCGTCCAGCAGTGGCAGGTCGCTGGCGGCGGCGTCCTGGGGGCGGAAGCCGAACAGCTTGAGCAACGCCTCCACGCATTTTTGTTCGCGCTGGCGCACGGCTTTGCGCAGATCGCCGACGGCTTGCTGCTCATCTTCGGTCACCACGCTGCGTCGGCATGCGGCGCAATCAATCAACAGCTCGGCGATCAAGCGGGCGGCGCTTTGCTGGCGGGCCTGGCGTTGGGCGTCCTGGTCGAGAATCAAGCGTTCCAGTTGTGGTCGAGCGTTTTCCAGCAGCAGGGCCAGGCTTTCGTACAGGCGGCGTTCACCGTCTTCGGGCGGCGCCACGCTGTCGAAACGCACCAGCGCATGCAGGCCGAGGCGCGCCAGGGCTTCGCGCCAGTCGGGCTCGCGGTGCTCGCTGCTGCTGACAAAATTGAGCACCGGCAGCAACGGTTTGCCGCAACTGGCCAGCACCTGCAGCTCATCGCGGTACTTGGCCAGCACCGGCTCGCGGGCGTCAATCACATACAGGCCGGCGTCCGAGGCCAGCAGTTGGCGCAGCACCTTGGCCTCCTGTTCGAAACGCTGGCGCGCTTCGCTGCCGTCGAGGAAGCGGGCCAGACGCGCCGGGCCATCGAGGCGTTCGCCGGGACGGTCGAGGCGTTCCAGATAGTCGAGCAGGGCGATGGCATCTTCCAGGCCAGGCGTGTCGTACAGCTCCAGCAAGGCTTCGCCATCCACCGACAGGCGCGCGCCTTCCACATGCCGCGTGGTGCTGGGGCGATGGGAGACCTCGCCGAACCCCACGTCACGGGTGAGGGTGCGCAGCAGCGAGGTCTTGCCCACGTTGGTGTGGCCGACCACGGCGAGTGTCAGCGGTTTAGTCATGACCGGTCTCCAGCCAGTTCAGTGGCGCGCTGTCGGCGAAGGGCAGTTCCAGCTGTTGCAGCGCGCTGTGCCAATCGCCCAGGCGCTCGGCGTCCAACGCCTGGCCGGGCGGCGCTTGCAGCAGCCACACGCGGGTGGCGGTGGCACTGCGCGCCAGTTCAGCGATCAGCGCCAGGCTACCGCGATCCGGCGAGCGGCGCGGGTCGCAGGCGATGGCCAGGCGTGCGGGCGGAAAGCGCGTGAGTTGTTCCAGCAGCGTGTTGCGCGATTCGCGGCTGTCGAGGATGCCAGCGTGCTTTACGTTGGCGGGCAGTTTGGGCGGCCAGCTGCGTTGATCGTCCAGTTCGATGGCCACCAGCAGCGCGCCGTCGCTCGCCAGGTCGCTGATGCCGCCGGTGATGTGATGCAGCTGTTGCGGCGCGGCATCGTTGACCCCAAGGCGCTCGCTGCTCGGCATCAGCCGCTCGCGCAGTTGACTGTAGCCGGGCAGGTTGAGGTCCAGGCTCAGGGCGGCGCGCCCGTGTTTCCAGCGCCACAGGCACAGCAAAGCGAGGACCAGTCTTGGCAGCACGCCGTACACCAGCAACACCCCGACCAGCCAGGCAGCCCAGGCCTGGCGGGCGCTTTCGATATTCAGCGCGGCGTCGCCGCTGGCGCGGATCATCTCGACGTTCGGCACGTTGAAACCGAGCGCGGCGGGCGCGGCGCCAAGGGCCTGGGTCACGGCGACAAAGCTGTCGGCACTGAGGATGGTGGTTTCCCACACGAAGCCGTAGCGGCGGGTGGCGAGCAGTGTCAGCACAATCACCAGGGCGCTGAGCAGGGCCAGCAGCCACAGGCTGTTGACCAGCACGCCGACTGCCCAGCGATTGAGTTTGCGGCGTTGCAACAGCAGCAACAAGGCGGGCGCCAGTTGGGCGACCCTGGCATCGCGTGCAAGTTTTTCGCTGAGCCACAGCCACAGGCGCCCGAGGCTGGCGCTGTGTTCGCCGGCAAACAAAAGGCCCAGTGCCCAGCTCATCAACAGGATCAGGTTCAAGCCGAGCAGGCTGCCCAGGGCCCAAAACACATTCACGGGTACAAGGCCGTTACCCAGCGCGGCAAACCCCAGGCCGGCGCCGCTGATCACGGCCACGATGGCCAGCAATACCAGCGCCAGACGCGCGCCTTGCAGCCAGCGGGTGAGGGCGGCGCTCAGCCCGTCGCGCTCGGCCAGGTGCAGGGCGCGGTGCACAATACGTGTCGGCAGGTCGCCACCGGCCGCGCGGGCCAAGCGGTTGGCTTCGAGGTCTTCCAGGGGGCCGGCGTGTTCTTCGCGCAGGCGCACGGCTTCCGTCAGCCAAAGTTTTTGCAGGGGGGTCAGTGCTGTCACGCGCGGTCCTGTTGAACAAGTGAGCCTGGAGCATAACCGCAGTCTGGCGGGTCTGGTATTCTCGTCGCCATGAAAAAAACTCTCCCTTTAAGCCTGATCGCAGCCCTCGGTGAAAACCGCGTGATCGGCGTCGACAACAGCATGCCCTGGCATTTGCCGGGGGATTTCAAATATTTCAAGGCCACCACCCTGGGCAAGCCGATCATCATGGGGCGCAAGACCTGGGATTCCCTGGGCCGACCGTTGCCGGGGCGCTTGAACCTGGTGGTCAGCCGTCAGACCGACTTGGCGCTCGAAGGTGCGCAAGTTTTTCCGTCGCTGGAAGCGGCGGTGCAGTGCGCTGAACAATGGGCGCTGGCGCAAGGTGTGGACGAGCTGATGCTGATCGGCGGCGCGCAATTGTATGCGCAGGGGCTGGAACAGGCAGATCGGCTTTATCTGACGCGAGTGGCGCTGAGCCCGGAGGGGGATGCGTGGTTTCCCGAGTTTGATCGCAGCCAGTGGACGCTGGTGTCGACTGTCGAGAATGCGGCTGAGGGGGAAAAGCCGGCGTACAACTTCGAAGTGTGGGAAAAAGCCTGACTTGCAAAAAAAGGCTTCTTGCGCCACTGTAATGACTAATGTCTTTACAGTGAGGGCTGCCTGATGGCCTCTATCAACGTACGTATCGATGACGAACTGAAGGCTCGTGCTTATCACGAGCTGGAAAAGCTCGGCGTCACCCCATCGGAATTAATGCGTCAAGCCTTGCAGTACGTAGCAGAGCGAGGCCAATTACCGTTCAAACCAGTCCTTATGACTGAAGAGGATGAAGCATTATTGGCAACCGTTCGGGAGCGGCTGGCAGTACCGCAGCGAGTAAAGGTTTCGTTGGATGACCTATGAACTCGAGTTTGATGCACGAGCTTTGAAGGAGTGGCACAAACTGGGCGATACCGTTCGTCAGCAGTTTAAAAAGAAGTTGGTTGAAATATTGATCAATCCACGCATTGAGGCCAGCCGTCTGCATGGTTTGCCCGATTGCTACAAAATCAAGCTCCGCAGCAGCGGCTATCGATTGGTCTATCAAGTGATAGATCGGGAGATCACGGTGTTCGTGGTGGCTGTAGATAGGCGTGAGCGTGATGAGGTTTACCGAAAAGCGGCTGATCGTTTGAGCTAGCAGGGAGTGATGAACTCCCTGCCAGCTTATTTCGTCAGGCCTGCGCTAACTCCGCATGCTCATCGGCCTCCAGCAAGGCCTTATCCGTCTGCCCCATGATCTGGCTGGTAATCGCGCCGGCCGTCATTGAGCCGTTCACGTTCAGCGCCGTGCGGCCCATGTCGATCAGCGGTTCCACGGAAATCAGCAGCGCCACCAGTGACACCGGCAAGCCCATCGCTGGCAATACGATCAACGCGGCAAAGGTCGCGCCGCCGCCCACCCCAGCCACACCGGCCGAACTCAAGGTCACAATCGCCACCAGGGTTGCGATCCACAGCGGGTCCAGCGGGTTGATGCCCACGGTTGGCGCAACCATTACCGCCAGCATCGCCGGGTAGAGACCGGCGCAGCCGTTCTGGCCGATGGTCGCGCCGAACGAGGCGGCAAAGCCGGCGATGGATTGCGGGATGCCCAGGCGACGGGTCTGCGCTTCAATGCTCAGCGGAATCGCCGCCGCGCTGGAGCGGCTGGTGAAGGCAAAGGTCAGCACCGGCCACACCTTGCGGAAAAACCGCAGCGGGTTGACCCCGGCCAGCGACAGCAGCACGCCGTGCACCACAAACATCAGGCCCAGGGCCAGGTACGACACCACGACGAAGCTGCCGAGCTTGATGATGTCCTGCAGGTTGGAGCTGGCGACCACCTTGGTCATCAGCGCCAATACACCATACGGCGTCAGTTTCATCACCAGGCGCACCAGGCGCATCACCCAGGCTTGCAGAGTGTCGATGGCGTTGACGACCTTGCGGCCTTTTTCCACGTCGTCCTTGAGCAGTTGCAGCGCGGCAACCCCGAGGAACGCGGCGAAGATCACCACACTGATGATCGACGTTGGTTTGGCCCGGGCCAGGTCGGCGAACGGGTTGGCCGGCACGAACGACAACAGCAATTGCGGGATATTCAGGTCGGCGACCTTGCCCGCGTAATCGCTCTGGATCACTTGCAGGCGCGCCATTTCCTGGGTGCCGGCCACCAGCCCTTGGGCGGTGAGGCCGAACAGGTTGGTCAGGCCGATGCCGATCAATGCCGCAATTGCCGTGGTGAACAGCAGCGTACCGATGGTCAGGAAGCTGATCTTGCCCAGGGACGAAGCGTTATGCAGGCGCGCCACGGCACTGAGGATCGAGGCGAACACCAGCGGGATCACGATCATTTGCAGCAGTTGCACGTAGCCGTTGCCGACCAGGTCGAACCAGCCGATCGAGGCCTTGAGCACAGGGTGCCCGGCGCCGTAGATGGCGTGCAATACCACACCGAACGCAACGCCGAGCGCCAAGGCAAACAGCACCTTTTTCGCCAGGCTCCAGTTCGTGCGACGGGTTTGTGCCAGGCCCAGCAGCAGGGCCACGAACACCAGCAAGTTGAGGATCAGGGGCAGATTCATTGAAGCTCCAATGAGAAGGCAGCCAATCGCGAGAGCCTGCGATTGCGAACCGGGAAGGCTAACACCTTGAAATATATTGATTTAATACCGATATGGAATGGTGACTGTCGTTTTTGGAATAAGCATGTGACGTTCAGGCGTATGTGTCTGCCGCAATCACGATGTGCACGGTCGTGCACGACATGGGAACTGTCACAGGGATTTGTTAGGGTCGGTGTCTTTCACTCAGGGAACCAACGCCTATGAAGCTCGCGCCGAAACTTCTTGCCGCCGCACTTTGCCTCGGTCTCGCCAGTCAGGCGTTCGCCGCCACCGAGTTGAAACACTGGCCTGCGCCGGCCGCCAAGCAATTGAATGAAATGATCGCGGCCAACGCCAACAAGGGTAACTACGCGGTCTTCGACATGGACAACACCAGCTACCGCTACGACCTCGAAGAGTCCCTGCTGCCCTACATGGAAAACAAGGGGCTGATTACGCGTGACAGTCTCGACCCCTCGCTCAAGCTGATGCCGTTCAAAGACACCGCCGAGCACAAGGAAAGCCTGTTCAGTTACTACTATCGTCTGTGCGAAGTGGACGACATGGTCTGCTACCCGTGGGTGGCCCAGGTGTTCTCCGGCTTCACCCTCAAGGAGCTGAAGGTGCAGGTGGATGAGCTGATGGCGTCCGGCAAACCGGTGCCGGTCAGCTATTTCGAAGGCGACGTGGTGAAGAAATCCGAGGTGCAGCCGCCGAAGGTCTTCACCGGCCAGGCCGAGCTGTACAACAAGCTGATGGAAAACGGCATCGAGGTGTACGTGATGACTGCCGCGTCCGAGGAGCTGGTGCGCATGGTCGCGGCCGATCCGAAGTACGGCTACAACGTCAAACCCGAAAACGTCATCGGCGTGAGCACCCTGCTCAAGGACCGCAAGACCGGCGAGCTGACCACCGCACGTAAACAGATCGCCGCCGGCAAGTATGACGAGAAGGCCAACCTTGGCCTGGAACTCACCCCTTACCTGTGGACCCCGGCGACCTGGATGGCCGGCAAGCACGCGGCGATCCTCACCTACATCGACGAATGGAAAAAACCGGTGATCGTCGGCGGCGACACACCGACCAGCGATGGCTACATGCTGTTTCACGACGTGGACGTGGCCAAGGGCGGCATCCACCTGTGGATCAACCGCAAGGACAAATACATGACCCAACTGAACGGCATGATGGCCAAGCACGCAGCGGCGCAGGCCAAGGAAGGGTTGCCGGTGACGGCAGACAAGAACTGGGTGATCGTCAAGCCTGACGAGATTCAGTAACTCCGGGTGTACACAGGCAACTGTGGGAGGGAGCAAGCCCCCTCCCACATGTTTGATCCTCATTGCCCGGGGACTTTCTCCAGGCAAAAAAATGCCCCGCAGCTGGCGGGGCATTTTTTGGGCGAGCTTACAGGCCGTCGAGCATCGCCTTGTTACGCACCGCGCCCTTGTCGGCACTGGTGGCCAACAGCGCGTAAGCCTTCAAGGCGGTGGTGACTTTGCGCGGACGCTTCTCCACCGGCTTCCAACCCTTCTTGTCCTGCTCGACCCGGCGTGCCGCCAGTTCTTCATCGCTGACCAACAGGTTGATCGAGCGGTTCGGAATGTCGATCAGCACCTTGTCGCCATCCTGCACCAGGCCAATCGCGCCGCCGGCAGCTGCTTCCGGTGAAGCGTGGCCGATGGACAGGCCCGAGGTGCCGCCGGAGAAACGGCCGTCGGTGAGCAGGGCGCAGGCTTTGCCCAGGCCCTTGGATTTCAGATAGGACGTGGGGTAGAGCATCTCCTGCATGCCTGGGCCGCCTTTCGGGCCTTCGTAGCGGATGATCACGATATCGCCTTCCTTCACTTCGTCAGCGAGGATGCCACGTACCGAGCTGTCCTGGCTTTCGTAGATCCTGGCGCGACCTTCGAACACATGGATCGACTCATCCACGCCGGCGGTTTTCACCACGCATCCGTCGACGGCGATGTTGCCGTACAGCACGGCCAGGCCGCCTTCCTGGGAATAGGCGTGCTCGACGCTGCGAATGCAGCCGTTTTCACGGTCGTCGTCCAGGGTGTCCCAACGGGTCGACTGGCTGAACGCGGTCTGCGTGGGGATACCCGCCGGGCCGGCCTTGAAGAAGTGATGCACCGCTTCGTCGTCCGTCTGGGTGATGTCCCATTTGGCGATGCCTTCGGCCAGGGATTTGCTGTGCACGGTCGGCAGGTCGGTGTGCAGCAGGCCGCCACGGGCCAGGGAGCCGAGGATCGAAAAGATCCCGCCGGCGCGGTGCACGTCTTCCATGTGGTACTTCTGGATGTTCGGCGCGACCTTGCACAACTGCGGCACGTGGCGGGACAGACGGTCGATGTCGCGCAGGTCGAAATCGATCTCGGCCTCTTGAGCGGCGGCCAGCAAGTGCAGGATGGTGTTGGTGGAACCGCCCATGGCGATATCCAGGGTCATGGCGTTTTCGAACGCCTTGAAGTTGGCGATGTTGCGCGGCAATACCGACTCATCGTTCTCGGTGTAGTAACGCTTGCACAGCTCGACGATGGTACGGCCGGCCTGCAGGAACAACTGCTCGCGGTCGCTGTGGGTGGCCAGTGTCGAACCGTTGCCCGGCAAGGCCAGGCCCAGGGCTTCGACCAGACAGTTCATCGAGTTGGCGGTGAACATGCCAGAGCACGAACCGCAAGTCGGGCAGGCACTGCGTTCGTATTCCGCGACCTTCTCGTCAGAGGCGCTGGAATCGGCGGCGATGACCATGGCGTCCACCAGGTCGAGGCCGTGGGAGGCGAGTTTGGTCTTGCCGGCTTCCATCGGGCCGCCGGACACAAAGATCACCGGAATGTTGAGGCGCAGGGCGGCCATCAGCATGCCAGGGGTGATCTTGTCGCAGTTGGAGATGCACACGATGGCGTCTGCGCAGTGGGCGTTGACCATGTATTCGACGGAGTCGGCGATGATCTCGCGGCTCGGCAGCGAATAGAGCATGCCGTCATGGCCCATGGCGATGCCGTCGTCCACGGCGATGGTGTTGAATTCTTTCGCTACACCGCCGGCGCGTTCGATTTCGCGGGCGACCAATTGGCCCAGGTCCTTGAGGTGCACGTGGCCGGGCACGAACTGGGTAAAGGAGTTGGCAATCGCGATGATCGGCTTCTTGAAGTCGTCATCCTTCATCCCCGTGGCACGCCACAGTGCGCGCGCGCCGGCCATGTTGCGGCCATGGGTGGATGTTTTCGAGCGGTAATCTGGCATGGAGCACTCCGGGCGGCTAATCAGGTTCTTGAGGGGAGTGAGCTTCTATGGACGTCTGACACACTCAGAAAATGGCTGTGTGCGCAAAAGTTGCCTCTCGCGTTGCGGGATCGCCGCATGCTGGGCCTTGAGCTCATAAACCCGCCGGGGGATGACTGGCGATGAATAGCGCCGATTCTACACCGCTGGGGGTTTGAGGGAATGGCCCGGATGTGAAGATAGCGGCTACAGGACGTGCGGACGATCACGGATCAGCGCGTTCAAGCCGAGCCCGACGGCGCTGAGGATTAAGAAGCAGAGGGCGAGGGCCGTGGTCAGGTTGGCGCTGGCCAGGTTGACCACCAGGCTGATCAGGCCGCCGCACATGAAAATCAGCAGGCTGCCGGCGGAGGTCGCTGTGCCGGCGAGCTGCGGGTAGAGCGTCATGGCCCTGGAGTTGGCGATGGGGCGACAAATGGTAGTGCCGGCGGTGCAGATCAGCATGGGGATTAAAACGGCGGCGGCAGACAGGCCCCATTGCCAGGCCAGCCAGAGCATGACCAGTCCCGAAAAAGCGATCAGCAACAGGCCTGCGTTGATCTGCCTGTCGCCGGTCATCCTGCGGTGCAGGATGCTGGCCATGACGCCGCCCAATACGTAAGCCGCGCCGTACAGCAGTAGTGCCCAGGCGAACTGATAGGCCGAGAGGTTCAGGCGCTCCATGAAGATCACGGGTGACATGACGATAAACGAGAAATGGCAGGCAAAAGCCAGGGCGGAAATCAGCCAATAGCCGACGAAACGAAAGTCGGAAAACAGCAGCCAATAGCCGCTGAAAAACTGCCGCAATGAAGGGCGATGAGTGCTGCGCGAGTCGTGCATCAGGCGTGCAGACCAGAGCCATACCGCAGTGGCGAGCATGATGAAGACATAAAAACTCGCCTCCCAGCCGCCGTAAAGTTGTAGCCAGGTGCCCATCAGCGGCGAGCTGGAGATGAAAATCCCGCCGGCGGTGGTCATCCATATTCGAATTCGCTCCAGCTCCCGGCCCGCAAACACGTCCTGGATCAGCGCCTGCGACAAGGCGAACGCCCCGCATCCCACCGCTTGAAGCACGCGAAAGCCGACAAACCAGCCGAACGTCGGGGCCAGCAAGCAACCCACTGCGCCGGCTGCTGACACAGCGATGCCGATCAACAACAGTTTTTTGCGACCGAACATGTCGGACAACGGCCCGATCAACAGCAGCGAAACGGCCAGGCCCAGGGCGAAAATGCTCACTGATTGAGCAACCTCGGAAGGTGTTGTGTGAAATTGACTGGACAGCGCGGGGAAGGAGGGGAGTACCACGTCGAGTGGGAAGACCGCGAGCAGTGTCATGGTCATCAGTAGCGTGACGAAGGATGTTTTTTGCGTAGTTGATGCGAGTGCAGACATGGGGGTTTTCCGGTTTAAAACCAGAGACCGATAGTAGTCTGCGAAAAATCGAATTCAATCAAAACCGGGTGGGAAGCTTCCCTGATTCGCGTAGTGCGCAGCCGTAAGAAAAATCTTCATGGCGCCACATAAGCAGATGTGGGAGCGGTTTGCTCCCACATTTGATCTGCGTTCTATCAGCTGTTAGGCAGCAACCGGCACGTAATGCTCTTGATATACCGCGTCTCGACAATCGCCGGGTGCACCGGGTGGTCCGGGCCCTGGCCGCCGCGTTCGAGCATCTGGATGTTGCGGTCCAGGTGGCGGGCGCTGGTGAGCAGGATGTTTTGCAGGTCGTCTTCCGGCAGGTGCATGGAGCACGAGGCGCTGACGAGGATGCCGTCCTTGCTGAGCAGGCGCATGGCTTGCTCGTTCAGGCGGCGGTAGGCGCCTTCGCCGTTTTTCATGTCTTTTTTGCGTTTGATGAAGGCCGGTGGGTCGGCGACGATTACGTCGAAGCGTTCTTCGCTGGCTTTGAGTTCTTTCAACGCCTCAAAGACGTCGCCTTCGATGCAGGTCATCTTCTCGGCAACGCCGTTCAGCGCAGCGTTGCGCTCCACGCCGTCGAGGGCGAAAGACGAAGCGTCGACGCAGAACACTTCGCTGGCGCCGAACGCGGCCGCTTGCACGCCCCAGCCGCCGATGTAGCTGTACAGGTCGAGCACGCGTTTGCCCTTGGCATACGGGGCCAGGCGCGCGCGGTTCATGCGGTGGTCGTAGAACCAGCCGGTCTTCTGGCCCTGGATTACCGGGGCTTCGAATTTCACGCCGTTTTCTTCCAGCGCCACCCACTCCGGCACCAGGCCGAACACGGTTTCGACGTAGCGGTTAAGGCCTTCGGCGTCGCGCGCGGCGGAGTCGTTCTTGAACAGGATGCCGCTGGGCTTGAGCACTTGGGTCAGCGCGGCAATTACGTCTTCTTTGTGGGCTTCCATGGTCGCTGACGCGATCTGCACCACCAGAATGTCGCCGAAACGGTCGACCACCAAACCTGGCAGCAGGTCGGAATCGCCGTAGACCAGGCGGTAAAACGGCTTGTCGAACAGGCGATCACGCAGGGACAGGGCGACGTTGATGCGGTGCACCAGCAGGGATTTGTCCAAAGGCAACTTGATGTCACGGGACAGCAGGCGGGCGCAGATCAGGTTGTTGGGGCTCATGGCCACGATGCCCAGGGTCTTGCCGCCGGCCGCTTCGAGGATGGCCTGGTCGCCTGCCTGGAAGCCGTTGAGTGGGGTGGCGGCCACGTCGATTTCGTTGCTGTAGACCCACAGGTGGCCGTTGCGCAAACGACGATCGGCGTTGGCTTTGAGACGCAGGCTTGGCAGGGACATGACGTCGCTCCGGAAAAAAGAGCGGGAGTATACCGTGTTGTGTAGGAACTCGCCCCGCCGCCGGACATGTGGGAGCGGTTTCAGTTCGGTATTTGGGTGTCGGCGAAGTCTTCATAAAGGTTAGAATCGCCGCCTAGCCCAGAGTATGTACTTATGTCCCAAGAGCTTTCCGCCGAGCAGATCCAGCAGGCCCTGCAAGGTATCAGCGTACCGCCCCAACCGCAGATCATGGTGGATTTGCAGATGGAGCAGTACATGCCCGATCCGGACCTGGGCGTCATCGCCCGGTTGATCGCCCAGGACCCTGGCCTGTCCGGCGCGTTGCTGAAAATCGTCAACTCACCGTATTACGGCCTGAGCAACAAGATCGCCTCGATCCAGCGCGCGGTGAACCTGCTGGGCAGCCGCTCGATCATCAACCTGATCAATGCGCAGTCGATCAAGGGCGAGATGAGCGATGACACCATCGTCACCCTCAATCGCTTCTGGGACACCGCCCAGGACGTGGCCATGACCTGCCTCACCCTGGCCAAGCGCACCGGCTCGCAGACCGTCGATGAAGCCTACGCCCTGGGCTTGTTTCACGATTGCGGCGTGCCGCTGATGCTCAAGCGCTTCCCCGACTACATGACGGTGCTCGAGCAGGCCTACGCCAATGCCGGCCCCGACTGTCGGGTGGTCGACACCGAGAACAACGCGTTCAACACCAACCATGCGGTGGTCGGCTACTACACCGCCAAGTCCTGGCGCCTGCCGGAGCATGTGACCGACGCTATCGCCAATCACCATAACGCCCTGGCGATTTTCAGCGATGAGTCGTCGCACACTCCGCAGCTTAAAAACCTGCTGGCGATCCTGAAGATGGCCGAGCACATCTGTTCCTCTCACCGCGTGCTGGGCGGTCAGGCAGAAGACCATGAGTGGAATGCCATCGGTCACCTGGTGCTCGATTACGTCGGCCTGTCGGACTACGACTTTGAAAGCATGAAGTTGTCGATCCGCGAGCTGGGCGCGAACTGACCCGTCAGCCAAGAGGTACACATGCCCGAGTTACCCGAAGTCGAAACCACCCGTCGCGGGATTGCGCCGCACCTGGAAGGCCAGCGCGTCAGTCGCGTGGTGGTGCGCGAACGGCGCCTGCGCTGGCCGATCCCGGAGGACCTGGATGTGCGCCTGTCCGGGCAGCGCATCGTGGGGGTGGAGCGGCGGGCCAAGTACCTGTTGATCAATGCCGAAGTGGGCACGCTGATCAGCCATCTGGGCATGTCGGGCAACCTGCGCATGGTTGAAATCGGGCTGCCGGCGGCCAAGCATGAGCATGTGGATATCGAGCTGGAATCGGGCCTGGCGCTGCGCTACACCGACCCGCGCCGTTTCGGCGCCATGCTCTGGAGCCAGGACCCGCACAACCACGCGTTGCTGCTGAGCCTGGGGCCGGAGCCGTTGACCGACCTGTTTGACGGCGAGCGGCTGTTCCAGATGTCCCGTGGGCGGTCGATGGCGATCAAACCGTTCATCATGGACAACGCGGTGGTGGTGGGCGTGGGCAATATCTATGCGACCGAAGCGCTGTTTGCGGCCGGGATCGATCCGCGTCGGGCGGCGGGCGGTATTTCGCGGGCGCGTTATTTGCAGCTGGCGATCGAGATCAAGCGGGTGCTGGCGGCTGCCATCGAGCGCGGCGGCACCACGTTGCGCGACTTTATTGGCGGTGACGGGCAGCCGGGGTATTTCCAGCAGGAGCTGTTCGCCTACGGCCGGGGCGGCGAGGCGTGCAAGGTGTGCGGGACCGAGTTGCGCAATGTGCTGCTGGGGCAGCGGGCGAGTGTGTTTTGCCCCAGGTGTCAGCGCTGATTGCCGGGTGATGGCTGAGATTGCCATCGGGAGCAAGCCCCCTCCCACATGGGGTCGTCTTCAACTCGGTCCAGTGTGGGAGGCTGCTTGCTCCCGATGAGGCCCTGCAGGGCAACCCAACTGTTCAGGCCTTGCCGGTAATCAACCGGTACTTCTCCATCAACTGCTCTTCAGTTTCAGGGTGGGCCTCATCCAGCGGAATGCAATCCACCGGACACACCTGCTGGCACTGCGGTTCGTCGTAGTGGCCGACGCACTGGGTGCACAGGTTGGGGTCGATCACGTAGATCTCTTCGCCCTGGGAAATCGCAGCGTTCGGGCACTCAGGTTCGCAGACGTCGCAATTGATGCAATCGTCGGTGATGATCAGGGACATGGAAACTCCTGCCAGGGCTGTCAGCCAAGGCAACTGAAAACGACTAATGCGCGCAATTGTGCCGCATTGGCGCCCGCAGTGCGAGCGCACATGACCTGCGGCAATAGGCGAGAGACGCCTGGCAGCCCCTACTTCTTGAAGCGCAGTGTCAGCGCATCCGCCACGGCGGGGTGAACGAACTTGGTGATATCTCCGCCCAGCGCGGCGATTTCCCGCACCAGCGTCGACGAAATGAACGAGTAACGCTCCGAAGGCGTGAGGAACAGGCTCTCGACGTCCGGTGCCAGTTGGCGGTTCATGTTGGCCAGCTGGAATTCGTATTCGAAATCCGACACCGCGCGCAGGCCTCGCAGGAACACATTGGCGTTCTGCTCCTTGGCGAAATGCGCCAGTAACGTCGAAAAGCCCACCACTTCGACGTTGGGCAGGTGCCGGGTGACCTCACGCGCCAGTTCCACGCGCTGCTCCAGGGGAAACAGCGGGTTTTTCTTGGGGCTGGCAGCGACCGCGATGATCACATGGTCGAACAGGCGAGAGGCGCGCTCGACCAGATCGCCATGGCCTTTGGTAATCGGGTCGAAGGTTCCTGGATACAACACTCGGTTCATCGCGTCGTCCTGGCGGAGTCCGTTGGGGAACCGGATGGTATCGCAGCCATCCCGGTCGGGAAAGTCAACTTATGTAGATACATACCGCTGATCGGCGGTATTTTCATGCCGTTTTCAGACGTTCGGCCAACGCCGTCGCCAGTTTGGCGCTCAAGCCGTACACCGATAATTGCGGGTTGGCGCCAATGCTGGTGGGGAACAGCGAGCCATCGTGGATCGACAGATTGCGCAACTGGTGATGGCGTCCGAGGCTGTCGGCCACCGCGTTTTTCGGGTCTTCGCCCATGGCACACCCGCCCATCACATGGGCGCTGCCCAGGGTGGTCCGGTGCAGTTCCAGGCTCAGTTCGTCAATCATGCGGCGGGCGTCGGCCAGGCTGTTCACATAGCGCGCGTCATGGTGCAGCGGCTTGACCGACCTGGCGCCCGCCGCGAACTGAATCTCGGCCATGCTGTGAAACGCGCGGCGCAGGCCGTCCCAGGCGTAGGGCGAGACCTGATAGTCGAGCACCGGCGTGCCATCACCGCGTAAACCGACGGTGCCTCCCGGGCTGTCGGGGTGAAACCCGTCGCGCAACAGCGCAAGCATGGCGTGGGTGTTGGGTAACTGGCCCATGTCCAGCGCGTTCGCGCTGCCGTAGCCGCCAAACAGTGTGCTGGCCAACCCGGGGTGCAGGGGCGGTGCTTCCAGTTTGTAGGACATTTTGCCGGTAACGCCGTCCTGCCATTGGAAATGGTCGGAATAAATCGACTGCGGCGCGCCGTAGAACGGGTTGATCACCTCATCAAATAGCCCCGCAGAGAAGTTCACCAGGTGCAGAAAGGTGCGCTTGCCGAGCCGCGAATGCGGGTCCGGCGCGTTGGAGCGCATCAGCAGCGCCGGGCTGTTGATGCCGCCGCCCGACAGCACGTAATGCCTGGCTTTCACCGTGATCCTGCGCCCTGTCGGCGCCACGCAACGCTCGTCCATGGCCACGCATTCCAGGCTGCTGATGGCATCGCCGCTGTAGTTGAACTGCTCGGCGCGAGCGAGGTAGAGCAGCTCGCCGCCTTGCTCCAGGGTGGAGGGAATGGTGGTCACCAGCATCGACTGCTTGGCATTCACCGGGCAGCCCATGCCGCAGTAGCCCAGGTTGAAACAACCACGCACGTTGCGCGGGATCACGTGCCAGCTGTAGCCGAGTTTTTCACAGCCCTTGCGGATCACATCGTTGTTGGCGTTCGGCGGCAGTGCCCAGGGCGCAATGCCCAGGCGCTGCTCCATTTTTTCGAACCAGGGCGCCATCTCGCTGCTGCTGTGGCCCGTCACCGCGTATTCGCTGGCCCAGTGGGCGAGGGTGGCGTCCGGCGTGCGAAAGCTGGAGGTCCAATTGATCAGCGTGGTCCCGCCCACGGCCCGGCCTTGCAGGATGGTGATGGCGCCGTCCTTGCTCATGCGTCCGATGCCCTCCTGATACAGGTTGGCGTAGGCCTCGTCCTCCAGCAGCTTGAAGTCGCTGCTGGTCTTGAGTGGGCCTTCCTCGATCAGCAGCACCTTGTAGCCTGCGGCGCTGAGGATCTCGGCGGTGGTGCCGCCACCGGCGCCGCTGCCGATGATCGCGACGTCGGCTTCCAGGCTCAGGTCGCGGTCGAGGGCGGCGCCGTTGTGGGTTTTCCAGCCACGGGCCAGGCCGTCGCGGAACAGATCGGGTACGGGCATAGGTGGGCACTCTTGTTTTTGTTGTGCGAAATTGCGGTCACTGTCAGAGGTGAGGCGGGCCGGGGTAGCCGCAATGGGCCCAGGACGCCGGCCGGAAATACCAGGCCATGATCACCAGCTTGAGCAACGAGCCCTGGCCCATGCGCAGCAGGTTGAGGTAGCTGTTCTCCCAGCGCAGCAGGAAGTGACGGATCTGCTCGCTGCTGGCGTTTTCCCAACTGCCCCAGATGCCGGTCAGCGGGCCGCGGGTAATGCCCATGGCGAGGACGTCGAACAACTGCTGGGTGAGCTTGAACATCTCCGGCGACAGGTATTGCAGGCTGTAATCGAGCTTTTTGAGCGCGTCTTCAATCCCGGCGGCGACCTCCTGAACGCTGGCAACACCGTCGAGCAACACCGGCATCACCGCCCGCAAAAATGGCAGGTCGCTGCTGCGCAGCATCGCAAAGCCGCTGGCCGGGGTGCTGGCGGAGCAGCCGCTGAGGCTGGCGCCTAGCCCTGCGGTAGCCAGGAAAGCACTGGCGCACAGGCCGATTTTCAGGATGCCGCGCCGTGACAGCGCGGGGGAATCAGTCAGGCTGGGGTTCATTGTTATTGTTGTCCCGTGGGTGGCGGAATCAGCGAACAAACAACTTCTGAATAAGCTTCTGGATCGATTTGCCGTAGGGCGGGTAGATCAGCTTCGCCGCGTTCAGGCGTTGCTTGACCAACACACCCTTGGCTTTGCTGAAGGTGAGAAAGCCTTCGTGGCCGTGGTAGTGGCCCATGCCCGATGGGCCGATGCCGCCAAACGGCAGGTCGTCCTGGGCCACGTGCAGCAGGGTGTCGTTCAGGCAGACGCCGCCCGAATGGGTTTCGTGCAGCACTCGGTCTTGTTCGCGCTTGTTGTAGCCGAAGTAATACAGCGCCAGCGGGCGAGGGCGTTGGTTGATGTAGGCAAAGGCCTGGTCGATGTCGCGATAGGGCACGACGGGCAATACCGGGCCGAAGATTTCGTCCTGCATCACCGTCATGTCGTCGCTGACATTCAGCAGCAGGCTGTGGGCCATGCGCCGTGCCTGACTCTGGTCATACAGCGGGACCAGCGTGGCGCCCTTGTCGGTGGCGTCCTTTACATAGGCAGTGAGCCGCGCCAACTGTCGTTCGTTGATGATCGCGGTGTAGTCCGGGTTGTCGACCAGCGTCGGATAGAACCCGCGAACCGCCTTGCCGTAGGCCTCCACGAAAGCGTCCACGCGGTGCTCCGGCACCAGCACGTAGTCCGGCGCCACACAGGTTTGTCCGGCATTCAAGGCTTTGCCGAAAGCGATGCGCTCGGCGGCATCCTTGAGCGGCACATCGGCGGAGACAATCGCCGGCGACTTGCCGCCCAGCTCCAGCGTGACTGGCGTGAGGTGCTCGGCGGCCGCGCGCATCACATGCTTGCCAATGCTGGTGGCGCCGGTGAACAGCAGGTGGTCGAAGCGCAGTCTGGAAAACGCCACGCCCACATCGGCTTCGCCCAGCACCACGCACACCAGGTCTTCGGGGAAGATCTTCGCCAGCAGCGTTTTGAGCAGCTCGCCGGTGGCGGGGGTGGACTCGCTGAGCTTCAACATCACCCGATTACCGGCCGCCAGCGCTCCGACCAGCGGGCCGATGGCCAGGTACAGCGGGTAATTCCAGGGCACAATCACCCCGACCACGCCGAGCGGTTGGTAGATGACTTTGGCTGACGCGGGCTGGAAGGCAATGCCTACGGCGCGGCGCGACGGTTTCATCCAGCCCTTGAGGTGTTTGCTGGCGTAGTGGATGCCATGCAGGCTGGGCATCAGCTCGGCGAACAGGGTTTCGTCTGCGCTGCGGTGGCTGAAATCCTCGCTGATCGCGCGGATCAACGCCTGGCGTTCATCGCTGAGCAATTCGCGCAAGGCCTTGAGCCATTGCTGGCGCTGCGCAGCAGGCGGCATCGGGTTGGCGGCGTAGGCGCGGCGCTGGGCGTCGAACAGCGGCTGAAGCTGGTCCAGCGCCTGGGAGTCCTGCAGGTAGGCAACAGTGGCAGACATGGTGCAGCCCCGATTGTTATTGGTCTGCCTGGATTTTTAGAGTCATTGCTCTAAATTGTCAAATAACATTGCAGCCCTATGCGGATTTATCCCGGCACGGTTAGGCCGTAAGATGCCCCATTCCGTGTATGGAAGCTGATCCCCCATGGCACCACGAGTAAAGACCAGCGAACGCATTGTGCACACCAGCCTGGAGCTTTTTAATCAGCAGGGTGAGCGCAGTGTCAGCACCAACCACATCGCCGCCCATATGGAAATTTCGCCGGGCAACCTGTACTACCACTTCCCCAACAAGCAGGCGATCATCGCCGTGCTGTTCCGCGAATACGAAGCGCTGGTGGACAGTTTCCTGCGCCCGCCCCAGGGCCGCGCGATGCGTGTGGAAGATAAGCGCTTTTACCTGCAGGCCGTGCTGGCCGGCATGTGGCGCTACCGTTTCCTGCACCGTGACCTCGAACACCTGCTGGAAAGCGACCCCGAAATGGCCACCGGCTACCGGCGATTTTCCCAGCGCTGCCTGACCCAGGGCGGGGCCATCTATCAGGGGTTTGTCGATGCCGGCATCCTCAATATGGACCCGATCCAGACCGAAGCCCTGACCCTCAACGCCTGGATCATCCTCACCTCTTGGGTGCGCTTTTTGTGCACCACCAACGAAAACTCCACCCATTTGAGTGCCGAAGCGATCAAGCGCGGGGTGTATCAGGTGCTGGTGCTGGAGGCGGGGTTTGTCACGCCCCAGGCCAAAGAAGCGGTGGATGGGCTGTTCAAGGAGTTTTACGTGCCGTTGAATCAGGCGCTGGATGAAGTGAAATAGGACCTTTCCCGAATCTGTTTACAGGAGTCTGTCATGCCGCTTGCCCAACTGATCAGCCCCCAGCACCTGGCCGAGCGCCAAACGCGTGGCGCGTTGGTAATCCTCGATTGCCGTTTTGCCCTGGAAGACCCGGATTACGGGCGTTGCAGCTATGCCGAAGGGCATATCGAAGGCGCGCAATATGCTGACCTTGAACGCCATCTCAGCGGCCCGGTGACCAAAGGCGTGACCGGGCGTCACCCACTGCCGCAGGCGCAGACCCTCGCTGAACAACTGCGCGCGTGGGGCATCAGTGCCGATACCGAGGTGGTGCTGTATGACGACGGCCCTGGCGCCTTTGCCGCCCGCGCCTGGTGGTTGCTGGTGTGGCTGGGCAAGCGGGACGGCGTGTTTATCCTGGACGGTGGCTTGAAGGCCTGGCATGCCGCCGGCTTACCCTTGAGCCTGGACGCGCCGGTGATCGAGCCGGGCGACTTTACCGGCACGCCCGATCATGGCCTGGTGCTGGATGGCGAGCATCTGCAAAAACGCCTGGGCCAGCCGGGCCTGACCCTGATTGATGCGCGGGCCCCGGCGCGTTTTCGTGGCGACGTTGAGCCCATCGACCTGATTGCCGGGCACATTCCCGGGGCGCAGTGCGCGGCATTCAACGAGAACCTGGGCAGTGATGGGCGGTTTCTGCCGGTCGAGCAGCTCAAGCAGCGGTTTGCCGCGCAGTTGCAGGGGCGGTCGCCCAAGGAACTGGTGGCGTATTGCGGTTCCGGCGTCACCGCCTGCCATAACCTGTTCGCCCTGGGTTTGGCGGGTTACCCGTTGGGCCAGTTATATGCGGGGTCGTGGAGTGAGTGGATCACGGATCCCGCGCGGGCCATTGCCACGGGCGACTGAGCGGCCTGGCCTGTAAACGCAAGCAATTGTGGGAGGGAGCAAGCCCCCTCCCACATTTTTATTGCTGTTGTGTCAGCAGCCATTGGGGGATGCGGCGTTCGAGGTAATAGGTCGGGCGCTTGAGCGAACCGTCCACGAAGCCCACATGCCCGCCCTTGGCCAGCAATTCGAACTCGGTGCAATCCGATAACTCGCTGGCCTCGGGCAGGCTATGGGCAAACACGAACGGATCGTCCGCCGCCTGGATAATCAGGGTCGGCGTTCGGATACCGCCCAGGTAATAGCGACTCGACGCCTTGCGGTAGTAATCCTCGGCGCTGATGAAACCATGCAGCGGCGCAGTCACCCGTCCATCGAAGTCCCAGAACGTGCGCATCTTTTCCAGGGAACCCAGGGCTTCCAGGGTTTTCAGGCCGTCCGTGCGGCCATCCTGCGTGAAGCGGCTTTGCTTGACGCGGATATACGCCAGCATTTCGCGCATGAAGTGCTTCTGATAGACCCGCGAAAAACCCAGGCCGATGCGGTCGGCGCACTGGTCCAGGCGAAACGGCACCGATACCGCCGCGGCGCCTTGCAACCCTGACGCCGTGCCGGTTTCCCCCAGATGCTTGAGCAGCACATTGCCGCCCAGCGAATAGCCCACCGCGTACAGCGGCGCCAACGGCCGCTTGGCCTGCAGATGGGCAATCGCTGCCGCCAGATCCTCGCTGGCCCCGGAGTGATAGCTGCGCGCCAACAGGTTCGGCTCGCCGGAACAGCCGCGCCAGTTCAGCGCGGCACTGGCCCAGCCCTGGGCGGCGAGGACCTTTTGCAGGCCGGCGACGTAGGGCGAGTTGGACGAACCGGTGAGCCCGTGCAATACCAGCACCAGCGGTGCCTTGGCGTCGTGAGGTCCGTGCCAGTCAATATCGAGAAAATCACCGTCGTCCAGCCACAGGCGTTCGCGTTGGCGTTCGAGGTGCGTAGTGGGGCGCCACAGCGGTCCCCACAAGGTTTGCAGGTGGGGGTTGCCGAGGCCGAAAGCGGGTTTGAACAGGTCGGTGGAGGGAGTCATTGCACTCTCTTTGGCGTACAAGCCTGTTATGGCGAGCAGGCTTACTGTGGCGAGCGGGCTTGCCCCGCGTTGGGCTGCGAAGCGGTCCCAAAACCTGCAACAGTGTTCTAACAGAATAACCTCAGTGTTGTGACTGGGGCTGCTGCGCAGCCCAACGCGGGGCACGCCCACCAGCCACAAACAGAAACCGCCGGCTCAGACCGCGCTTTCGACCAACCGATGCCACAGCGCGTAATACACCCGGCCGGACTTCTGCTCCCGGTGCAGGCGCCAACTGCCCGGCAGGCCGAGGGTGGACGGTGCGGTTTCGCTCTCGGTGTAGATCCACGCATCCGGCGCCAGCCATTGGCGATCTTCGAGCAGCGTGCACACCGTCGGCAGCAGGTTCTGGTTGAACGGCGGGTCGAGGAACACCACGTCGTATGCGCTGGCCACCTGGGTTTCCAGGTAGCGCAGCGCATCGGCGGTCTGCACCTGGCCGTTGGTGCAGCGCAGGGTGCCCAGGTGTTCCTTGAGGCTGGAGACCGCCACGTTGCTCGCGTCCAGCGCCTGGGCCTGGGACGCGCCACGGGACAGCGCCTCCAGAAACAGCGCGCCGCTGCCAGCAAACGGGTCCAGCACCCTGGCGCCCGCGATGTACGGCGCAAGCCAGTTGAACAGGGTTTCACGCACGCGGTCAGGCGTCGGGCGCAGGCCCACGACGTCGGGGAAGCTCAGCTTGCGGCTGCCCCATTCACCGCCAATGATGCGCAGTTGGCCCACACCGTTATGCACGTTGTGGACAGGCTTTTTCGGGCGAGATGAACTGGCCATTAGTGCTCCGGAACCCCGAGCGGCTGCTCGGCGGGTTTATCAGTGGGGGGCGGTAGTGGCTTTTGCGCAATCGTCGGGCCGGCGGTCACGATGACCATCTTGTCGGCGCTCAAGTGTTTGTTCATGGCCGCCTTGACCTGCTCTACGGTCAGGGCCTGGGATTGTTTCATGAAATCTTCCAGATAGCTCAGCGGCAGGTTGTAGAAACCCATAGCGCCCAGCTGGCCGACGATATCGAGGTTGCTCGCGGTGGACAGCGGGAAGCTGCCGGCCAGTTGGCGCTTGGCGTCATCGAGCTCCTTTTGCGTCGGGCCGGTCTTGAGGTAATCAGCCAGCACTTGCTCAACCAGGCGCAGGGTGCCGCCGCTCATTTCGGCGCGGGTCTGCAGGTTGATCATGAACGGACCGCGCACCTGCATCGGCGAGAAGCCCGAGTACACGCCGTAAGTGAGGCCGCGTTTCTCGCGTACTTCGCTCATCAGGCGAGTGCCAAAGCCACCGCCCCCGAGGATCTGGTTGCCCAGAGACAAGGCCGCGTAGTCCGGGTCGGCCCGGTCGATGCCCAATTGGGCGAACAGCAGGTGCGTCTGCTTGGACGGAAACTCGATATGGCTCAGGCCCGCCTTCGGTTCGGTCGGCTGGGCGATCTTCGCCAGCGCCGGGCCCTTGGGCAGCGAGGCAGACACCTTTGCGGTCATGGCCTCGGCTTCCGCACGGGTCATGTCGCCCACCACTGCAATCACTGCGTTGCCCGCCGCATAGGCCTTGGCATGGAACGCCTGCAATTGCGCCTGGCTGATCTTTGGCACGCTGTCGGCGTTGCCTTCGCTCGGATGCGCGTAAGGGTGGTCACCATACAGGCGCTTGAACAGCTCAAGACTCGCCAGTTTGGCGGGATTCTGCTTCTCGTATTCGAAGCCGGCGAGGATCTGGTTCTTGATCCGCGCCAGGGAATCGGCGGGGAAGGTCGGCTTGCCGATCACGGCGTCGAACAGCGCCAGCGCTGCATCGCGCTTGTCGCTGGCGCTCAGGCTGCGCAGGGACACCAGCGCCATGTCGCGGTAGGTGCCATTGCCAAAGCCGGCGCCCAGGCCTTCAAAACCGCTGGCGATCTGGCTGACGTCCTTGCCCGGCACGCCTTCGTTGAGCATGGCGTTGGTCATCAGCGCCAGGCCCGGCACGTCGCCGTCCTGGCTGCTGCCGGCGGCGAACAGGATGCGCATGTCGAACATCGGCAGCTCATGGGCTTCGACGAACAGCACCTTGGCGCCTTCGGCGGTGGTCCAGCTTTGTACGTCAAGCTTGCGGTTGGTCGGCGCCTTGCCGTCCAGCTCGGCCAGCGACTGCAGCTTGTTGGCGGACTGGGCTTTTTCCAGCGCAGGGCTGGCCACCGATTCACTCGGGCGCAGGAAGTACACGGCAGTGGCCGCCATCAGGGTGACGGCGATCAGGCCGGGCAGGATCAGGCTTTTGCGATCACTCATGAGCGGTCTCCTCAGGCAAAACATGGGCGACGCTCAGACGTCCGCGGGTGAAATAGGTACGTGCAGCCTTCTGGATATCTTCCGGGGTCACGCTTTGCAGGTCGGCAAGCTCGGTGTCCATGAGCTGCCAGGACAGGCCCACGGTTTCCAGGGAACCAATGGCCGTGGCCTGGCTGGTGATGGAGTCACGCTGGTACACCAGGCCGGCGATGACCTGGGCGCGAATTCGCTCCAGCTCTTCGGCGGTCGGTGGCTTGGCTTTCAAGTCTTCCAGCAGCCGCCACAGGCCGGCTTCGGCTTGGGCAATGGTCTTTTTCTTCTGCTGGTTGGGCGTGGCCGACAGGATGAACAGGGTGTCGCCACGGCTGTAGGCGTCGTAGCGGGTGGAGGCGGCGGACACCAGCTCTTCACCACGCTCCAGTTGTTCCGAGATACGCGCGCTGTAGCCGCCGTCGAGCAGGGCCGAGATCAGGCGCAGGGCTTGCACGGAGCGCTTGTCTTCGGCAGTGGCAAGGCCAGGCACGTTAAAACCGAGGATCACGCTCGGCAGTTGGGTCTGCACACGCAGGGTCAGTAGGCGCTCGCCGGGTTCAGCCAGCTCCAGCGGGATTTTGGCAGGTGGTAGGTCACGCTTGGGGATCGGGCCGAAGTAGCGCTGGGCCAGGGTCTTCACCTCGTCCGGGGTCACGTCGCCGACCACCACCAGGGTGGCGTTGTTGGGCACGTACCAGGATTGGTACCAGTGGCGCAGCTCCTCGACCTTCATGCGGTCCAGGTCGGCCATCCAGCCGATGGTCGGCGTGTGGTAGCCGCTGGCCGGAAAAGCCATGGCCTTGAAGCGCTCGAAGGCCTTGGACATGGGGTTGTCGTCGGTGCGCAGGCGGCGTTCCTCCTTGATGACCTCGATCTCGCGGCTGAACTCGTCGGCCGGCAGGCGCAGGCTGGCCATGCGGTCGGCCTCCAGCTCGAAGGCGACGCCCAGGCGGTCGCGGGCCAGCACCTGGTAATACGCGGTGTAGTCATCGCTGGTGAACGCATTTTCTTCAGCGCCCAGGTCGCGCAGGATCAGCGAAGCTTCGCCCGGGCCCACTTTGGCACTGCCCTTGAACATCATGTGCTCCAGGGCGTGGGACAAACCTGTCTGGCCGGGGGTTTCGTAGCTCGAGCCAACCTTGTACCAGACCTGGGAAACCACCACCGGCGCGCGATGGTCTTCGCGCACGACCACTTTGAGGCCGTTGTCGAGGGTGAATTCATGGGTGGGTTGTGGATCGGCAGCCAAAGCTGAAAGAGGCAGACAAACTGTACCGAACAGCAGGCCTGCGGCGCGGCGGGCTAGAGCATTCATTCGTTTTTAAACCTGTTGGGCTACCCGCTTGGTCTTAGCGTCGGCGGGCGAGGAGGTGCTAGGATACTGGTCGGATTTGCGGACGGCCACTGCGGCGGTACCGTTAAGGCCCTATTTAGGCCTTACAAAATGTTGCGCATGAACGAGCTGGCTGAAAAACAGTCTGTTACGCATCGAATTTTATTTACCGACGTGCCCCTGGCGCATCGCTACCTTGAGATAGCCGTCTCCATGTTTGGTTCCAACGACGACAAGAAGACCCCAGCTGCGGCTGGCGAGAAGAAAGGCCTGTTCGGCTGGCTGCGTAAGAAACCGCAGGATACCGTCGAGCCGCAGCCGCAGGTTCACGCTGAACCGATCCCCGAACCTATAGTAGAAGCCGAGCCGGTTGCCCAGACGCCGGCGCCGGTGGTGTTGCCTATCGTTGAGCCGGTGTTGCAGCCGGTGGCCGAGGTGGCGCCGGAACCCGAGCCGGAACCCGAACCCGAGCCGTGGCCCGAACTGCCCGTGGCCGAAGAGCCCGTGGCGCTGGTTGAAGACGTGCTTGCTGAGCACGTTGCGCCGCCGATTCCCGTGGTGGCTGAACCGGTACCTGAGCCCGCGCCCGTCTTCGACGCCGCCGTGCCTGCAGTCATCGCGCCGGAACCCGTTGCCGTCGAAGCCGGCAAGACCGGCTTTTTCGCCCGCCTCAAGCAAGGCCTGAGCAAGACCAGCGCCAGCATCGGCGAAGGCATGGCCAGCCTGTTCCTGGGTCGCAAGACCATCGATGACGAACTGCTGGAAGACATCGAAACCCGTCTGCTCACCGCCGACGTGGGCGTTGAAGCCACAGCGGTAATCATCCAGAGCCTGACCCAGAAGGTCGCGCGCAAGCAACTTACCGACGCCGACGCGCTGTACAAGTCCTTGCAGGCCGAACTGGCCGCGATGCTCAAGCCGGTGGAAGCGCCGCTGGTGATCACCCCGAACAAACCGTTCGTGATCCTCGTGGTGGGCGTCAACGGCGCCGGCAAGACCACCACCATCGGCAAGCTGGCCAAAAAGCTGCAGCTCGAAGGCAAGAAAGTCATGCTGGCCGCTGGCGACACCTTCCGTGCCGCTGCGGTGGAGCAGTTGCAGGTGTGGGGCGAGCGCAACAAGATCCCGGTGATTGCCCAGCACACCGGCGCCGATTCCGCCTCGGTGATTTTCGACGCTGTGCAGGCCGCCAAGGCGCGCAATATCGACGTATTGATCGCCGACACCGCCGGTCGCCTGCACACCAAAGACAACCTGATGGAAGAGCTGAAGAAGGTGCGCCGCGTGATCGGCAAGCTGGATGCCGACGCCCCCCATGAAGTGCTGCTGGTGCTCGACGCCGGGACCGGTCAGAACGCCATCAGCCAGGCCAAGCAATTCAATCAGACGGTGCAACTGACCGGCCTGGCCCTGACCAAGCTCGACGGCACGGCCAAGGGCGGTGTGATTTTTGCCCTGGCCAAGCAGTTCGGGTTGCCGATTCGTTATATCGGCGTCGGTGAGGGCATCGACGACCTGCGCACCTTTGAAGCCGAACCCTTTGTACAGGCACTGTTTGCCGAGCGGGAGCGTTCATGATTCGATTCGAGCAAGTCGGTAAACGCTATGCCAACGGGCATGTGGGCTTGCATGAGCTGAGCTTTCGGGTGCGGCGCGGCGAGTTTCTTTTCGTCACCGGTCACTCCGGTGCCGGTAAAAGTACGTTATTGCGTCTGCTGCTGGCCATGGAGCGCCCGACCACCGGCAAACTGCTGCTGGCCGGCCAGGACCTGGCCACCATCAGCAATGCGCAGATCCCGTTTCTGCGCCGCCAGATCGGCGTAGTGTTCCAGAATCACCAGTTGCTGTTCGATCGCACGGTGTTCAACAACGTTGCCCTGCCATTGCAGATTCTCGGGCTGTCCAAGGCCGAGATCATCAAACGCGTGGATTCGGCCCTGGAGCGTGTGGCGCTGTCGGACAAGACCGACCTCTACCCCGGTGACCTCTCCACCGGTCAGCAACAGCGCGTCGGCATCGCCCGCGCCATCGTGCACCGTCCGGCCCTGCTGCTGGCGGACGAACCTACCGGTAACCTCGACCCGCGCCTGGCGGCCGAGATCATGGGCGTGTTCGAAGACATCAACCGCCTGGGCACCAGCGTGCTGATCGCCAGCCACGACCTGGCGCTGATCGCGCGCATGCGCCACCGCATGCTTACGTTGCAGCGCGGTCGCCTGATTGGTGATGGGGAGGCAGGCGTATGAGTGCTACACGCAGTCCAAAAGTATCCGAACGCGTGGCGCCGAAACCGGCCGATCCGCAACCGAGCAAGAAAAAACGCGACGACGATGACGGCCCGGACTTCAGCACCCTGCTGCACGCCTGGATCGAAAGCCATCGCGCCAGCCTGCTCGACAGCTTGCGCCGGCTGGGCAAGCAGCCGGTTGGCAGCTTTTTTACCTGCCTGGTGATGGCCGTGGCCCTCAGCCTGCCGATGGGCTTGTCGCTGCTGCTCAATAACGTGGAGCGCCTGGGCGGTTCGTGGCAGCGTGCGGCGCAGATTTCGCTGTACCTGAATCTGGATGCCAGCACCCAGCAGGGTGAAGCGTTGCGCGATGAAATCAAGAATATGCCGGGCGTAGCGGATGCCGAGTACGTCAGCCGCGACCAGGCCCTTGAAGAATTCCAGCAGCAGTCCGGCCTGGGTGAGGCGCTCAAGGAGCTGCCGCAGAACCCGCTGCCGGGCGTGGTGCTGGTGACGCCCGATGAAGTCGACAAGCCGACCCTGGAGGCCCTGCGCCAGAAACTGGCGCAGATGCCCAAGGTGCAACAGGCGCAACTTGATCTGGTCTGGGTAGAGCGGCTGGCCGCGATTCTCAAGCTGGGTGACCGCTTTGTGTTCGGGTTGACGGTGTTGTTGGTGTCTGCATTACTTTTGGTGATAGGCAATACCATTCGTCTTCATATTGAAAACCGTCGCACCGAGATAGAAGTGATTAAACTGGTCGGCGGCACAGACAGCTATGTGCGTCGTCCTTTTCTGTACATGGGCGCGCTTTATGGCCTGGGTGCCGGGTTTTTATCCTGGGGCGTGCTGGCTTTTGGCCTGGACTGGCTGAATGACGCGGTAACAGGGCTTGCCGGCTTGTACGGCAGTGATTTTGCCCTGGCCGGGGTGCCGGTGGCCGATGGTCTCTCGCTCTTGCTTGGCGCGGTATTGTTGGGTTATATCGGTGCCTGGATTGCCGTGGCGCGGCATTTACGTGAGCTGGCGCCCAAGTAGTTAATGCCGGATTAATGTGGTTTCGTTTCTATTGACCGTATCAGCGGTTTAGGGAACTTGTCCTACGGTTCCCCGGTCAATTTTCGCAGTGCTGAACTGCACGAGTTATGTGAGTCGGAGGTTTTTTCGTATGACCACTTCTTTGCAACCTGCGTATGCCCTGGTTCCGGGTGGAAACCTGGAAGCCTATGTGCACACGGTCAACAGCATTCCATTGCTGACGCCCGAGCAGGAGCGTGAACTGGCCGAGAGTCTCTACTATGAGCAGGATTTGGGGGCGGCTCGGCAGATGGTGCTCGCCCACCTGCGTTTTGTCGTACATATCGCCCGTAGCTATAGCGGCTACGGGCTGGCCCAGGCTGACCTGATTCAGGAAGGCAATGTGGGCCTGATGAAGGCGGTCAAGCGTTTCAACCCCGAAATGGGTGTGCGCCTGGTGTCGTTTGCCGTGCACTGGATCAAGGCGGAAATCCACGAGTTCATCCTGCGCAACTGGCGCATCGTGAAAGTCGCGACCACCAAGGCCCAGCGCAAGCTGTTCTTCAACCTGCGCAGCCAGAAAAAGCGCCTGGCGTGGCTGAACAACGAGGAAGTCCACCGCGTGGCCGAAAGCCTTGGTGTGGAGCCCCGTGAAGTGCGCGAGATGGAAAGCCGCCTGACAGGCCATGACATGGCCTTCGACCCGGCCGCGGAAGCGGACGACGACAGCGCTTTTCAATCGCCGGCCAACTACCTGGAAGACCACCGGTACGACCCGGCGCGTCAACTGGAAGACGCCGACTGGAGCGACAACGCCAATCACAACCTGCACGAAGCGCTGGAAGTGCTGGACGACCGCAGCCGTGACATCCTCTACCAGCGCTGGCTGGCGGAAGAAAAAGCCACGCTGCACGACCTGGCGCAGAAGTACAACGTGTCGGCTGAGCGGATTCGTCAGCTTGAGAAAAGCGCGATGAACAAGCTGAAGCTGTCGATCGCCGCTTAAATAGGTGGGAGGGGGCTTGCTCCCGGTTGCGGTGGGTCAGCTACAGATAAGCTGACTGATCCACCGCTATCGGGAGCAAGCCCCCTCTCACATTGGTTCAGGTGTTGTGTCAGTCGGACCAGGGTGCCTTGCGGGAGTTGTTCAGCTCAAGCAGGTAGCCATCGCCACCGAGTTGATTCATCTGCTGACGAATCCACGCCGCCCGCCGCGCCACATACGCCGTTGGATGGCTGGCGCTCCACACCCGTGGGTTGGGCAACACCGCCGCCAGATAGCTGGCCTGCTGCCGCGAAAGCCCCTTGGCACTCACCCCAAAATGATGCCGCGCCGCCGCCTCTGCGCCAAACACGCCGTCATCCCATTCCACGCTGTTGAGGTACACCTCAAGAATCCGTTGCTTGGGCCACAGCACCTCGATCAGGCCGGTAAACCAGGCCTCCAGGCCCTTGCGCAGATAACTGCGGCCAGACCACAGAAACAGGTTCTTCGACACCTGCTGGCTCAACGTGCTGGCACCGCGAATCGACCCACCGCGCTCGTTGTGCACGATGGCCGCCTGGATCGCGCCGAAATCGAACCCCCAATGCTGCGGGAAGCGCTGGTCTTCACCGGCCATCACCGCCAGCTTGAGGTCGTCGGAAATGTCATCCCACGGCGCCCAGCTGCGTTGCAGGTCAATGGGTTCGCCGTCGAACCACGACTCGACCTTGCGCTCCACCATCAGCGCCGTAAACGGCGGCGGCACGACGCGCAGCAGCAGCACCAGCAAAACGCTGCCGATGGCAAACCATTTCACGACTTTGAGAAAACGACTGAAGAGGACACGCAGCATAGAGATGGCTTGGCCGAACCCGTTGAGCGGGCCATTATACAGACCCTGCCCGATGCGTCTGATTGGAGTTCCACATGCTGCGTAGCTTTCTGATGTTGGCTGCCTTTTTCGGCTTTACCGGCGTGGCCCTGGGAGCTTTTGCCGCCCATGGCCTGAAAAACCGCCTGAGCGCCGAGTACCTGGCGATTTTCCAGACCGGCGTGACCTACCAGCTGGTGCACGCCCTGGCGCTGTTCGGGGTGGCGCTGCTGGCCGCGCATATCCCCGGCCGTATGGTGACCTGGGCGGGCATCGCGTTTGTGGTCGGCATCCTGCTGTTTTCCGGCAGCCTGTACGCACTGACCCTGACCGGCATCAGCAAGCTCGGTATCATCACCCCGTTCGGCGGGCTGGCATTCCTGCTTGGCTGGTTCTTCCTCGGTCTGGCGGCGTGGCGCTTGCAGGCGATCTGACCGAGGGGCTTGGGCCGGCAACGCCAATCAAGCTAGAATGCTGGCCCCTAAAAACGATGGCGGCCCCTGGCATGCGCATTCAGTTGAACGGCGACCCCTTTGAACTGCCCGACGGCGCCTCCGTCGAGGCCCTGCTGACCCGCCTGGAACTGACCGGGCGCCGTGTCGCAGTGGAGCTCAATCAGGATATCGTCCCGCGCAGTCAGCACGCCGCCACTGCGCTCGCCGACGGTGACCAGGTCGAAGTGGTCCACGCCATCGGCGGCGGCTAATCGCCACCTCGCATTCTGCAGAACCTCACCCCATCACGAGGATTTCCCATGAGCATCGTTCGTAGCGACAAGCCCTTCGTCCTGGCCGGTCGTACCTACCAGTCCCGCCTGCTGGTCGGCACCGGCAAATACCGCGACATGGAAGAAACCCGCCTGGCCATCGAAGCCTCGGGCGCCGAAATCGTGACTGTTGCCGTGCGCCGCACCAATATCGGCCAGAACCCGGGCGAACCGAACCTGCTGGATATCCTGCCGCCGGATCGCTACACCATCCTGCCCAACACCGCCGGTTGCTACGACGCAATCGAAGCCGTGCGCACCTGCCGCCTGGCCCGCGAGCTGCTGGACGGCCACAACCTGGTGAAGCTGGAAGTGCTGGCCGACCAGAAAACCCTGTTTCCCAACGTGATCGAAACCCTCAAGGCCGCCGAGACCCTGGTCAAGGAAGGCTTCGACGTGATGGTCTACACCAGCGACGACCCGATCATCGCCCGCCAACTCGCCGAAATCGGCTGCATCGCCGTGATGCCGCTGGCCGGCCTGATCGGCACGGGCCTGGGGATCTGCAATCCGTACAACCTGCAGATCATCCTCGAAGAAGCGAACATTCCGGTGCTGGTGGATGCCGGCGTGGGCACCGCCTCCGACGCCACCATCGCCATGGAGCTGGGCTGCGAAGCGGTGCTGATGAACTCGGCCATCGCCAATGCCCAGCAACCGATCATGATGGCCGAAGCCATGAAACACGCCATCGTCGCGGGCCGTCTGGCTTACCTCGCCGGGCGCATGCCGAAAAAACTCTACGCCAGCGCCTCTTCGCCGCTGGATGGTCTGATCAAGTAAGAGCCATTGATGACTGAATCAAACGAAACGCCGAACACCGTGGACGCTGCCGACGACTCCAAACACCGCCGCATCAAGAGCTTCGTGATGCGCGCCGGCCGCATGACCGAAGGCCAGCAGAAGGGCCTGGAGCAGGGCACGCCTTTGTTCGTGCTGCCCTTGGCCGACGCGCCGGTGGACTACGACCAGGTGTTCGGCCGCTCGGCCCCGCGTTCCCTGGAAATCGGCTTCGGCATGGGTCACTCCCTGCTGGAAATGGCCGCCGCCGCGCCGGAGCAGGACTTCATCGGTGTGGAAGTGCACCGCCCAGGTGTCGGCGCGCTGCTCAATGGCGTGCTCACCCAGGGCCTGACCAACCTGCGAGTCTATGACTGCGACGCGATTGAAGTGCTCAACCGCTGCATCGCCGACAACAGCCTCGACCGCCTGATGCTGTTTTTCCCCGACCCATGGCACAAAGCCCGTCACCACAAGCGCCGCATCGTCCAGGCTTCTTTCGCGGAACTGGTGCGCAGCAAGCTGAAAGTCGGCGGCATCCTGCACATGGCCACCGACTGGGAGCCCTATGCCGAATACATGCTGGAAGTGATGAACGTCGCGCCGGGCTATCGCAACCTCGCTGAAGACGGCAAATGCGTACCCCGCCCGGCCGAGCGGCCGATCACCAAGTTCGAACGTCGCGGCGAGCGGTTGGGGCATGGAGTGTGGGATTTGAAGTTCGAAAAGCTGGCTTGACCCGCCGGCCCTGACTTGAAATGCAATCCAATGTGGGAGGGGGCTTGCTCCCGATAGCAGAGTGTCAGTCGACATTGAAGTGACTGATGTACCGCTATCGGGAACAAGCCCCCTCCCGCTTGTATCTTTGTGCTGAGTTGGAGGTCAGCGACGGTCCGCCACAACCCCAATCAACACCAGCACCACCAGCAGCACCGGCGCCAGGCTGTAGTTATTGAACTGGCCCAGCCCGCGCACAATCCACGGCGTGGCGTAGATCAGTGCGGCGCCGCTGCCGATCAGGCACAGCAACGCCATCAAGGGCACGCGCAAGGCGCCGGCGATGCTGCCCAGGCGGCCTTCCACCCAGCCTTTGATGTCGGCGCCGAACAGCACCAGCAAGCAGCCCACAAGGGCCAGTGAGATTTCCGACAGGTTGCTGCGGCTCCAGCGGGATGCGGTGGCGAGCAGGTCGAGTACCAGATCCATTCGATTTCCTTAAGAAGCGTCAGCTCAGAAATTTCTGCAGCAGGTCATTGAGAAAGAGTTGCCCGCGGTCGGTCGCCGCCAGGCGTGACGGTTCGACCTGCATTAAGCCACTTTGTTCTGCGTCGCGGCGCGCCGCGTCGAGGCTGGCCAGGTCGAGGCCGGTGCGTTCGGCGTAGAGCCGGGCGTCGACACCTTCGGTGAGGCGCAGGGCGTTCATCAGGAACTCGAACGGCAGCTCGTCGTTAGTCAGCTCTTTCGCCCCGGCCTGGAAGCTTTTGGCCGGGTTGAGGTAGTCCTTCGGCGCGCGGGTTTTCCAGGTGCGCACGATGCGCCCGTTCGGGTGGCTGAGCTTGCCGTGGGCGCCGGCACCGATGCCGATAAAGTCGCCAAAGCTCCAGTAATTGAGGTTATGCCGCGCCGGGCGGCCCGGCTGGGCATAGGCCGACACTTCATATTGCGCATAACCGTGCTCGGCGAGCAGCGCCTGACCGGCTTCCTGGATATCCCACAGCGTGTCGTCTTCCGGCAACGCGGGCGGCTGGTTCCAGAACACGGTGTTGGGTTCCAGGGTCAACTGGTACCAGGACAGGTGCGTCGGCTTCAGCGCAATGGCCTGGCGCAGGTCGCTCAACGCATCGTCCAGGGACTGGTCCGGCAGGCCGTGCATCAGGTCCAGGTTGAAGTTGTCGAACCCGGCCTGGCGCGCCATACCCGCCGCGCGGACCGCTTCGTCGCCATTATGGATGCGGCCCAGGGCCTGGAGTTTTTGCTGCTGGAAGCTCTGGATGCCGATGGACAGGCGATTGATCCCCAGTTTGCGGTACGCCACGAACTTCTCTTGCTCGAACGTGCCGGGGTTGGCTTCCAGGGTGATCTCGATATCGCTGGCAAACGGGATGCGCGCCTGCACGCCTTCGAGCAGGCGTCCCAGCGCCGCCGCGCTGAACAGGCTGGGCGTGCCGCCGCCGAAGAAGATCGAACTCAGTTGCCGGCCGTAAACGGCGTGCAGGTCCTGGTCGAGGTCGGCCAGCAGCGCGTCCACGTACTCCTCTTCCGGTAGCACGGCGCTCGCGGTGTGGGAGTTGAAATCGCAATACGGGCATTTGCGCACGCACCACGGAATGTGGATGTACAGCGCCAGGGGCGGCAGCACCGGCAAGGCCGCCCGGGGTGTTTGCGCGCCGCCGTGGATCAGCGGCTGCGCAGAGGTGTTCTGCGTCATTTCAAGCCCAGGCGCTGACGCAGCAACACCATGGCGCGGGCGCGATGGCTGATCTGGTTCTTGTCGGCCGGGCTCAGCTCGGCGCTGGAGACATTGCGCTCCGGCACCCAGAACAGCGGGTCATAACCAAAACCATGCTCACCGCTGGCGGCGTGCAGGATACGCCCGTGCCACAGGCCTTCACACAGAATCGGCAACGGGTCATCGGCATGGCGCACCAGCGCCAGCACGCAGACGAACTGCGCGCCACGCATCGCGTCCGGCACGTCCTTGAGGGCGTCCAGCAGCTTGGCGTTGTTGGCCGCGTCGCCCTTGCCGTCGGCATAGCGCGCCGAGTAGATGCCCGGCGCGCCGCCGAGGAAATCCACCGCCAGCCCCGAATCATCCGCCAGCGCCGGCAGGCCCGAGAGGCGTGCTGCGTTGCGTGCCTTGAGGATGGCATTCTCGACGAATGACAGGCCGGTCTCTTCCGGCTCAACCTGGCTGAATTCGCCAACCGAGCGCAGTTGCACGGATTCACCGAGCATGGCCTGGAGTTCTTTGAGTTTGCCGGCGTTATGGCTGGCCAGTACGAGTTGGGTGAGGTTCATCATTCGGCCGGGAAAAGTTCTTGGACAAAGTTGAAACTGTGGGCCTTGCCGCCGGTTTCAACGTTGATCGTGAAAGTCTTGTATTCCTGTTGCGGCACCGAGTAGGGCGCGAGGTAGTTGGTCGCGCCCTTTTCAGTGATCTGCTTGAACGTCAGCACTTCGCTCTTGCCGCTCAAGTCCTTGAGGGTGCCCGTCACCTGCGCCGTCACCGGGGTCACGCCCTTGAACACCGACACGTTGATCAAACCCTTGTTCTTGCTGCGTACCACACCCACGGCCTGGGCGGTTTCAGGTTGCAGGAAGCTGGAGGTGAAGGTGTTGTAACGCACGGTGATATCGCCGAATTCCTTGGTGCGGTTGGGATCGATAACGTCGGCGGCCATGGCGCTGGCGCCCAGGCATGCGGTCAATAGAAAAACAGCCAGGCGACTCATGAGCGTTCCTCTTGAAAATGATTAGACGGCAATCTTGTGGTCGGTCAGGCCAGGACTGCTGACCCGGTAGATACCAATTTCGCCCAGCAGGTTGGGCCATAGCTTGCTCGCCCAGCCGTGGCGGTGCTGTTGATCGACGGCAAGGCGGTTGATCACCTTGGCTTCACGCTCGCCGCACAGGGCTTCGAAGTCTTCGAAGGTGCAGAAGTGGATGTTCGGCGTGTTGTACCAGGTGTAGGGCAGGAAATCCGAGACCGGCATGCGGCCCTTGGTGGCCAGGTACCAGCGGCAGCGCCAGTGGCCGAAGTTGGGGAAGGTGATGATGCACTGGCGACCGACCCGCAGCATTTCGTCGAGGATGCGGTCCGGGTAGTGCACCGCTTGCAGGGCCTGGGTCATCACCACGATGTCGAAGCTGTTGCTGGCAAAGTTGCCCAGGCCCTTGTCCAGGTCCTGCTCGATCACGTTGATGCCCTTGGCCACGCACTGGGCGATGTTGTCCGGGTCGTTTTCCAGGCCGTAGCCGGTGACTTGCTTGTGGTCGCGCAGCCAGCTCAGCAGTTCGCCATCGCCGCAGCCCAGGTCGAGCACGCGGCTGCCGGCGGGGATCCAGTCTTGGATGATGTCCAGGTCGGCTCTCATGGCGTTCTCACAAAATGATGCGGTTCATGTAATTGCTGAAGGCCTGCAAGTAACGCGGGATCGGAATCAGGAAGGCGTCATGGCCTTGCGGTGCGTCGATCTCCAGGTAGCAGACATCCTTTTTGGCGGCCATCAGGGCGTCCACCAGCTCGCGTGAGCGTGCCGGCGAGAAGCGCCAGTCGGTGGTGAACGACATCACGCAGAAGCTGGCGGTGACGTGCTCGAAGGTTTTCGCCAGGTCATCGTCATGGTTGGCCGCCGGGTCGAAGTAGTCCAGGGCCTTGGTCATCAGCAGGTAGGTGTTGGCGTCAAAGCGTCCGGAGAACTCCTCGCCCTGATAACGCAGGTAGCTTTCCACCTGGAACTCGACGCTGTGGAAGTCATAGTTGAGCTTTTCGCTCTTGAGACCCCGGCCGAATTTCTCGCCCATGGAGTCATCGGACAGGTAAGTGATGTGCCCGACCATACGCGCCAGCATCAGGCCGCGCTTGGGAATCACGCCGGCTTCCTGGAACGAACCACCGTGGAATTCGGGGTCGGTGAGGATCGCCTGGCGTGCCACTTCGTTGAAGGCGATGTTCTGCGCCGACAGCTTTGGCGCCGAGGCGATAGCCAGGCAGTGGCGCACGCGATCCGGGTAAGTGATGGTCCATTGCAGGGCCTGCATGCCGCCCAGGCTGCCGCCGATGACCGCTGCCCACTGCTTGATGCCGAGCAGGTCGGCCAGGCGCGCCTGGCTGTGCACCCAGTCTTCCACGGTGAGCACCGGAAAGTCGGCGCCGAACGGCTTGCCGGTTTCCGGGTTGAGGCTGCTCGGGCCGGTGGATCCGTTGCAGCCGCCGAGGTTGTTGAGGCTCACCACGAAGAACTTATGGGTATCGATGGGCTTGCCGGGGCCGATGCAGCTGTCCCACCAGCCCGGCTTGCGCTCGTCGGCGCTGTGGAAGCCGGCGGCGTGGTGATGGCCGGACAGGGCGTGGCAGATCAGCACGGCGTTGCTCGCCGTGGCATTCAGCTGGCCGTAGGTTTCATAGATCAGGTCATAGGCCGGCAGCGACCGGCCGCAGGCAAGGGCCAGCGGTTCGCTGAAGTGCGCCACTTGGGGCACGACCAGTCCAACAGAATCGGGGGGGAAGGCAGCTGACATCGACCCTGCTCTCGTTTAAATGAGGCGTAAGTCTAAAGAGCGGGGGGGCCAGCGGCAAGCAAAGGCCTGCGCCAGTGCACAGATACAAATGTGGGAGGGGGCTTGCTCCCGATTGCGGTGGGTCAGTCAGCATGTATTTGACTGATGCATCGCAATCGGGAGCAAGCCCCCTCCCACATTTTTTACCGCATTGTCAGATCAGACCGAACAGCTCTTTTGGCATGAACGCATAAAACGCCAGGCGCGGAATCACCCAGCTTTGCAGCAGCTGGATGGCGATAAACGCAAAGATCGGCGAAATATCCAGGCCGCCCAGGTTGGGAATCAGGCGACGGAACGGCGCGAGCACCGGCTCGGTGATCTGATACACCAGCTCCGCGCCCGGGCTGCGGCTACCCGGTGCAACCCACGAGAGGATCACGCTGATGATCATCGACCAGAAAATGATCTTCAAAAACAGCGAGAACACCCCGATCAGCGCCCACGGCAACAGCAGCGGTGTAAAGGCCTGATAGCCACTGAGCATCAGGATCACCACGAACAGCAGCATTTGCAGCAGCAGCGCAAGCACCAGCGACGACATGTCCAGGCCGAAGAGGCTCGGGATCACCCGGCGCAGTGGCTTGAGCAGCGGCTGCGTGGCCTTGACCACAAACTGGCACAGCGGGTTGTAGAAGTTCGCCCGCACCAGTTGCAGGATAAAGCGCATCAGCACGATCAGCAGGTACAGGCTGCCCAGGGTCTGGATGATGAAGATGGCAGCGTCATTGATTCCGAGCATGTTTGATTACCTTGGTAAGGGACGACTATTTGCCCAGTTGCTCGGCCATCTCGGCCGAACGATGTGCCGCAGCACTCAGTGCTGTTTCAACCAGGGCTTCAAAGCCCCCGGCCTGGAACGATTCGATGGCCGCTTGCGTGGTGCCGCCCGGCGAGGTCACGCGACGGCGCAGTTCGGCGGCGTCCACCTCGCTGGCGACAGCCATTTTTGCCGCGCCCAGCGCTGTTTGCTCGGCCAGCTGTTCTGCCACGTCATGGGGCAGGCCCAGTTTGACGCCGGCGGCGGTCATGGCTTCGATCAGCAGGAAAAAGTACGCCGGGCCGCTGCCGGACACGGCGGTGACCGCATCCAGTTGCTGCTCCTGCGCAAGCCATACAGCGATGCCCACGGCAGACAGCAACGCCTGGGCCTGGTCGCGCTGTGTGGCGCTGACTTCGGCGGTGGCGTACAGGCCGCTCACGCCCTGGCGCAGCAGCGACGGGGTATTGGGCATGCAACGCACGATCGGCTGGGCGCCGAGCCAGTGGTGCATGCTGGCACAGGTGATACCGGCGGCAATCGATACCACAAGCTGATGCGGCTGCAGGCTTGGCCGCAGACTTTCGCACACAGCCTTCATGGCCTGTGGCTTGACCGCCAGCACGATGACATCGACGCCTTGGATGGCCTCGGCATTGTCGGCGAAGGTCTCGATACCGTGCTCGGCGCTGACGCGCGCGCGGGTCTCTTCGCCCGGGTCGCTGGCGCGGATCTGCGCGGCGTCCAGGCCCTTGGCCCGCAGGCCGCCGATCAGGCTGGCCGCCATGTTACCGGCACCGATAAAGGCAATACGCGTGTCTTTCATGACAGGTCCTTAGCTAAATGAACGTCAGCCATGTGACGGCTGGCCGTAGTCGCGGGCGCCAAACAGCGCGGTACCGACCCGCACCCAGGTGGCGCCCTGGGCGATGGCCGACGCGAGGTCGTGGCTCATGCCCATGGAAAGTGTGTCCAGCGCCAGATTCAGGCTGGCTTGCAACTCGCGCACGCTGGCGAACGCGGCGTCCTGTGCGGCGCGATCTTCAGTCGGCTCAGGGATCGCCATCAGGCCTCGCAGCGTCAGGTGCGGCAGGGCGCTGATGGCGTTCGCCAGGGCCGGCAGGTCGGCGGGCGTGCAGCCGGACTTGCTGGCTTCGCCACTGACGTTGACCTGGATGCAGATATTGAGCGGCGGCAGGTCAGCCGGGCGTTGTTCGGACAGGCGTTGTGCAATTTTCAGGCGGTCCACGGAATGCACCCAGGCGAAGTTTTCGGCGATCGCGCGCGTCTTGTTCGATTGAATGGGGCCGATGAAGTGCCAACTCAAGGGCAGGTCGGACAATTGCGCCTGTTTGCCCAGCGCTTCCTGCAGGTAGTTCTCGCCGAAGTCGCGCACCCCGGCGGCATAGGCCTCGCGCACGGCCTCGGCGGGTTTGGTCTTGCTCACGGCCAGCAGGTGGATGCTGCTCGGGTCACGTTGCACGGCCTCGGCGGCGGCGCGGATGCGCTGGCTAACCTGGCCGATGTTGTCTGCTATCGTCGACATTCAAGATGCACCCGTGGATATGGAGTCCGCGGCATTCTACTGGAAATGGAAAGCCCTATGGATATCACTCAATTGCTGGCGGCCAGCGTGCGCCGTGGCGCCTCCGACCTGCATCTGTCGGCGGGTCTGGTGCCGATGTTGCGTATTGATGGCGAGGTATGGCCATTGGATTGGCCGGTGCTTTCACCACCGCAAGTAGCGGACTTGTTGAGCCCTTTGCTCAATCAACACCAGCAAAAGGATTTCGAAACATCTCTTGAAACGGATTTTGCGTTCGAGCTGCCGGGCGTGGCGCGGTTCCGGGTAAACGTATTCCAGCAGTCGCGTGGCGTGGGGGCGGTGTTTCGCACCATTCCCTGCGAGGTCCGGAGCCTGCAAAGTTTGGGGCTGGGCGAAGTCTTCCAGCGCATCGCCCGCTTGCCGCGCGGCCTGGTGCTGGTGACCGGGCCCACAGGCTCGGGCAAGTCCACCACGCTGGCGGCGATGATCGATGACCTCAATCGGCATCGGCGCCAGCACATCCTTACGCTGGAGGACCCCATCGAGTTTATCCACCGGCCGAACATGGCCTTGATCAGCCAGCGCCAGGTGCACCGCGATACCCACAGCTTCTCGACGGCGCTGCGCTCGGCGCTGCGCGAAGACCCGGACGTGATCCTGATCGGCGAACTGCGCGACCTGGAAACCATTCGCCTGGCGTTGACGGCGGCGGAGACCGGGCACCTGGTGTTCGGCACCCTGCACACCACCTCGGCGGCCAAGAGCGTGAACCGGCTGGTGGATGTATTCCCGGCGGGGGAAAAGGCCATGGTGCGCTCGATGCTGGCGGAATCGCTGCAGGCAGTGGTGTCACAGGTGCTGGTCAGGAAACCTGGCGGTGGGCGCGTGGCGGCCCATGAAATCATGCTGTGCACGCCGGCCATTCGTAATCTGATCCGCGAGGACAAGGTGGCGCAGATGGTTTCGGCGATTCAGACCGGCGGGGCGGTGGGGATGAAGACGCTGGACATGAGCCTGAAGGCGCTGGTGAGCGAGGGGCTGATCAGCCGGGAGGACGCACGCGAGAAGGCAACGGTGCCTGGGGATATATAGGTCTCAAGGACAATGAAACCCAAATGTGGGAGGGGGCTTGCCCCCGATAGCGGTGTACCAGTCAGCTCATCTTTAGCTGACCCACTGCCATCGGGAGCAAGCCCCCTCCCACATTTACTGCCTATGAGCCTGGAAAATCAGCGCTGCACGATCCGCAGGTTGTTGTTCTGCTCTTTGGGCAGCACGCGCTTGGCGATCACGTAGTTCTTGTCCCAGAACGGCTTTTTCAGCGTGTCGATGCTCACCGACTTGCCACGGCGTGGTGCGTGGATGAAGCGGTCGTTGCCCAGGTAAATGGCAACGTGGTTAACCTGGCGGCTCTTCAGCTTGAAGAACAGCAGGTCGCCCGGCTTCAGGTCCTTGCGGTCAACCTTCTGCCCGTGGCCGGCGGCCATGGCGTTGGAGGTACGCGGCAAATCCACCGCCTTGACGTCATTGAAGGCATATTTCACCAAGCCGCTGCAGTCGAACCCTTTACTTGGGCTGCTGCCGCCCCAACGATAAGGAGTACCGAGCACATTCACGGCGCGGCTGAGAACGGTGCTGCTCTGTTTGGCGTTGCCGGCCATCAGCGCTGGAGTGGCTTTACCGTGTGCCTTGCTCAGTTGAGTCGGGCGCTTGACGGTCAGCTTGGCTGATTTGGCGTTGACTGGGGTGCTATGAACTTTAGGGGTGAAACCGTTAACGTTGGGAAGACGTTGCTCACGATTGGTGGCGTGGGCGGCCAGTGGCATTAATAGGCAGATGGTTAGCCATGTCTTGAAGAAAGGTCGCATTCGGCGTGGCTCATATGGGTTAGCGCGCAACTTTATAACAGCTTTTTGTGTCGATCTCAGGCCGTTTGTCGACTGGACCTTGACGGCAAAATCAGGAAAACGGCGACGATTGACGGCCATTGTCGGACACAAGTCAGGTGGCATAAGGCTTTCAGGGCAGGGAAGATACCATTTGCCGTACGTCGGGCGCCTGTAAAAAAGTCACAAAGAAAGTGAAAAAATTTATCTATCGAGGCAAATGAGGTACGCGATGAACACCTATCAACAGATTGGCCAGCAGCAAGACACCCACAGCAAGGTGATCGGTTACCTGCTGTGGATTTTCGGCTTTACCGGCGCCCATCGCTTTTATTACGGCAAACCCGTGACCGGAACGATCTGGTTTTTCACCCTGGGCTTACTGGGTATCGGCTGGCTGATCGACTTCTTCCTGATCCCGGCCATGGACCGTGAAGCCGACCTGCGTTTTACCGCCGGGCCTGTCGAATACAACATTGCGTGGATTCTGCTGGCGTTTCTGGGCGTGTTCGGTGTGCACCGCATGTACCAGGGCAAATGGATCACCGGCCTGATCTACCTGCTGACCGGCGGGTTGTTCCTGGTAGGGGTTTTGTATGACTTCTGGACCTTGAATACGCAGATTTCGATCCGCAATGCCGAGCGCAACAGCGGCCGATAAATCGCGTAACCCTGATGGCGCTCATAAGCCTGATGGAGCTCAAATGTGGGAGGGGGCTTGCTCCCGATAGCGGTGGACCCGTCAGCTCATCTGTTGCTGACCCACTGCAATCGGGAGCAAGCCCCCTCCCACATTTACTGTGCCCACTGCAGATAGGCTTAGGCCTGGTAGCTGATGCGGCCGTCGACCAAGGTATAACGCACCGTCGCCGGCAGGCTATGCCCGATAAACGGGCAATTCTCACCCTTGGACAACCAATGCTCCCCGGCAATCGTCGAGCTGGCCGGGTCAAAGAGCACCAGGTCCGCCGCCGCACCCACTGCCAGTTTGCCCGCCGGCAGGCGCAAGGCCTCGGCCGGGCCGCTGCTCAGGCGTGCCAGTAACGTCGGCAAGTCCAGCAAGCCGTCTTCCACCAGGGTCATCGCCAGGGGCAGCAACAGCTCAACGCTGCTGATACCCGGCTCGGTCGCGCCAAACGGCGCCAGCTTGGCGTCGCGTTCGTGGGGCTGGTGATGGCTGGAAATCGCCGAGACCACGCCGGATTTGACCGCCGCCCGCAAACCCTCGCGGTCGGTCAATGTGCGCAGTGGCGGCTGCACGTGGTACAGGCTGGAGAAGTCGATCAGCGCTTCATCCGTGAGGATCAACTGGTACAGCGCCACGTCCGCCGTCACCGGCAAGCCACGGGCCTGGGCCTGGGCGATCAGGGCAACCCCGCGTGCGCTGGTCAGCTGGCTGAAATGCGCGCGCACGCCGCTTTGTTCCACCAGCAGCAGGTCGCGCGCCAGGGCCACGGTCTCGGCGGTTTCCGGGATGCCGGGCAGGCCGAGGAAGCTGGCCACGGCGCCCTCATGGGCCAGGCCGCCTTCGGCCAGGTCGCGGTCCTGGGAATGGAAGATCACCGTCAGGTCGAACGTGGCCGCGTATTCCAGGGCACGGCACAGGGTGCGGGTGCTGCGAAAGCTTTCCAGGCCGTTGCCGAAGGCCACGCAACCGGCGTCGCGCAGGGCGATCAGTTCTGCAAGCTGCTCGCCGTCCAGGCCTTTGCTCAGCGCGCCGATGGGGAACACCTTGCAATTGCCGGCCTCGCGGGCGCGGTCGAGGATCAGCTCGGTCACCGCCGAGGTGTCCAGCACTGGCTTGGTGTGCGGCGGGCAGCACAGGCTGGTCACGCCGCCGGCAGCGGCGGCGCGGGTTTCGCTGGCGATGCTGCCCTTGCGGCTGTAGCCCGGCTCGCGCAGGGCGACGTTCAGGTCCACCAGGCCCGGCGCGGCCACCAGGCCGTTGGCGTCGATGGTTTGGCTGGGGCTGAAGCCGCCGGGGGCGGCGCCGATGGCAATGATCTTGCCGGCTTCCAGATGCAGATCGGTGACGTGATCCCGGCCACTGGCCGGGTCGATTACGCGCGCGCCAAGAATGCTGAGCTTCACTGGGCGTTCTCCTGCTCGAATTGACGTTGCGCGGTTTGCCCGCTCATGGCCATGGACATCACCGCCATGCGCACGGCGATGCCGTAGGTCACCTGGTTGAGAATCACCGACTGGTTGCCGTCGGCCACCGCCGACTCGATCTCCACGCCCCGGTTGATCGGGCCCGGGTGCATCACGATGGCATCCGGTTTCGCGCCGGCCAGGCGTGCGGTGGTCAGGCCGAACAGGCGGTAGAACTCGCCCTCGCTCGGCAGCAGGCCACCGGACATGCGTTCGCGTTGCAGGCGCAGCATGATCACCACGTCCACGTCCTTGAGGCCTTCTGTCATGTTGGTGTAGACCTTGACGCCGTATTGCTCGATGCCGATCGGCAGCAGGGTCTTGGGCGCAATCACGCGGATATCCGGGCAGCCCAGGGCTTTGAGGGCCAGCATGTTCGAGCGCGCCACACGCGAGTGCAGGATGTCGCCGACGATGGCCACCGAAAGGTTTTCAAAGCTGCCCTTGTGCCGCCGGATGGTGAGCATGTCGAGCATGCCCTGGGTCGGGTGGGCGTGACGGCCGTCGCCGCCGTTGATGATCGCCACCTGCGGGCACACGTGCTCGGCGATGAAGTGCGCGGCGCCGGAGTCGCCGTGGCGCACCACGAACATGTCGGCGGCCATGGCTTCGAGGTTGCGCAGGGTGTCGAGCAGGGTTTCGCCCTTGCTCGCCGACGAGGTGGACACGTTCAGCGTGATCACGTCGGCCGACAGGCGCTGGGCCGCCAGTTCAAAGGTGGTGCGGGTGCGCGTGGAGTTCTCGAAGAACACATTGCAGATGGTCTTGCCGCGCAGCAGCGGGACCTTCTTCACCGCGCGTCCGCCGACTTCGAGGAACGAGTCGGCGGTGTCGAGGATTTCGGTGAGCAGTTCGCGGGGCAAACCGTCGAGGGACAAGAAATGTTGCAACTGACCCTGAGCATTGAGCTGCAGCGGGCGCTTGGCATCTAGAGGCGTCATCGCGGGGACTCTTTACAAGGCGGTTTAAAGGGCGAGGTCTTGCAGTTCGAGTTCGAGCGGCGTGGGACCGGACAATTTTACCCGCTGGTGGGCAGCCAAAGACAGTGTCGCGCCGACCACGTCGGGGCTGATCGGCAACTCGCCGGCGTCCAGGTCCAGCAGGCACACCAGCGTCACGCTGGCCGGGCGCCCGTAGTCGAACAGCTCGTTGAGGGCTGCGCGAATGGTGCGGCCGCTCATCAGCACGTCGTCGATCAGCACCAGGTGCTGGCCGTCCACCTCAAACGGCAGCGCCGAAGGTTGCACTTGCGGGTGCAGGCCGTTCTGGCTGAAGTCGTCGCGGTAGAACGACACGTCCAGAGTGCCCAGCGGCGACTCGCTGCCCAGCTCGGTCAGCAACGCCTGGGCCACCCACACGCCGCCGGTGCGAATGCCGATGAAGCGCGGTTCGCTGATGCCACGGTGTTCCAGGTGGGCCCTGAGGCGTGTCGCCATCTGGGTGATCAGTTCGGCGGGATTGGGCAGGCTCATGGGGGCTCCTTGGTAGGCCTCGCGCAGGCAAGGTCCGGGCTCAAACGTAAAAAGACGCGGCATGCCGCGTCAGTCAGGATGCAAATAAAGCCGTGTTTTCATCCAGCCAGCCCTGCAACAACAGGGCGGCGGCGATGGCGTCTACCGGGTTGTCGCGGTAGCTGCCCTTCTGCCCACCACGGTCGCGGCGTTCACCCTTGGCTTCAAAGGTGGTCAGGCGTTCATCGTGGGTATAGAAGGGCAGGTTGTAGCGGCCATTGAGGCGGCGCGCGAATTTTTCGGCGCGCAGGCACATCTCGCTGGGGGTGCCGTCCATGTTCAAAGGCAGGCCGACCACCACCGCGTCGGGCTTCCATTCATTGATCAGGGCTTCGACCTGATTCCAGTCCGGTACGCCGTTCTGGGCCTTCAAAGTGCACAGCTCGCGTGCCTGGCCGGTGATCACCTGGCCGACGGCCACGCCGATCTGTTTGGTGCCGTAGTCAAACCCGAGGATCAAGCGCAAGGCCATCAGGCGTGCCCCGCCTGGCTGGTCAGCAGATTGAGGTTGACCCGCAGCTTGGCGGCGGCCGCTTCCAGGCGCAGTTCGCTGGCGGTGTTGAACAGGATGTCGGCGTCGAACGGGCAGGTCAGCCAGGCGTTGCTCGCCAGCTCCGCTTCAAGTTGCCCGGCTTCCCAGCCGGCGTAGCCCAGGGTGATCACGCTTTGCTCCGGGCCCACGCCGTCGGCGATGGCGAACAGCACGTCCTGGGAGGTGGACAGCGACACACCGTCCAGGTCCACCGTGGCCTGGAACGTCGGCCCGGTCGGATGCAGCACGAAGCCGCGATCGGTCTGCACCGGCCCGCCGATGTAGATCGGCACGTCCTGGCAACGGGCGGGCGCGTCGATGTCCGGGCGCAGTTGCTCAAGGATATCGGCCAGGTTCAGTTCCTGCGGGCGGTTCACCACCAACCCCATGGCACCATTGGCGGTGTGCTCGACGATGTAGGTCAAGGTCTGCGCAAAGTTCGGGTCGGCCATGTGGGGCATGGCGATCAGGAAGTGGTGCTTGAGGTAGGTCGGGCTGACATTTTTCATGTCCGGTAGTGTGGCGGTGGAGGGGCGACCTGACAAGCCGGGGATGAATTGCACAAGGCAATTGTCATCAGTTGCTGTACAGCCGATCACCCTTGGCGAATTTCCAGGTGCGGATGATTTCCAGGCGGTCCACGTCGTTCAGGTCGCCGGAAAACGGCGCAAAAGGCGCGGCCAGGCGCACGATGCGCTGGGCGGCCTGGTCCAGCAGCGGCTGGCCGGAGGACTCCAGCACCTGCACTTCATACAGCGTGCCATCACGGTTGATTGACACCAATAGGCGCAAATTCCCGTAAATCTGCTGACGCCGCGCTTCTTCCGGGTAGTTCAGGTTGCCGATGCGCTCGACCTTTTTGCGCCACTCGTCCTTATACCAGGCACCTTTGTCGCGCATGGTCGAAGCAGCGTTGAGCCGGTAGATACGCGGGCGCTTGGCGTACAGCTGTTGTTCGTGGGCCAGTTCGGCTTCCAGGCTGGAAATCTCGTCGGACAGGGTCGAGCTGTCGAACGTCGGTGCCGGCTTTGCCGGTTCGGGCTGCGGGTCGGTTTTGGTCTTTTCGCGCTGCACCGGCGCTTTCTGCGGTTTGGGCGCGACGGTAGTCACCGCAGGCTTGGGCGCGGCCTGCCTGACCTCGGGCTTTGGCGCCGGCGGCGGGGAGACCTTATTGACCTTGTTGTCCTGGAAGGGCGCCACTTCAGTGGTCTTGGGCACGGCTTTCTTGTCGAGCGTGCCGCTGCCCTGCTGGTTTTCCTGGGCGAGAAAATCGGCCTTCTCGGGCGCCTTTTCGCTCTTGAACGTGGCGAGGGTGATTTCCAGCGTCTGGGTGATCTGTCTGGGCTCGACCATGGTAAAGCCCACACCGAGGATCAATGCCAGGTGAATCAACGCTGCCATAAACAGGGTAAAGCCGAGCCGATCAGCCGGGCGCACGCCGCTGTGGGAGAGTTCTGGGGGCAGTTCGGGCGGGAGCGTCATGACAAAAAAACCAACATCGCGCGTTTCACAGGTGGGGCATGATAACGCAATGTTGGTGTGTGTCCGGCTGTCTATGTCACTTGGATTGCAGCTTGCGCTCAATCGCAGCCATCAGCATTTCGCCGATGTTCGTGCCAAATGCATTATCGATCTCGCGAATACAGGTCGGGCTGGTCACGTTGATTTCGGTGAGGTTCTCACCGATCACGTCCAGGCCGACAAACAGCAGGCCCTTCTCGCGCAGGGTCGGGCCGACCTGCTCTGCAATCCAGCGATCCTTGTCCGACAGCGGACGCGCTTCACCACGGCCACCCGCCGCCAGGTTGCCGCGGGTCTCGCCCGCCGCCGGAATCCGCGCCAGGCAGTAATCCACCGGCTCGCCGTCGATCATCAGGATGCGCTTGTCGCCGTCCTTGATCGCCGGCAGGTAGGCCTGGCCCATGATCTGCTGGGTGCCCAGCACGGTCAGGGTCTCCAGGATCACCGACAGGTTGGGGTCGCCGGCGCGGTGACGGAAAATCGAGGTGCCGCCCATGCCGTCCAGCGGCTTGAGAATCACATCCCCATGTTTGGCGGCAAATTCACGCAGCACATCGGCACGACGGCTGACCACGGTGGGCGGCGTGCACTGCGGGAACAGCGTGGCAAACAGTTTTTCGTTGCAGTCGCGCAGGCTCTGCGGCTTGTTGACGATCAGCACGCCGGCGCGCTCGGCCTGCTCCAGCAGGTAGGTGGAATAGACGAATTCCATGTCGAACGGCGGGTCCTTGCGCATCAGGATCACGTCCAGATCGCTCAGCGGGCTGTCGATTTCGTCTTGCAGCTCGAACCACTTCCCGGGGTTGGCAAACACCTGCAGCGGGCGCATGCGCGCACGGGCCTCGCCGTCGCCCTGGTAAAGGTCGCGCTGCTCCATATAGAACAGCGTCCAGCCGCGTGCCTGGGCGGCCAGCAGCATGGCCAGCGAGCTGTCCTTTTTATAGGAGATGCTGGCGATAGGGTCCATGACAATGCCGACGCGAACGCTCATGGGGGATTTCCTCTGCAGATAGGCGCATAAAAAGTGGCGTCAGAGTGGCGCTGCGGCTGTTGTGGGTCAAGGAAAAACCACCGCGCGGGTGCCTCGATAGATTGCACCCCGAGACTGTGCTAAAAAGACTGCCACGGCGCACCAGCCCTTGAATTCCAAGGCTTGCGGCGCTCATGCTGTGCGTCATCAGGCAGCACGCACGAAAAACCGATTCGCTGTGGCGATGGTAGAGCAACTATGGAACAGCATTCCAACGCCTTGAGAGTGATGGTGATCGACGATTCGAAAACGATCCGCCGCACCGCCGAAACCCTGTTGAAGAACGTGGGCTGCGACGTGATCACGGCCATCGACGGTTTCGATGCCCTGGCCCGGATTGTCGATCATCACCCGCACATTATTTTCGTCGACATCATGATGCCGCGCCTGGATGGCTACCAGACCTGCGCGCTGGTGAAGAACAACCCGGCGTTCAAGGCGATCCCGGTGATCATGCTGTCGTCCAAGGACGGTCTGTTCGACAAGGCCAAGGGGCGCATCGTGGGGGTCGATCAGTTTTTGACCAAGCCGTTCAGCAAGGAAGAACTGCTGGGCGCGATCAAGGCCTGCGTGCCCGGGTTCGCCGCAGTAGAACAAGCACACTGACGCCGCCCCCGTGGGCCGGCGCCGACCAATGTAGTGGGGAAAACCATGGCACGTGTTCTGATCGTCGACGATTCGCCGACCGAAATGTACAAACTCACCGGCATGCTGGAAAAGCACGGCCATCAGGTGCTGAAAGCCGAGAACGGCGCGGACGGCGTGGCCCTGGCCCGTCAGGAAAAACCCGACGCCGTGCTGATGGACATCGTGATGCCTGGCCTCAACGGCTTCCAGGCCACGCGCCAACTGTCCAAGGAGCCGGAAACCAACGGCATCCCGATCATCATCATCACCACCAAAGACCAGGAAACCGACAAGATTTGGGGCGCGCGCCAGGGCGCCAAGGATTACCTGACCAAGCCGGTCGACGAAGACACCCTGATTGCCACCCTCAACAAGGTGCTGGCCGGCTGACGGCACGCCATCATGACCGAGTCGCACACTGCCTTCGAGCTGCTGCTGGACATCGACCGCCGCTGTCGCCTGCTGGCCGCCGACCTGCCGTCCCAGGAAACCCGCCTGCAACGCTGGAGCGGCATCGGCTTTCGCCTGGGGCAGCACTGGTACGTGGCACCCATCGGCGAAGTCGCCGAGGTGCTGCATGAACCGCGCTGCACCTTGATGCCCGGCGTGAAACCCTGGGTCAAGGGCGTGGCCAACCTGCGCGGGCGACTGTTGCCGGTGATGGACCTGGGCGGGTTCCTCGGCCTGCCGCTGTCCAGGGTGCGCAAGCAGCGGCGGGTATTGGTGGTGGAGGTCAACGAGCTGTTTGTCGGTCTGCTGGTGGATGAGGTGGTGGGGATGCAGCATTTCGCACAAGACGCGCGGGTGAGCGATGCCCGCCCCGACGCGCCGTATATCCAGGGCCGCTTCGACGGCGAGCCGCAATGGCAGGTGTTCAGCCCCTTCGCCCTGGCCGAGGCCCCGGGCTTTATGGATGTTGCCGCATGACCACCCCGACCACGCCCAGGCCCCAGGCCGCGTCGCGCAGCCGTTCACAGATCATCGTGCTGTTCATCGCGTTGATCGTGTTCATCATGCTGCTGTTCGCCAACTTCGCGTACCTCAACACCCAGTCCACCTACGACAAACAGTACATCGGCCACGCCGGCGAGCTGCGCGTGCTGTCCCAGCGCATCGCCAAGAACGCGACCGAAGCCGCCGCCGGCAAGGCGGCGGCGTTCAAGCTGCTCACCGAAGCGCGCAACGACTTCGCGCAGCGCTGGGGCTACCTGAAAAAAGGCGACCGCGACACCGGCCTGCCCGCCGCGCCCAGCGCCGTGCGCAACGAAATGCGCGCGGTGCAGACCGACTGGGAAGCGCTGCTGAAAAACACCGACGCAATCCTCGCCAGCGAACAGACGGTGCTGTCCCTGCATCAGGTGGCCGCGACCCTGGCCGAAACCGTGCCGCAATTGCAGATGGAATCGGAGAAGGTCGTCGACATCCTGCTGCAGCGCGGCGCCCCAGCCAGCCAGGTGGCCCTGGCCCAGCGCCAGTCGTTGCTGGCCGAACGCATCCTGGGTGCGGTCAACACCGTGCTTGCCGGCGACGAAACCGCCGTGCAGGCCGCCGATGCCTTCGGCCGCGACGCCAACCGCTTTGGCGTGGTGCTCAATGGCATGCTCAACGGCAATCCCGGGCTGCGCATCACCCAGGTCGAAGACCGTGACGCCCGCGCGCGGCTGACAGAAATCGCCGAGCTGTTCGAGTTCGTGTCCGGCTCGGTGGATGAAATCCTCGAGACCTCGCCGCAATTGTTCCAGGTGCGCGCCTCGGCGAGCAATATCTTCAACCTGTCGCAGACCCTGCTCGATGAAGCCTCGCACCTGGCCATCGGTTTCGAAAACCTCGCCAGCGGACGCAGCTTCGACACCCTAGGCGGCTACATGCTGGGCTTGCTGGCGCTGACCTCGATCATCCTGATCGGCCTGGTGATGGTGCGCGAAACCAACCGTCAACTGCGTGAAACCGCCGAGAAGAACGAGCGCAATCAGAACGCGATCATGCGCCTGCTCGATGAGATCGAAGACCTGGCCGATGGCGACCTCACCGTAACGGCCTCGGTGACCGAGGACTTCACCGGCACCATTGCCGACTCGATCAACTATTCCGTGGATCAATTGCGCGATCTGGTCGCCACCATCAACCTCACGGCGGGCCAGGTGGCCGGTGCCGTGCAAGAGACCCAGGCCACCGCCATGCACCTGGCGCAGGCCTCGGAGCATCAGGCCCAGCAGATCGCCGAAGCTTCCACCGCCATCAACCAGATGGCCCAGTCCATCGACCACGTCTCGGCCAACGCCGCCGAATCCTCGGCGGTGGCCGAGCGCTCGGTGGAGATCGCCAACAAGGGTAACGAGGTGGTGCACAACACCATCCACGGCATGGACAACATTCGCGAACAGATCCAGGACACCGCCAAGCGCATCAAGCGCCTGGGCGAGTCGTCCCAGGAAATCGGCGATATCGTCAGCCTGATCGACGACATCGCCGACCAGACCAACATCCTCGCCCTGAACGCCGCGATCCAGGCGAGCATGGCCGGTGACGCCGGGCGCGGGTTCGCCGTGGTAGCCGATGAAGTGCAGCGCCTTGCCGAGCGCTCATCGGCGGCCACCCGGCAGATTGAAACCCTGGTGCGGGCGATCCAGGCCGACACCAACGAAGCCGTGATTTCCATGGAGCAGACCACCACCGAAGTGGTGCGTGGCGCGCGATTGGCCCAGGACGCCGGCGTGGCGCTGGAGGAGATCGAAGGCGTGTCCAAGACCCTGGCGGCGCTGATCCAGAGTATTTCCAATGCGGCGCAGCAACAGACGTCGTCGGCGGGGCAGATCTCCCTGACCATGAACGTGATTCAGCAGATCACCACCCAGACCTCCTCGGGCTCGACGGCGACCGCCGAGAGCATCGGCAACCTGGCAAAAATGGCCAGCCAGTTGCGGCGTTCGGTGTCGGGATTCACTCTTCCGCCGCCCAAACCGGTCGACGATTGAAATGCGATTCAAAGGTGAGAGGGGGCTTGCTCCCGATAGCGGTACATCAGTCAATGAATCAGGTGCCTGACCCACCGCCATCGGGAGCAAGCCCCCTGCCACCTGGGATCTCCTTTACTGTCGAGATCTTGGCAACACCAGCAACCCACGAATTCTAAGCGGAGCAGTTATGGTTGATCGGCACGACTACGTGGCCCTCGAATGGGTCAAGGGCGACATTGCCGAAACCCTGAAGCAGGCCCGTTCGGCGCTGGACGCGTTTGTCGAAACCCGCGACGCCGACGCCCTGGGCGAGTGCCTGGCGTGCATCCATCAAGTGCATGGCGCGCTGCAAATGGTCGAGTTCTACGGCGCGGCGCTGCTCGCCGAAGAGATCGAGGAACTGGCCCTGGCGCTGCAGGCCGAGCGCGTCAGCCAGCGCGACGAAAGCCTCCGCCTGCTGCAACAGGCCCTCGGCCAGCTGCCGCTGTACCTGGACCGCGTGCACAGCGCCCGCCGCGATTTGCCGCTGGTGGTGCTGCCGTTGCTCAACGACCTGCGCAGCGCCCGTGGCGAAAGCCTGCTGTCGGAAACCAGCCTGTTCAGCCCGCAGTTGCTGTCGATTGCGCCGCTGCCCGACGACGCCCTGGCCCAGCGCGATCAGCCCGAGCTTCACGAGCAATTGCGCCAGTGGCAGCAATGGTTGCAGCAGGCGCTGGCCGGGTTGCTGCGCGAGGACCACGGCCCGAGCAACCTGGAAGACATGGCGCGGGTGTTCGCGCGCCTCGAAGCGCTGTGCCAGGGCGCGCCGCTGTTGCCCTTGTGGCAAGTCACCTCGGCGCTGGTCGAGGGCATGCTCACCGGCGTAATCGCCAACAGCCCGGCGTTGCGCAGCCTGCTCAAGGCCAGTGGCAAACAACTCAAGCGCCTGCTCGCCCAAGGCATTGGCGGCATCAACCAGCCCGCACCGGATGGCTTGCTCAAGAGCCTGTTGTTTTATGTGGCCAAGGTCACCCGGCCAACCCCGCGCATGCAGAGTTTGAAGGAACGCTACGGCCTGGATGACGCCTTGCCCGACAGCGCGCTGGTGGATGCCGAGCGTGCGCGCCTGGCCGGACCGGACCGCAATGCCATGGGGTCGGTGCTCGGTGCGTTGTGTGAAGAGCTGGTGCGGGTCAAGGAACGGCTGGACCTGTTCGTGCGCAGCGACCGCCAGCACATCGGCGACCTCGACGCGCTGCTGGCGCCGCTGCGCCAGATCGCCGACACCCTGGCGGTACTGGGCTTCGGTCAGCCGCGCAAAGTGATCATCGACCAGTTGGCCGTGGTGCAGAGCCTGGCCCAGGGTCAGCGCGAGCCCAATGATCCGGTGCTGATGGACGTGGCGGGCGCGTTGCTCTACGTCGAAGCCACGCTGGCGGGCATGGTCGGCACCGTGGAGGCGCAGGGCCGCGAGGAGAGCCGCCTGCCCACCACCGACCTGACCCAGATTCACCAGTTGGTGATCCGCGAATCCTGCCAGTGCCTCAAGCAGGCCAGAGAGCTGGTGATCGATTGCCTCGAAGCGGATTGGGACCGCCAGCACCTGGAGTCGCTGCCGGAGCTGCTGAGCCAGGTGCGTGGCGCGCTGGCCATGATCCCTTTGCCCCGCGCGGCGAGCCTGATGCGCGGCTGCGCCGACTACGTGAATGAACAGCTGATGGTCAACGATGGCGCACCGTCCGAGGTGCAGCTGGAGCATTTCGCCGAGGTGATCAGCGGCCTGGAGTACTACCTCGAACGCATGCTCCAGGACCCCGACGCCGACGGCGAACGGGTGCTGGAGATGGCCACCCAGGGCCTGACCGCGCTGGGTTACCTGCCTGCGGCCAAACCCTGGCGCCAGGCGCTGGTGGCGCCGGAGGGTGCGCTTTCGAGCGATGAGGCGCCGAGCCAGTCGCAGTTCGACGCCCTGGCCAGCCCCACCTCACGCCTGAACCCGCCGGCCCGACAACGCCCCGGCAGCCTGTTGCCGCCGCCGGCCGACGAAGCCCCCATCGACGACGAACTGCGCGAAGTCTTCCTCGAAGAAACCGACGAAGTCCTCGAGGTGCTGCACCGTGACCTGCCCAACAGTGCCGACAAAACCGCCCAGGCCGAAATGCGCCGCGCCTTTCACACCCTCAAGGGCAGCGGCCGCATGGTGCGCGCGCTGGTACTGGCCGAGCTGGCCTGGGCGGTGGAAAACCTGCTCAACCGCGTGCTGGAGCGCAGCGTGGTCCTCGGCGCCGACGTGCAAGAGGTGCTGGATGAAACCGTGGCCCTGCTGCCGGAACTGATCGCCGATTTTGCCAGCGGCGACCAGCGCCAGCGCGATGAAGTCGACGCCCTGGCTGCGCGTGCCCACGCCTTGGCCAGCGGCACGCCGACCCACACGGTCGAACCCCACGACCCGATGCTGCTGGAGATTTTCCGCAACGAAGCCCAGAGCCACCTCGAGAGCCTCAATCACTTTCTGCACCAGGCCGCCGAGCACGTTCCGCTGCACGTCAGCGACGCCCTGCAACGCGCGCTGCACACCCTCAAGGGCAGCGCCTACATGGCCGGTGTGTTGCCCATCGCCGAACTGGCGCGTCCGCTCGATCACCTGACCCGTGAATACAAGGCCCACCGCCTGCCGCTGGACCTGGACGAAGTGGAATTGCTGCTGGAAGCCGAAGGCCTGTTCCAGCAAGGCCTGCGCCAGTTGCACCGCGACCCGCTGGCGCCGATCAAAGGCGCGGCAGCGCTGATCAACCGCACCCAGGCGCTGCTCGACCAGCAGCTTCAAGCCTTGCTCGACGCCCCCGGCACGGGCCTGCGCATCAAGCGCGACCCGCAGTTGATCAGCAACTTCCTGGCCCAGGGCATGGACATTTTGCTGGATGCCGAAAGCCTGCTGCGCCGCTGGCAGCAGCACCCCGGCGAGCGCCAGGAGCTGAGCGCGCTGCTGGACGAATTGACCACCCTGGGGGAGGGCGCGCACCTTGCTGACCTGCACCCCATCGATGCCCTGTGTGAAGCCTTGCTTGACCTGTATGGCGCGGTGGAAGAAAGCAGCCTGGCGGTCAGCGCGCGGTTTTTTCATGAGGCCGAACAGGCCCACGAAGCATTGATCAACATGCTCGACCAGTTGGCCGCCGGCCAGGAAATCAGCCCGGCACCGGCCCGTTTGCAGGCCCTGCGCGAGCTGCTTGACGATGCACTCGACCCGTCCGCCACCGGGCTGATCACCCGCGACGGCCACAACGCCCCGAACATCGCCGAACTGGGCGCCGCCACGGCGCAGTTGGAGCAGGCAACGGCGATGGACGACGAGATCGTCGAGATCTTCCTCGAAGAGGCGGTGGACATTCTCGACAGTGCCGGCCAGTCGCTCAAACGCTGGCTGCTGGACCCGGAAAACGCCGCGCCGCTGTCCTCCCTGCAACGCGACCTGCACACCCTCAAGGGTGGCGCGCGCATGGCCGAAATCGAGCCGGTGGGCGACCTCGCCCAGGAACTTGAGTGCCTGTACGAAGGCCTGGTGGACCGCCGCTACAGCTACTCGGCCGAACTGTCGCGCCTGCTGATGGCCAGTCACGAGCAGTTGGCCTTGCAGTTGGAAGAGCTGCACGACCATCAGCCGTTGGGCGACAGCCGCGAACTGATCGACGCGTTGCGTGCGTTTCGCCAGGCCAGTACGCCGGCTGCACCGGTTGCCGCACCGCAGGCCGCCAGTGCCGACCCCGAGCTGCTGGATATCTTCCTCGAAGAAGCGGCCGATATCCTCGACAGTTCCGGCGCCGCGCTGCTGCGCTGGCAGGCCGAGCCGGGCGGTCGCCAGGAAGTGGAAACCCTGCTGCGCGACCTGCACACCCTCAAGGGCGGCGCGCGCATGGTCGAGATCGCGCCGATTGGCGACCTGGCCCATGAGCTGGAATTTCTCTACGAAGGGCTGTCGGCCGGGTTGCTTGCGCCGTCGGCCGAGCTGTTCGCTTTGCTGCAAGGCTGCCACGACCGCCTGGCGCAGATGATCGACGCGGTCGCCGATGGCCTGCCGGTGGGCTCGGTGGACAAACTGATCACGCGCATCAGAAGCCTGGTGCAGCCCAGCGCGGAACCGCTGGGGCCGGTGGCGTTGCCGGCGGGCAAGACCGAAACGGCCGTCGACCCCAACGCCGACATGGTGAAGATCTCCGCCGACCTGCTCGACGATCTGGTCAATTTGGCCGGCGAAACCTCGATCTTCCGGGGCCGCATCGAACAGCAGGTCAACGACGCGCGCGCCGCGTTGAGCGAGGTGGAAACCACCATCGAGCGCATGCGCGACCAACTGCGCCGGCTCGACATCGAAACCCAGGGCCGCCTGCTCAGCCGCCAGCAGGCCGAGGCCGAGCGCCTGGGCTATGAAGAATTCGATCCGCTGGAAATGGACCGCCATTCACAGTTGCAGCAGTTGTCCCGCGCGCTGTCCGAGTCGGCCAGCGACCTGCTGGATCTCAAGGAAACCCTTGAGCGCCGCAACCAGGATGCCCATGACCTGTTGCAGCAACAGGCGCGCATCAACACCGCCTTGCAGGAAGGCCTGATGCGCACCCGCATGGTGCCGTTCGAACGCATGCTGCCACGCCTCAAGCGCATCGTGCGCCAGGTGGCGCAAGAGTTGGGCAAGGACGTGGAGTTCGTGGTCGGCAATGCCGAGGGCGAGATGGACCGCAACGTGCTGGAGCGCATGGTTGCGCCGCTCGAGCATATGCTGCGCAACGCCGTCGACCACGGCCTGGAATCGCGTGAGGCGCGCCTGTTGGCGGGCAAGCCCGAGACGGGCCGCATCACCCTGGACCTGACCCACGAAGGCGGCGACATCGTGTTCGACATGCGCGACGACGGCGCCGGCGTGCCCCTCGACGCGGTGCGGCGCAAGGCGATCAAGCGCGGGCTGCTCAAGCCCGATCAGGAGATGAGCGACCGCGACGTGTTGCAGTTCATCCTGCAGCCGGGGTTTTCTACCGCCGAGAAAATCACGCAGATTTCCGGGCGTGGCGTGGGCATGGACGTGGTGCATGAAGAGGTGCGCCAGCTGGGCGGCTCGATGGTGATCGATTCGACCTCGGGAGCGGGCGTGCACTTTCGCATTCGCCTGCCGTTCACCGTGTCGGTCAACCGGGCGTTGATGGTGCAGTGCGCGGACGATCAATACGCGATCCCGCTCAACACCATTGAAGGCCTGGTGCGCGTGCCCCCCCATGAACTGGCCGGGCATTATCAGCAGGACCCGCCGTGTTACGAATACGCCGGCCAGCGCTATGAGCTGTTCTACCTGGGCGACCTGTTGCACACCGTCGGCCGCCCGAAACTGCTGGGCGAGTACCAACCGGTACCGGTGTTGCTGGTGCACTGCAATGAGCGCCGCGTGGCGGTGCATGTGGATGCCATGGCGGGCACACGCGAGATTGTGGTCAAGGGCTTGGGGCCGCAGTTTGCCGGGGTGCAGGGGCTGTCCGGCGCAACGATCCTGGGCGATGGTCGCGTGGTGTTGATCATCGACCTGCTGGCGCATATCCGCGTGCGGCAACCGGCCTTGCCGGCGCAGGCGCTGGACGTGCCGCTGGTGCTCAACGACCCGCTGAAAAAGCGTCCGCTGCTGGTGCTGGTGGTGGACGATTCGGTCACCGTGCGCAAAGTCACCAGCCGCCTGCTGGAGCGCAACGGCATGAACGTGCTCACCGCCAAGGACGGCATCGACGCCCTGGCCGTGCTTGAGGAGCACACCCCGGACCTGATGCTGCTCGACATCGAAATGCCGCGCATGGACGGTTTCGAAGTGGCGATCCAGATGCGCAACGACCCACGGCTGATGCGCCTGCCGATCATCATGATCACCTCGCGCACCGGCCAGAAACACCGCGACCGCGCCATGGCCATCGGCGTCAACGACTACCTGGGCAAGCCGTACCAGGAGTCGGTGCTGCTGGAAAGCATCGCCTATTGGAGCAAGTCCCATGCTTGACCACCGCGCCAGCCAACTTACCGGCCTGCTGCTGCCCCTGGCTGATCGGCACCTGGTGTTGCCTAACGTCGCCATTGCCGAGTTGATCGACTTTCAGCGTGGAGAGCCGGCCAGTGATGCGCCGCCGTGGTATCTGCGGCAAGTGACCTGGCGTGATCGGCAGATTCCGTTGATCAGCTTTGAAGCGGTGTGCGGCGAAGCCAGCCTGACCGGCGAGCGTTCGCGCATCGTGGTGCTGAACGCCCTCGGCGGGCGGCCAACGCTGAAGTTCATTGCGCTGGTGATCCAGGGCATTCCCCGCTCGTACAAACTCGACAGCGAATTGAGCTACGTCGACGTGCCGCTGTGCCCGCTGGAGCTGGCGGCGGTGCAGGTGGGCGAGCATGTGGCGAGAGTGCCGGATTTGATGGGGCTTGAAGCGCTGCTGGTCGAGTCCGGCCTCGCCTGATGACATGCCGTGTGAAGATTCCATGTGGGAGGGGGGCCGCTCCCGATAGCGGTGGGTCAGTTGCCTATTCATCAACCGATCGCCTGCTATCGGGAGCAAGCCCCCTCCCACAGTGAATTGCGCTCGGCTTCAGCCTTCAATCGATCCGCGCAAACCGCTCAATCAACGGCTGCTCATGGTGTTCTGCCTGCCACAGGTCGTAGGCGCTTTGCATCGATAACCATAGCTGTGCGGTACTCACACCGGCGCGCTCCAACCTGACTGCAAGGTCCGGGCTGATTGGGGCATGGCCATGCAAGATCCTGGAAAACGTCTCACGGGCGAAGCCCAGGCGCCTTGCCATTTCAGTGATGGTGATGCCTACGGCAGGGATCACATCCTCAAGCAAAATTTCGCCTGGGTGAGGTGGGTTGTGCATGCCAATATTGGGTTTAGGGTTCGGATTCATGATGTTCGCCCGTGATGGGTTTGGACGAAAAAAGACTAGAGAGACAGGTTCCGAGTAACAACCTGAAGGTCTTGTCAGAATAGTATGTCATTGCTGTAGGCGTGTTCCGCACTTTGATTTATTGGGTTTTCAGGCGTGAGTGAAGTGGTTAATTTCTGCGCTCCTCACTGCCAGCAAGGACCCGCAAATGGCCGTACCACTTATGCCGCCTGGTGTTTCAATTTTTGAAAACATGGCGATATCCGAATGCAAGCGTATTCATCTTCAGCCAGGCTCGGCATTCGCCTATTCCTGGTTCTATTCCCAGGTCAGGGCTGCCGGGCCATGGAACTACAAGAAGCGAGGGCGTCAGTACGAAGCTTTTGGTAATTTCAATTACGGTGCTACAGGTACGGTATTGGGTATTCCCGAGCATGTGCTGTTACGGGCAGCAGGTGTCGCTCAAACATTCGCAAAAACTACCAGGCCTGAGTTTGGATCATGGTGGGGCGGTGACCCTTTTGGCGATGACCCTCGTGATCAATATTGGATAAAAAGAGGTATTGAATATGCAATTTCTCAGGGCTATTAAGGGGCTCTTGCCGGTCCTGCGAAACTGCTTGCTGGTGGCCTGCCTGATTTACATAGGGGGCAATTGGATCATGTCATCCGGTACCCCGGATCTGGACGAAGTGGTTTTGAAATACACCTTGGGCAACGGCAGCTCAATTTATGGGGTACGCGACGGCCAGGGCGGCGCGACAGTGGGATTTTCCTACAGGTACTACGTTCACAAGAACTTGGGTAGCGATCAGGAAATACTGACAACGCTGGTTTCGGCACCCTTCTTTTTGAAAACCAAAGAGCCTGATGTCCAAGTGAGTCAAGTGGATGGAATCACCCACCTCATAGTGCGCGGGGAGGTTTATGAGTACCGCAGCTACCCGCTTGAGGGTTTGGGGGCTTTGAACATAGAAATGAAATTGTAGAGCGGCGGGCTCTCGGAATTTTCCTGCAGGATTTTGGGCTGAGCATGAACTTGTTGAGCACGGCCCGCGCGCCTAGTCTTCGTCCCGTCATCGCAAAAAACGGTGACACGGACGTGCAAGTCCGGTTACATGTCGGCGCATAAACGCCCATAGCCATTCAGCGGGCGTTTTTTATGGTGCGCCAGGCATGGCGCGTTGCGCGAAGCGCAACCAGTTTGGCTGTGGTGGCCACGCTGGTGACTTGGAGGTGAAAGTCCTCTACACACCCGGCAAGGGGAAGTGTTAGCCAGAGGCAAGGGTG